>DATEGX010000218.1:0-3914 GCA_035279875.1 Binataceae bacterium (SeqCode)
CCGCACGCTCTCGTCGCGCTTGGGCGCGCGCTTGAGCGCCTCGAGATCCACCAGGGCGTCGATTTTGGTGCCCGAAACGTACGGACGGGAACCGGGTGCGCGCTCGAATGGATCCGCGATGCCGAGCCCCTTGGCGATCTCGCGCATCGCCGGCAGTACTTCCTGACCCATCAGCCGAATGCTGTTCATGCGCTGGTCGAAGGTCAGTGGACCCTGCGCCTGGAACAGCCCGAATACTCCCGGGCGTAAAACCTCGAGTATCAGCTTGAGCTTGGGGATGACCGTCTTCGGGGTGCCGATGATGATCTGCAGGCCGTCCTGCGCCTTCTGATAATTGGCGTAGATCTTACGCTTGGCCTCTTCGATACTGACTTCACCGCGCTTGAGGCGTTCGCGGGTGCCGGCCTTGGTCTCGTTGGGATCGCGGCGCTCGCCAGCACCTGTCTGGGCTTCGTTCAACTTCTCGCTGGTGATGCCGAGGAAGCCATAGTCGGTGGCTTGCCGCGCCAGCCGGCGGATCGCTTCCTTCGAATTGTAGCCCGGTGGCAGAGTCCATTCCGGGCGGGAAAAGTTCGCTGCACCGCCTCCGAAGAGCGCCGCCTTGCCCTCTTCCTGGGCTTTCTCTTCGGTATCCGAAACGTGGATCTGCTGCAGGTAGCCGAAATTCTCGGTGCCCGCCTGGTAGCCATGGTCCGCGGCCGTCTGCCCGTAGAGGTTCCACAACTCGACCGTGGATTGCAGCGCGGTGCCGAGGCCGATGTACGGGTAGCGATGCTCGGCGCACCATACGACTGTTTCCGGACTGATTACGCCCGGAATCCAGATCGGCGGATGCGGTTTCTGGTAGGGCAGCGCCCACGGGTTGATGTAGCGATAGTTGAAGTGCTTGCCCTCCCAGCGGAACGGACCGGGGCGCGTCCATGCGGCGATCACGACGTCGTGAGCTTCGTTGAAGTATTCGCGGTTGTAGGCCGGATTGGCGTTGTTGAAAATCTGCTCGCTGCCGGCGCCACGAACCCATCCGGGAACCAGCCGCCCCTTTGAGATGAGGTCGATCATCGCAAGCTCTTCGGCCATCCGCAGCGGATGCTTCAGCACCGGCAGCGGATTACCGAGCAGGACGATCCGGGCTTTCTTGGTCACGCGGGCCAGGATTGCCGCCTCGACGTTCATCACGGCGCCCATGCAGAACGGCGTGCCGTGATGCTCGTTGAGCATGATCGCGTCGAAGCCGACCTCTTCGGCGTACACGTCTTCGTCGATATATTCGTTGTAGTAGCGCGCGCCAACTTCGGGGTCATAGAAGCTGTTGGGCACACCGAAGAAGCTGCGATTGCGAATGACCTCTTCTTCCGGAACGTCGCGATACGGGCGTTCGGTGAAATACATGATATGCATGGCTTTTCTCCTTCAGCTCACGCTATTGCCCGCCCTCAGGCGAGGAACTCGCGGACCAGCTTGATAAATTCGGCCGACTTCTCGATCTCCGGCCGATGACCGCAATGATCGAAAATGGTGACCTTCACGTCGCTATTGTGCAGCGCCTTGCGATAGGACTCGGCCGCGCTCACCGGGACGACACCGTCCTCGCGCCCCCAGATGACCTGGGTTGGCAGACCGCTGACGCCCTCGAGCAGGTGCTCGAGCGACCGGTTGTGCAGGATTGGTTCCCACGCCAGCCGCGCATTTTCGGTGCGCGCGTCCTCGAAGGCTTCGAATTGCTCGGGAGTGCGTTCGCCGCCGTAGAGCTTCGCGAACTCAGGCGTGGCGTCATGGTCATAGACGCTGGCGTTGAGCGAAGTGCGCGCGGTGATCGAAAAAATATCCATGATTTCGCCATCGGGCGGCTTTATTCCCATCGGCGCCACCAGCACCATCCGGCGAAACAGCTTCGCATTGAATGAGGCTATTTCCGCGGCGATCCATCCGCCCAGCGAAAATCCGATAACGTCGATCGGCGCCAGGTCCTTCTCGCGCAGCGCCCATGAATACCAAATCGCGAGTTCATGGATATTGCGCAGCCAATCGATCTTGGCCGACTTGCCAAGTCCCGGCTGCACCGGGATCAGCAGTGTATGGTCGCGTGCCAGCGCCTCGTGCCAACTGAGCCAGCCGGGATGCCCCAGTTCCTCGTGAAACACGAGGAGCGGCTTGCCGCTGCCACCACGGATAATTGCGAGGTCACTCCCCGCGACGTGGGTGACTTCCTCTGTCCATTCTGCCATCTGAGTTTACTTCCTCCGTTTTTCGAGCCGGCGGTAGGCGCCCGATCCGGTCGCATCCGCAAGCTTTGTAGACTATCTACTTATCGCGATTTCGTCCCACGCAGCCTGCCGGTCTCCTGGCATCTATCTATCGCTCCGGCAACGAGTCTTGCGGCGCCTCAACCGCCCGCGCCTTGAGCAATATTTCCTGGGCGTAGAGCTTTTCGATTTCCGCGTCTGACAGGTTCAGCATCTCGCGCAAAACCGCTTCGTTGTCCTCACCAAGGCGCGAGGCCTTCAAATCGGTGCGCGCGGGCCAGTCGGAGAATTTCACCGGGAAGCCGGGGATATCGAACTCACCCAGCGCTGCGTCCTTCACCCGGCGCACGGTCTTGCGTTCGCGCAGATGGGGATGCTCCATCGCTTCCTCGAGCGTCAATATCGGGGCGCAGGGCACGCGAAACTTATCCAGCGCCGCGACCACGCTCTCGCGATCGGGGAAGGTGGCAAACCATTCTTCGACCATCTGTTTCAGCGCTTCGTTGTTGCGCACGCGCCGCCCGTTGCTCTTGAAGCGGTCGTCGTCGGCCAACTCCGGCCGGCCCATCGCGCGAGCCAAACGTGAAAACTCATGCTGTTGGACCAGCAGCATGATAAAGCCGCCCGGACATTTGAATACCCCTGAAGGGCTGCCGTAGGGATGCTGCGAGCCGTTGCGCTTGATAGTGAACTTTTCCTTGCGAATCGAGATGACGGGTACCGCCATTTCATGCATGTGGAAGTAGGTATCGAGCAATGAGGCGTCGAGGTATTGACCCTTGCCGGTACGCGCCGCGTTGAGCAGCGCAAAGCCGACCGCCATTGCCGCCGCCACCCCGGTCGAGACGTCGCCGATCGCGAGGGTCGGGGTAATCGGCGGGCGATCGGGCTCGCCCAGCAGTCCGGTCACGCCGGCGAACGACGCGCCGATAAAATCGTAACCGGGTCGATTGCTCAACGGACCGGTCTGTCCGGTAGCGGAAACCGAGCACATCACCAGCTTCGGATTAAGCTTGCTCAAAACGTCGTAGCCGAAGCCCATCTCACGGATTACGCCTGGGGCAAAGTTTTCGACTACTACGTCGATTTTCGGGATCATCCTGAGGACGATTTCGCGCGCCTCAGGCTTTTGCAAATCGAGTGCTAGACTGCGCTTGGAATGCGAATGCTGGAAGTAATAGGTGCTCATACCGTCTTTGGACGTGAGCCCCAAGCCACGGACATGATCGCCGCCAAGCGAACGCTCGAGCTTTATGACGTCCGCCCCGAGTTCGCCCAGGATTCGCGTGCAGGTCGGCCCCGCCACGAAATGGGTGAAATCGAGAACGCGATAGCCCTTTAGCATTAGTGCCTGCTGCTCCATGCGGTGCTCCCCAGGTTTTGAGGCGATTCGGTGCCGAAATGGCTACTAAAATCGCTTCGAATGACCGTCGCGGTCAGGCCGTTCGCGCATCATACTAGGGTATAAGCCGTAGTGTCCACGGCGCGAAGCCCGGCGAATGGCCCCCAATTTGTTCGCCCTTAGCCGCTCATGGCCGGTCGACGTGCGACCAGCTTGACGGCCCCGTTCGCAATCGCGCAAACATCAAACCGGTCGGAAAACCAGTCCAGGGAGGCTCGCCATGCTAATAGAAAATATCAAAGGTAATTATACCTTCGTTCGCGGGATCG
>DATEGX010000219.1:0-8412 GCA_035279875.1 Binataceae bacterium (SeqCode)
GACCTACGCGATAAATCTCAACGAGCGCGCGGCGAAGGGCCAGATCGATCCGCTAATCGGACGCAAAAACGAAATCGAGCGCGCGGTTCATATACTGCTGCGCCGGCGCAAGAACAACCCGGTATTCGTCGGCGAGGCCGGGGTCGGGAAGACCGCTCTGGCCGAGGGCCTGGCGCTTGCGGTGCATGAAGGCCGGGTTCCGGCGGCGTTGAAGGAGGTGCAGATCTTCGCGCTGGACATGGGCGCATTGCTCGCCGGGACGCGCTTTCGCGGCGACTTCGAACAACGTCTCAAGGCGGTAATCAAAGCGGCCACCGGGAATCGCCGGATAGTGCTCTTCATCGACGAGATCCATACGATCGTGGGCGCGGGCTCTGCCTCGGGCTCGACCATGGACGCGTCGAACCTGCTCAAGCCCGCGCTGGCTTCCGGCGAGTTGCGTTGTATCGGTTCGACGACCTACCAGGAATACAAGCGCTCATTCGATCGCGACAAAGCGCTCGGCCGACGCTTCCAGCGTATCGATGTCGCCGAGCCCACGCAGGACGAGGCGATTCAGATTCTGAATGGCCTCAAGGCGCACTACGAAAAACATCACAACGTGCGTTATACCTCCTCGGCGATTCGCACGGCGGTCGAATTGTCAGCCCGCTATATCAACGATCGATACTTGCCCGACAAGGCCATCGATGTAATGGACGAAGCCGGTGTCGCCGGCCATCTGCGGGCACGCAACAGCGAAACCGTGACGGTGGGAGCGCGCGATTCGGAGCGGACCGTCGCTCGCATGGCGAAAATACCCGAACGCTCCGTATCGTCATCGGACCGCTCGCGGTTGCAGAATCTCGAACCCGAACTCAAGAAAGTGGTGTATGGTCAGGACACCGCAATCGAGGCGGTATGCCGCGCGATCAAGCTCGCGCGCTCAGGCCTGGCTCATCCGGATCGCCCGGTCGGGGCATTCCTTTTCGCCGGACCGACTGGCGTGGGCAAGACCGAGGTCGCGCGCCAACTCGCAAAAGTGATGGGGGTCGAATTTCTGCGCTTTGACATGTCGGAGTACATGGAACGGCACACGGTCTCGCGCTTGATTGGCGCGCCTCCGGGATACGTGGGGTTCGACCAGGGCGGGCTGCTGACCGACGGCATCAACAAGAACCCGCATTGCGTGCTGCTGCTCGACGAGATCGAAAAGGCCCATCCCGACCTGTTCAATATCCTGCTGCAGGTGATGGACCACGCCACCTTGACCGACAACAACGGACGCAAAGCCGACTTCCGCAATGTGATCATCGTGATGACCACCAACGCTGGTGCCCAGGAATTGGCCCGCGCGATGATTGGCTTTGGCGCAGCCATGGCGACCGGCTCGCCCAAGGCGGTGATCGACCGGATGTTTTCGCCTGAATTCCGCAATCGGCTTTCGGCGATAATCGAATTTGCGCCGCTGCCTCCACCAGTGATCGAGCAGGTGGTGGACAAATTCCTCGGCGAGTTACAGCAGCGGCTCAACGCCAACCGCGTCAAACTCGAGGTTTCCGCAGCCGCGAAGAAATGGCTCGCCGAGCACGGCTACGATACGCGCTTCGGCGCACGGCCGCTCGGCAGGATGATCGAGAACGAGATCGCCCGGGTGCTCGCCGATGAAGTACTTTTCGGGCGGCTGGCCAAAGGCGGCACGGTTCGCGTCGACCTCGCCGACGACAAGCTCGTCTTTGAGTACATCGACGCCCAGCTCCCTGCTTCAGAAAATGTAGCTAGCTGATTTCCAGCCGGCGCCCGTTTTGCCGGTTCGAATGCACCTGATTCGGCGCAGCGGCCGCGGCCGAAGAGCGGGTCAGGCTTGCGCTGCGAGTGCGCCCGATTGGCGTGCATCAAGCTGCATCAGCGTGTCGTGCAGCCATTGAACGTCGTCGTGGTCCGGATAGTCGATAGTATAGTGGAGGCCACGCGATTCCTTGCGCGCCATCGCGGATTGCACCACCAACTCCGCGACGGTGACCAGGTTGCGCAATTCTATTAGATCCGAATCGAGCATGTGATCCCAGTAGTATCCGTGGATCTCTTCCTTTAGAAGCTGGATCCGGCGCAATGCGCGATCCAGCCGCCGATCGCTGCGCACGATCCCGACGTAGTTCCACATCAGGCGGCGAATCTCGTCCCAGCTTTGGGTTATCAACACGCGCTGCTCGCTTCGGGCGGCGTGTCCCGGGTCCCATTCCGGGAACTCGGGCGGCACAGCGGAATCGTTGCGCATGGTGTCAAACACCGACGCAAAGGCTCGCCGGCCCATCACCGCCGCTTCCAACAAGGAATTCGAGGCGAGCCGGTTGGCGCCGTGCAGCCCGGTCATTGCGGTCTCGCCAGCCGCATACAGCCGCGGGATCGAGGTGCGTCCGAACAAGTCAGTTACTACCCCGCCGCACATATAGTGCGCGGCCGGGACGACCGGGATCGGCTGGGCCGTGAGATCGAAGCCGAAGCTAAGGCATCGCTTGTAGATATTGGGAAAGCGTTCGCGAATATAAGAGGCCTCTCGATGGCTGATATCGAGAAAGACGTTATCCAGGCCGAACCGTTTCATTTCGGAATCGATCGCGCGGGCGACCACGTCGCGCGGCGCCAGTTCGGCGTCCGGATGATAGCGCTTCATGAAAGCACTGCCGTCCGGCAGTCGCAGAATCGCACCCTCCCCGCGCAGCGCTTCCGATATCAGGAATGATTTCGCAGCGGGGTGATACAGGCAGGTCGGATGGAATTGATAGAATTCCATATTGGCGATCGCCGCGCCCGCGCGGTAGGCCATCGCGACCCCGTCGCCCGACGCGATTTCCGGATTGGTAGTGTACAGATAGACCTTGCCAGCTCCGCCGGTCGCCAGCAGCGTCGTTCGTGCGACTACTTTGCGCACGGCCATCGTAGCTTTTTCGAGCGCGTAGGCGCCCCAGCACGCGCCTGGGCGGCCGTTTGAGCCCTTCTCGACCAGCAGATTGACCGCCACGTGATTTTCGAGCACGCGGATATTGCGAAGTGACGCGGCCGCTTCGCCCAACGCCCGCATGATCTCGCGTCCGGTCAAATCCTGGGCGTGCAGGACCCGGCGATGGCTGTGGCCACCCTCGCGGCCGAGGTCGTACTCATCCTCGCCGCCTTCCTCCAAACGCGTGAAACGGGTGCCGAGCGCGATTAGCTCACGAACCGCGCCGGGTCCGTCACGCACAATCGTCTCGACCGCGGCGCGATTGCACAGCCCGGCTCCGGCCCGCATCGTGTCGGCGATATGCGACTCGAATGAATCGGCGACGCTCCAAACGCTGGCAATCCCGCCTTGGGCGTAAGCCGTGTTCGCTTCGCTGCTCGCCGCCTTGGTGAGCACACTGACGCTTCCGTGCTCTGCGGCCTTGATCGCGAAGAGCAGTCCCGCGATACCGCCGCCGATTACCAGGAAATCGCTGCCGATTGGATCCATGCTTGACGTGTTGCCTCCGGCACGGCCGCCCGAACGCTATTTCAGGCTTGCGCGGACAGTCAAGCCGGTCAATGGGTGCTTTACTCGAGGTCGATTGCCTGAAATTGAAGCTTGCCATAAGGTCGAATGCAGGTATGTTGGCGGATTTCGCGGACGACCGTAGGCGCGATCGGTGACGCTCACCACACCCAACCTTCTGACCTTGGCCAGGATCGGCACGGTGCCGTTGCTGGTGTGTCTGCTTCTGTTTCCGGGGCCACTCGCGGCGGGGCTCGCGGCCGCGGTCTTTTTTGCTGCGACGATCACCGATTTCCTCGATGGCTACATCGCGCGTAATTACGGATCCGGCAGTACCCTTGGCCAGTTTCTCGATCCAATGGCCGACAAGCTGCTGATAACCGCCGCACTTATAATGCTGGCCGGAATCTCACGCATGCCGCGCGTGCCCGCCTGGATGGTGGTCGTGCTGGTGTCCCGCGAAATCCTCGTGACCGGATTGCGCGCGGTGGCGGCTGCCGAGGGGCGCGTGATGGCGGCCGAGGAACTCGGCAAGTACAAGATGGCACTGCAGTCGATATCAATTCAGGGCCTGCTGATTCATTACACCGTCTTTAATATCAATTTCTTCGCAGCCGGTATGTTTGTCCTGTGGATCGCGATGGTGGTCACGGTATGGTCGGGGATCGATTACTTTGTCAAGGCTCTCAGGGTAATGGCGCGGCCTGAGCGAGCGCAGCAGCCGATCAAGCGCGCGGTGATATGAAGGGTGTGCAAGATGACGCTTGCGGCCGCACGTCGGGCAAGTTGACAGCGGCGCAACTGGCGGCTAAACGATAGAATTCCACAATTGGCGCGGGGCGGGTGTAGCTCAGTTGGTAGAGCGTGTGCTTGCCAAGCACAAGGTCGTCGGTTCGAAACCGATCACCCGCTCCAGTAGATGCCTAGAAAATAAGGGAAATCTCTATTACGCGCGTTTATAATCGCTCTCGGCCAACTCTAATGTAGACGTATTGTAGATGCGCTCGCCGTATGGAGCCGGCGGGATGGTTGGGGAATATCACCAGGATGGTTTGGGATCGCGAGCGGCGATTTGCTGGCATCGGGCTTTAGCTATGGTGCGCTATAGCTGGCGCATGAGTCGAGCGTAGGGGGCAGAAAATGGCCCTGAACCCGTCCCGTAAATCGGCCTTGAAGGCGCATTTTTGAGAGGGCGTTTTCAAAATCACGAAGAGGGTCTGGCGAGAGTTCCTTGGACGGGTAGGTGTGGCTCTGTTGTAATAGTCTTGCTAATGACTTGCGGTGAGCCTGCCGCGCGGCCGCGAGCGCTACGAGAGAGCGCCTTGAGACGCGTCAGGTCGATGGCAGCGACCGAGCGCTGAAGCGCCGGCGCCGCGTCAACGCCCAGCGCCAACACCGCGACCTTTTCCTTCGGCTAGCTGATACTTGAGGCATGACCGGAGTCGCGCAACTGATCAGACGTCGCGATACATTCCTCCCACCAGTTCGAGCGACCGTCCGGCCACATCATCCCGACGACGGTAGGGCGAAAGGCCTCGACGTCGAAGACGCGTGAGCATACGCGACAGGGCTTTTGTTTAGCTGCTGCGGTCATCGACAAAAGCGGTGACTCGGGGCCGCCAGCAGTTTAGGAATTAGCCGCGGAGCAATTACTACAAATTTGCAGAGACAGCGAAGATGATAGAAATCAACATCGGCGCATTGACGGAAGCTCGTAAGCGCGGAAAATGGGGAATGCTTGAAGACATATGTATAGAAGTCGAAGAAACGCTTCTTTCACTTAATCGGTTCAGACTTGCCATTCGGGTACCATTAATATAACGAGGGCGATAAGCCTCGGATCAGCCGTCCTAAGTGTTGATTAAAGAACTGGGTCGTCCTGGGGGGCGAGATGGCGAACAAGGTTGATGGAAAACGGGATCTAGCCTTCTATTATCCCAACTGGATGTGGTCGTCCGGGGACTGGATAAAGAACCTCATCTTATTTTTCGACGGCATTGCCCTTCTAGTGCCGAATTACATGGGGAACCTTCCAGAAGAGGTCGACCCTGCTATTGTCGCGGGACTAAAGCAATACGGACTGCTTGAAATTATCGAACCAGAAAAGGCGGTCGATAAATCGGCCACCGAAAAATTGGCGACCGCACTCACTGACATTATCGCATCCGGTGCGCTTGACGACCTTGCCAGGGAGCAGACGGCTTTTGGCACAATTTCGCGGTCGCGCATGGGCTATGGTGGCGACCAAGCTCTTGCGGAAATGATTGTTGAAGATCTTAAGAAGCGAGGCCTCGCGAAGGACAGCGAAGACGGAATTTCGATACCGATGCACCCGAGGGTTCGGTCCTTGGTGCTGGTTCTTCTCGCACAGATATTAAGGCCCTATGGCGCTCAGATCGGCGCGAATCTCAGTCCCGCCACCGACGTGCCCAAAATGGTGCAAGCACTCACGGAATTAATGACTGCCGACATGGCGCCATCGGCCGGGCGCGTCATCGAATTCGACCTGAACGCCGTAACTGTTGACCTTGGTCCGTTCCCGATCGACGAGGTCCTGGACTTCAGGAAACAGAATCTTGAGGCGCATCGAAGATATTCCTTGTCCGTCCGCAAATTCGCAATGCAGCTTTCGCGGATGTCAGAGGCAGAGCAGAAGGAGGCATTCGAGCTACGCCAGGCCGAGTTAGACGACCTCGCCAACGATTTAAGAAAACGCGCTCGCAAAGCGTGGAAAAAGCCTGTTTCATTTGCTTTGACTCTGGCCGGTGCTGCCTTTTCACTGATTAGCGCGCCCATCGCGGCCGCCCTTGGAGTGGCCGGGGCGATCGCCGATTACGGAGAGTCGGACGGGATTGCTTTCGGCCCGTATTCCTACCTGTTTAGTGCAAAGCAGCATTTCCTTTACTAGAAGCTCGAAGCAGGAATCCGAGACTAGAACCCGCAAAGCGGAAGGGGCGCAGCCAATCGGAGCCTGACAATAGGCCGCCACACCGCAAGCGCTCGAATGCCCTCAACATCTCAATCTGTTTTTGAACTCCATCCGTCTTCCCCCTTCCTCATCCGCTCCGTCCTCAGTGCACCACCAAATTGATTTCCAATTTCGGTCTCTCGCTGAATTCGGCCCTCACCCACCTCGAGAACGCGAAGCGCCTCTGCTTCATCGTGGACATAATCGCAGCTATGCTGCGCGTTCCCGACCCAGCCGCCTGCGCCTCCAATGGCGCGGGTCGTACTGCCAGCACCTCTGTTCCTCATAGTCTTCCGTCGTATAGCCCAGCCGCACAAGCTCAGGGTCAACTAGCGCGAAATACATGACGATAATGTCGTAGTACAGGCTTTCACGGCCCTCAAACCATTCGGTGAAGAATTTATGAGCGAGCGACGGCCCCTCAGCAAATCAAACATGGCGTTGCTTTCGCGCTACGAGACCTTCAACCTTTTGCTCCGCAGGCTTGATAACTTGTCCCTGAGTGAAGCGACCAGAAAACCGATCACCCGCTCCAGAAAATTTTCAACAAGTTCGATAGATTTCTGCGGGAAGGTCGGTATGCACGTCCCGCCGTTCACCGTTCTACTGGTGTCACCTTGCGGCAGACAACGACCGATCATCCGCCGCCACAAAACAAGCCGCGAGCTTGAGCCGCGATCGGCGCCTGTTCTACACTCGTGAGCACCCGTGAGCTGGTTTCATAAATCCGACGTGCGCGTTATTTGCATCCTTCTTGCGCTCGGCATTTTGTCAGGAAGTCTGCCCCTCTGCTCCGGAATCGTGGTCGATTTCCACCCAAAACAACCCAGTTTTACGCTCAACATTTGCGAGCCTTTACAGACCGCGGCAGGCGGCTTGAGCAATCCCATCGCCCGGCCGGCTACGAGTCCGCCAGCTCTTAATCTTATTGCACACAGTAAAACCTCCTATAGCCCACCAAAGCGTTTGATTAGTCCGACGATCGCACCCGAGATCCCGCCGCCCAAAGCTTCGGCCTAAGCCAGCCTTTTATCACCAGAGATTTCCTGTCCGCTGGCATGGCGAGAGACGCGGGCTTGCCCTCAAAGCTGCCTTGCGCGCTCGCCGATCGGAAAGAAGCTTATGAAAAGGGTCGGTGCCATCTCCCTTTTTCTCTTGGTCCTTCTGCATTACGGCCCGGCTTGGTCCCACGGGGTCGTCGGAGACTACGTGTTTTTGGAGCCTATCGTCACTCAGGACCCAACACCGGCCAACGAGCTGGACATCCTGCAACCGTCATGGGTCAAGAGCAGCGATGCGAACACCTACGGTATCGGGTTCTCGATCGAGAAGGTTCTGTATCTGGATGAACAAGACACACCCAGATTCAGCGTTGGCGGAGGCAGCGCCTGGAGTCACGTTTCACCGTCTGAGGGCCGCGCGACCGAGGGCTTCGACGATCTCACGCTTTTTGGCAAATACGCCCTCTACTACTCGCTGGAACACGAATTCATGCTGACCTTCGCGGCGCAACTGCAGTTACCGACCGGTAACACAGCCGTCGAAGCCCAGAGCCATACGAGCCTCGGCCCGGTCTTTCTATGGGAAAAGGGTCTTGGCGATCTTCCGAACTTGCCGATGCTGAAATATCTTCGCCCGTTTGGCGTTCAGAGCGACTTCGGCTATGTGCCGGCAATCGGCGGCCATACCAGTCATCACATGTTTGCTGACGCGGTAATCGAATATTCGATTCCCTATCTGAGCAACAACGTTCGGGACATCGGATTGAAGCCACCTCTTCGTAACCTGTTCCTCTTCAATGAGTTCAACTACGACCAGCTAATTACCGGGCCGCCGGGCCAGACTTTCCCGACCCTGCTGGCCACCCCGGGCCTCGCGTACGTCAGCTATCACTTCGAGGTAGCTCTCGGTACACAACTCGCGCTCAACAACGCGAGCAGGCCGGGGACTCACGCGG
>DATEGX010000220.1:0-5566 GCA_035279875.1 Binataceae bacterium (SeqCode)
ACGAACGCAACGTCACCCGGTCGCGGCCTTCGAGCAGGATTCGCCCGTCGGTTGGACGCAACAGCCCGACGATATGCTTGGCGAAAGTGGTCTTGCCCGATCCGTTCTGGCCGACGATTGCGACGAACTCGCCCGGCTCGATGCGAAAATTTATCGAATCCAGCGCCGGCGTTCCAAGCCGATACGAAAAGCTGACGTTCTCGGCTTCAACCAGCGGTCGTCGGTTGCCGTTGATCCCAGGGCCCGGGCGTGAAACCTCTGTCACCGGCGAGTCGCGACGGGCTTCCGTGGGACTCACGTCCACGGAGTAGCGTCCTCGGATGAGCGCCTCGGCTTCGTCGATCGACCCGGCGTGAGCATCGATACCGAGCATTGCGAGGGACCGATTCAGGTCCGGCGGATGAACCCCGCAAGCCTCCAGCAAGTCGAGTTGAATCATCACCGACGCCGGTGGTCCTTGCGCCACAATTTCGCCTTCGCGCAGCAAGATAATCCGATCGCATCCGCGCAATTCGTCAGCTTCGTGCTCGATTACGATCAAGCTGAGCCCCTGCTCGCGCATACGGCGAATCAGCCCAAAAACCTCGGCTTTGCCCTCCGGATCGAGGTCCGTGGTGGGTTCGTCCAGTACGATAACGCCGGGACGCAGCGCCAGGACGGCGGCAATCGCGAGGCGCTGCTTCTCACCCCCGGAAAGCGAGGTGGGGTCGCGATGCTCGAAGCCGGAAAGACCCACCGCCGCGAGCGCAGGCCCGATTCGCGACGCGATCTCGTCCCGCGGCATGCCGATCTGTTGCATCGTGAAGGCAACCTCGAGCGCGGCGTTGGTCGAGAAAAGTTGCGCCTCGAAGTCCTGGAAGACCATCCCTACCATCGGCGCCACTTCGGCGACCCGGGCACCCTCCAAAGCACGACCGCCGATTCGCACCAGGCCGCGAAACTCGCCATCCTCGAAAGCAGGCACGAGCCGGTTGAGGCATTTCGCCAGCGTAGACTTGCCGGCGCCCGACGCCCCCATGATACCGACCATCTCGCCCGGCTTGAGCGCAAGATTGACTTCACGCAAGGCGGGTTGACGTGCGCCATCATACGTAAACGTCACATGACGCATTTCCACGGCGGTAGATGATCGTAATGAGGCCGACGCCGTGGCCTCGCTGTCAGATGCGTGCGCGATCGCCGATCCGCTCAGCTTCACAAGAGCAGCATTCCGGTGAGCGCCAACAGGATAAGGGGGCTCACAATAATTGCTATCGACTTGTCATATGGGGTCGTCGCATAAAAGGCGGGCAGAAAGTGCGGCTTCCAATAGCCGGTCGAAATCAAGTTGCCGGTCAACCATGCGCTGGCCTCGCCGCCGACCAGCATCAAGAGGCCCGCGAGGCGAATCGGCTTCGGTCGCGGCACAATTTCCGGCATCACGTCTCGATAAAGCAGATGGCCGGCGCGCACTCGCGGGTACACCGCCACCAGAATCAGGGGAGAAAGCACGATCGAGGCGAGCATGTTGTTGAAAATGATGACATTGCCAAGGATCCAAAACGGGCGCAGCGAGAGCATATTGTCGCCCCATCCAACCAGGTCGGCGCACAGAACGCTCCCGGCGAGGCAGCAGGCGACGTATTTGGCGATTGCGGCGGGGCTGAAATTAGTCGGGCTCTCGTCGTTGGCGGCGATAATGGTCCAGATTTTATAGGGAATATAGCCATACGCGAGATTCGCGACGAAGCCGAAAACGTCGCCCGGGCCGACGCCGCCGAAAAAGTCACCGATCATATTGCCGATGGCTGAGCCCCAGCCGGCGGCCGGCCCAAACAGGAACGAGCATACCACCGGGATTGCGTTGCCAGGCCGGACCTCGGTCACGCCCGGAATCAGCGGAACGACCTTAAAGGGTATCAGGACCGCGGCATAAAGCGCGGCGGAGAGGACGCACAGCACGACCATCCGGGTGTTGCGCCACATCGCGAGCAATTCATGCGAGGGCGCGTGCTCGAACGCGCGTGGACGCGCATCGCCGATGACCTTCGGCGCCTCGGTCGCCGGCACCGTACCGGCTTCCTCTGTCGCTGTGGAAATCTCCACGATCGATTCGCCCCGTGACAAGTATTACGGCGGCGCCGCGTCAATCAACCGTGGCGCATCGACCAAGTACCAGAGAACAACGACAAACACTCTATTGCCTAACACAGCGGGTCGGAGATTGAGAAGGCTAAACCGCGCAACACGGCTGATTCGGGTACCATCAGTCGAGTTAGCCGCTGGAGAGCCCGGGCACGTCTTCGATCCGCGCCGCCTAGATTTGGCGCATAAAATCCCGCACCAAACCGATCGCGGCAGCCAGGTTTTCCGCTTCGGTGCGCCCCGAGCGGGCGCGCGGCTTGAACGAATGATCGCCGTCCTCAATCCACTCGAGACGAATCCGGCGCGAGAGGTCATACCCCTCGACCTCGGCGCGGCCGCCGAAGCTATCGCGGGTGCCCTGAACGATCAGCGCCGGCGTGCGCAGCACTTTGAGGTGCTTGAGGCGAGGACCCGGCGGCTTGCCCGGCGGATGGAACGGATAACCGAGGCATACGACGCCACGCGCGCCAGCCTCGTCGGCCACCATACTGGCGATACGCCCGCCCATCGACTTGCCGCCAACTACTACCTGCGCACCGCCACCCAGCAGTTCGATTGCGTCGCGCCACGCCGCCGTCAGCACAGGCTCGCGGTCGGGAGCCCCGCGTTTGCCCGCAATCCGGCGAGCCCGCATGTACGGAAACTCGAAGCGCGCGACCCGAATCCGCTCGTGCGCTAAGCCTCTCGCGATAGTCTCCATGAACGGCGAATCCATCGGCGCCCCCGCACCGTGCGCAAGGACAATGGTCGGGGTGGAAGAGCGCGGGCCGTCGACCAGCATTTCATCGAGGGTCAATCGCCGGCCTCCGCCTGAACGGCTTCATGGTTTTGATGCGGCACGGTATTTTTGTCCATGGCATCAGAAATCGCGAAAGAAGAACCCTTGTTACCATTTCTCGCGACGACCGCTGCGGACACGAGCGACGGTTACTTCGAGGATTTTTATCATCAACTGCTGACCTCGTCATGGGCGATGTTGCTGCTCGAGGTGATGGCCGCGTTCGTAGCGATTAATTGCCTATTCGGACTCGGCTACCTGCTCGACAACGGCATCGAAAATGCCCGCCGCGGTTCGCTGGCCGACGCCTTCTTTTTCAGCGTGCAGACCATGGCAACGATCGGCTACGGCAAGATGGCGCCCGCCACCCTTATCGCCAACGTGCTGATGACCGCCGAAGCATTGATGGGCTTGCTGGCATTTGCGCTGATTACCGGGTTGGTGTTTTCGAAATTTTCACGCCCGACCGCACGCGTGCGATTCACCCGCAACGCAGTGATTTCGACTCGCGACGGGGTGCCCAGCTTGATGTTCCGGATGGCCAACGTGCGCTCCAATCAAATCGTCGAGGCGCAAATTCACGTGGTTTTCGCGCGCCAGGAAACCACCCTCGAAGGCGAAGGGGTGCGCCGCTTCTATGACCTCGAACTGACCCGCTACCGGAACGCGATCTTCAGTTATTCGTGGACCGCAGTCCATCCGATTACGGAGAAGAGCCCCCTCTACCGCACCACGCCCGAGTCGCTGAGCGCGACGTTGGCCGGGATAACGGTTTCGCTGACCGGAATCGACGACATTTTCTCCCAGACTGTCTATGCCCGTAACTACTACGAAGCCGAGGACATCATCTGGGGCGGGCGGTTCGCCGACATCACGACCAGGAACCCTGACGGCGAGTTCATGCTCGACTTCTCGTTTTTCGATCATGTCCTGCGCGCCGAGATGCCGCGCTGGGAGATAGAGGTTGACGGCGCGTGACTTTTCGGCCTTCGCCGAGTAGGGAATTAATGAACGGCGCGGCGAATCAGGCTAAGCGCCCGAAATCTCGCCTACGATAAAAGGAGAGTTGTTCATGGCCCACAAGTCTCCCTCAGCGGCAATTCACCAACGCCTCAGCCATCCGGTAATCGACTCCGACGGTCATTGGGTCGAGTTCGAGCCCGTGCTGCTCGAATATCTTGACGGCGTCGCCGGTCCTTCGATGGTCGACCGCTTTCGGCGTGAAGATTACCTGGCGGGATTGGGAAGCTGGTCGCGGATGACGCTGGAGGAGCGATCCGCGCGCCGCCCGATTCAGCCCGCGTGGTGGGGCCTGCCGGCGCGCAATGCGCTGGATCGGGCGACCTCGATGCTGCCTAAACTGATGTACGAGCGGCTCGACGATATCGGGCTCGATTTCGCGATCGCCTACCCGACCCTCGCCCTGTTTTTCCCGACTATCAAAGACCATGAAGTAGCGCTGGCCGGTTACCGCGCCTACAACATGATGGCGGCAGAGTTGTTCAAGGGACTCGGCGACCGTCTGATACCGGCCGCGTGTATCCCGATGAACACGCCGTCCGAGGCGCTGGCCGAACTCGAATTCGCCACCGGGCGCGGGCTCAAGGCGATGATGATGACCAGCCTGATGCGCCGGCCGATCAAGGCCGCGCATAAAAATGGCGAGCCCGATCGCTACGCGACCTGGCCCGACGAACTCGGCCTCGAGAGCGAATACGACTACGACCCGGTATGGGCGAAGTGCGTTGAGCTGCGGGTAGTGCCAACCTTCCACAGCGGGTCGCAGGGAATTGGCACGCGCGTTTCATATTCAAACTTCGTGTACAACCATATCGGCCATTTCGCCGCCGCCGGCGAAGCGGTCTGCAAGTCGCTGTTCCTCAACGGGGTAACGCGGCGCTTCCCGACACTCAAGTTCGCTTTTCTGGAAGGCGGGGTGGGCTGGGCGTGCATGCTCTTCAGCGACCTGATCGGCCATTGGAAAAAGCGCAACCTGGCCGCGCTGGAGAATACCAATCCGGCCAACCTCGATGTCGCGGCGGTGGCGGAATCGTTCCGGCATTATGGCGATGAACGCCTGGCCGCACACGTCAGCGCGCTTGGCTCGCTCAATCATCTTCTAGGCGATATCGAGCCGCTAGACGATTTCGGGCGTTGCGGGATCACCCGGCCCGAAGATATCCGCGATATGTTCGTGCCCAACTTTTATTTTGGCTGCGAAGCCGACGACCCGGTCAACGCGTGGGCTTTTCGTCCGGGCGCCAACCCTTACGGAGTCAGGCTGCACGCGATCATGGGTTCCGATATCGGCCATTTCGACGTAACCGATATGACCGAGGTACTGGCCGAGGCTTACGAACTGGTGGAGCGCCGGCAACTCGACGAGGAGGGCTTGCGCGACTTCGTGTTCGGCAACCCGGTACGATTCTGGGGCGGCGCCAATCCCAATTTTTTCAAGGGCACGGTGGTAGAAAAGCCCGCTGCCGAATGCCTGGCCCGAGAGCACGCTCCACAGCAGGCCGCCGCAGCGGGCTCCTGAGCAGCCGGCACATCGCGGCGCTTGAATTTGTTTCGGAAAAAGTGCGGGGCGCCCGTTCAGGACGCGCCTGCGGATGTTTTCGCGCTTCAGCATTCGGCTTTGAAGCGCGCCAGAGAAAACGGAAT
>DATEGX010000221.1:0-3876 GCA_035279875.1 Binataceae bacterium (SeqCode)
CCTTTTGCTCTTCGAGGGGAGCATAGAAGCTCGGCCATCCGCAGCCCGAGTCGTACTTTGTGTCCGAGCTGAAGAGCTCATTGCCGCAACATACGCACAAATAGACGCCCTTATCGTGAAAATCCCAATATTTGCCAGTAAAAGCGCGTTCAGTACCCTTTTTGCGCGCAATTGCAAACTGCTCCGGAGTTAACATCTCACGCCATTCTTCGTCTGTTTTGGTGATTTGATCGCTCATTGATGCTTCCTCGAGAAGTGGAATCGCGGTTCGCGGCAGGCCTCGCGAGTGCGCGAAAACCGCCGAGCGTTATCTTATCATTCCGGGGCGTGCCTGGAATCTTAAGGCGGACGGTATCCAGGGTGCGGTCAACGCGAGAGCCTACTGCGGTCGGCCCCGAATCGCGCGACCCTTTCAGCTTTCCGCCAGGTAACGTGAGACGGCGCTTTCGACCACGGTACCCTTGAAGAAATCCGGGTTGAGCGCGGTCCACAACTTGATCGGGTTGCAAAATACGAAATCGCGAAAATCCGCTTCGGTCATCGCCCCGTGCTCGACCGGTTCGTATGCCTCGGCGGTAACCTCAGTCATGTCGGGGACGTCGAAATGGCCAATATCCGAGCCATAGATCGCGTTGATGCGGGCCGATAGCGGGTTGCGCAAGGCGTCGAAGGCCGACGCGGTAACCGGGTCGTCGGCCTCGCAGCCGAAGAAAAACGGCTTGAGGAACAACTCGCGGAAATCTTCCTTGCGCGCGATCGCGCAACTGGCGAAGTCGTCGGTGGGATCACCCTCGCGCAAGCGCGACAATTCGCCGCCTTTCACGTATTCACGGCCTTCGGTCACCCTTCCGCCGTAGCGACGCGATAATTCAGCCAGTAATTCCTGGTCGATATTGTTGGGATCGTAGTTGGCCAGCGCGCCCAGGTTGCGCTTTTCCCAATGGCCGATCAAGTCGGCAAAAAGGCTCCGCGCCCAGCCGATTCCGCCTTCGAGAAACGAAAACTTCATGTTCGGGAAGCGCCGTGTCACCCCGCCCAGGAACAGCGACTTGCAGATCGCGTCTGCGGATGAGGCGAAGTGCCCAACGTGGTTATAGACGTAGTTCGAAATCGAGGTGCGGCTGCCCCATCCTTCGCCATGGCTGTGAAAGCTCGGGACCACCTTGAGTTCCTGGCACTTGGCCCACAGCGGGTCGTAGTCGTATTCGCTGTCGATGCCGAAAGTGTCGAGCCAGAAGGCATAGCGGGAGGCCTCAGGGTACTGGCGGACCACCGCGGGAATCGGGCGTTTGACGTAGCTCGCCATCAGCACGGCCTTCAACCCCAGTCCTTTGACTACGTATTCGAGTTCCTCGATCGCTTCCTGCGGCGTGTTCATTGGGATGGTCGCGACTGGCGTGATCCGATCGCGATACTCACCCCAGATCTCCGCGCAGTAGCGATTGAGGGCACGGCAGGTCGCGCGCCGCACTTCCTCGTCTTCGAAATGCGCGCTCACCAGCCCGAGGCTTGGATATAGCACGCAAAAATCCAGGCCCATCTCGTCCAGCCGTTCGTACATCAGCTTCGGGAACATCGAGGTGGCTAGGTCCAGGGTATTCTTCGTCGGGAAGCCCCAAAACGGTGATCGCTTGGTCCTGAATTCACGCCGCTGCTCCGGCGACTCGCGATACCATCGCGTACTGGCGATGGTGCCGTCGAAGGCCGGTCCGACCCGCTCGGCAATTTTGGGTCCGGCAACATCCTTGATGTAATCGCGCATCCGCGGAAAGTACTCGACGTGATGCCCATCCGAGTCTATTACCGGGTGGCTCAGGCGGGCGCGTATTGCTGCTGATTTGGACTTTGACGTTGCGGCCATGGCGACTCCGTCAGCCTGAAGGTTTTGCGTTGCCTGGTTGAGTCTAATTCCTCAACTTGGTGGATTCTAACAACGTTTGGAGTTTGCGCATTATATCTGGCGTTTATTCCAATTCGCTTTGACTGGCGCGCTCCCAATCTCGTTCGCGATTATTCTTGCGCCGCCGCAAGCCTTGCGGTGCAACCCGTGTACCGGTTCAGCTCGTCGAAAGTCATCATTTTCCGGACAAATCGCAGACCCCTGATTCGCCAGAAATTGTCACATTGCCGTCGTCTAGCCAAGAAACACTTCACGCACCAGGTTGGTATCGTTGTATTCGCGCCCCTCGGCGATGCGGTTGCCTTCGAAGCGCAGGTAAAAGGCGTAGCGTTGCGCGTAGCGTCTGCCGTTCATCGCGATCGTATCGGCCTTGGCCAAGACGATGACGTGCGAGTCCTCGCTCACGACCGTCTCCAGAATGAGCTTCAGGCCCTCAGGAAACAGCCGCTTGAGCGTTTCCGCCTCTTTGATAGCGAACTCCGGTCCGCCGAGAATCGGTGGAAATTCCTTCAGTGACGATATGATCTCGAACCTGAAATTATCCGTCACCAGACTTGCGAACACTTCCGGATCAGCAGTGTTGAAATTCTCGAGGAATGTGACCGCCAGCCGCTTTTGTTCGTCCGAACCCATAAAGATGGAGCTCCTGTTTCAAGGCCTCGGTTGCGTCTAAGCCGCCGGTCGAACAGCACAACAGCCGTTCAAGGGAATTTCCATCTCCATTGTGGAGCATCGATTCCCAAGATGGAACCGTCATGTTCCTCCCGTTCGATTCCTCCTCAACGGCTCTCCACGCACCAAACTTTGGGCGCGTAGACTATCTGTTCGGCATTTTTTCGCGCGTCTTCATAGAAATCATGCAGTTCTTGATGCGCGGCATCTTCGCAGCCGCTTCGTCTCAAACCTTGGCCCGCGGCGCTTCAAGCTGCCAGCGACGGTTGCGACACTTGCACTACGGTCAGGCGGCGGCGACGCGAAATCATACGACTTGCGTTATCTTAACGGAGCGGCCAACGGCGGTCCGCCACCCGATCGGCCTCAAGATAGAGCTGTGTCCGCCGAATCTGCGAGCAACTGCCTCCTCGATCGATCGACAGGCCTCGAGTACCGCTTCCGCCTGCGTTGCGGCGGCACCGATCGTGCCGCAATTGCGCCGGGGATCGATCGAGGACCAGAACCAGGTCCGCTCACCGTTCCACACATCGAAGCCCATGCCCATGTAACGTCTATGATCGCGCATGTGCCGTACTCGTAATATGCCCGGGTCGAGCAGCCGCTCGTGCCGCGAGGAAGTAGTGCACCCTTCGCACTGTGAGCGCCAACAGCGAAGTCATACACAGCAGGATTAGCAGCAAACGAAGATGGGCCGCGGTGGAAACCGAAACCGCGACACCGCTCCCAACCGCAAGATAAGCCGCGAGGCAGATGGGGCACTTGGGCACGACCGCCAGGCCGGCACATGAGACAATCCATCCCGCAATGTCACGGTGGTGCCGCGCGGAGGCGGCAGGCCTGGGACCGGGTATTGCGGTCCGAAGCCCATCCGTCTCGCTCGGGCCCTTCGAGACATTTGCGCAGCAACCATGTGTGCTCACTGACAGTGCTCCTGTGTGATAACCCTGGATTGGGAGCCCGGATGCCTCGCCGGTTCAATCCTCGGTTATACCTGCCCGTACTCGTCGTGGCGCCGCACCCAGTCCGTCAAATTGAAGTTCGGGCCGGTTTCATTGCGTCCGTTTGGCGTGAGGTCGAGAAACATGTAGGTGCCGAGTCCTCGTTCGTCCCCGCGCGCATACGCCGAATAAGTGTGAAAGACCGTGCCGGCTTCGTCCTTGATGAATACGCTCGTGCCGTGCAGGTCCTCGCCCGCGGCGTCGGTCATCTGAAAGTTGTAATAGACCTTGCCTTTCGCGATCTCATCTTTGGTGAACGACACGTGGTAGTCATAGTTGAAATCGTTGCCGCTCGATGAAGCC
>DATEGX010000222.1:0-7683 GCA_035279875.1 Binataceae bacterium (SeqCode)
GTATACGTCGAGCCGTTCGCCTGAGAGCGAGGGTAGGGTAGTGCCATCGTTCCGGCGGCCATTGGCCTCCCCCGAGCCGGAGGCCGGCTCAGTTGTCCGAGAGACCGTAGCGAACCCAGCCCTCGATCTGCTTGAAGAAGCCCGCGAACGGGTCTTCGCGCGGACCGGGAGTGAAGTAGCACTTACGCATGAAATCGAGCGCGCCTGAATAATGCTCGAAGCCCTTGCTCAGTTCTTCGAACATCAGGAAACCGGGATTGTAAAGCGAGACGTCGAGCGCCGAAACCGCCTGATACGAACGCGCGCCTTCCTCGAAGTAGTAACTGAGGTAACCGCCCCGCTCGACGTAGCGGCGGAACAGTCCTGACATGAACAGGGTATAATCGCCCACGTACTTGCGCACCTCGCGTTCGCCCTGGACGCGGGCTGCGTTGTCCCCGGCCGTCTCGAAGTCAGCGAGGAGCATCTCGATTACGCTGGTCAGGCGCCTACCCTCTGCGCGGATTTGCAGCCAGCGGTCCGAACGGCTGAAGTCGGCCAGCACAGTAGCGAGATATTCGGCAATCTTCGGATCACCAACGTGAAGCTGGTCAAAGCTTCGGCGGACTAGCTGAAGAAAAAATCCCTTGAGCTTTTGCGAAGAGGGCTGCTGCACGGGCATCGGATTCCGACCTCCTCCCCCGGAGACCTCAACTTCGATTCATCCCCACAAAAATATTACAAATTGATGAACCGGCTTTCCACTACTTTTCCGGTTTCGGAGACGACGACCGCACCGCCGCTCGCGATGACACGTCGTGATCGTAGGCTGGAAATTGCTTCCAGGAGGCCCAGACCAGAATCGCCAGCAGGATCAGAGCGGTGAGCACGTCCAACACGCCCAGCCGGGTCGAACCACGCTGGAAGGCCATTATCCTGCGAGTCTTGCCAGATCGTACCATGCCGATTGATCTCAAGGGGTCCCGATCGCTTCGCGCAGCGCCGTTCGGACCACCGCTCCACGCGCCGAAGCTGGCAATCCGAACAGTGTGCGCAGCTCACGTCCGGTCAGCGAGCGTTCGCTCGCGGCGATTCGCAATGGATCGCCGGCCACCACCACCCGTCCGCCTTCATCGCCACCACCCGGTCCGAGGTCGATTATATAGTCGGCGTCCGCGATGAATTCGAGATTGTGCTCGATCACCACCATCGTGTTGCCTTCCGCCACCAAGCGTGACAGCACCCGCAGCAGGCGGCGGATATCGCTGGAGGCAAGGCCAGTGGTGGGTTCGTCGAGCAGAAACATCCGCGGCAGTGGCTTGCCGTCGTCGCCGGTTTGGGGCGGTTCGAGGTCAGCCAGCAGGAAACGCGCGAGCTTGAGGCGCTGCGCCTCGCCGCCCGACAGAGTCGAGGTGGGCTGACCCAGTTGCAGATAGCCCAGTCCGACCGCCGCGAGTGGTTCGAGGCGGCGCGTGATGGCGGGATGACGCTCGAAGAAAGCTCGCGCCTCGTCGATAGTCAGGTCGAGCACCTCGCAGATATTCCGCCCCTGCCAGCGAATCGCGAGAATGTGGCTCTGAAATCTTCGTCCGTCGCAGGCGTCGCACTTCACCTCGAGGTCGGCCATGAAATGCATCTCGATGGTGACGGTGCCGGTGCCATGGCATTTGACGCAGCGTCCGCCTTCGACGTTGAAGGAGAAATCGCGGGGTTTAATCTTCAGCCGGCGCGCCTCGACGCTGGCCGCGAAGAGCTTGCGGATCTCGTCATAGACCTTCAAATAAGTCGCCGGATTCGAGCGCAGCGAACGCGTCGGCATCTCCTGGCCCATATGCACCATCTCGCCAAGCTGGGCCAGCCCTTCAATCCGATCGCAGGCGCCGACCTCGCTCACCGCTTCGCCTGAATGACGCAGGTAGTTGTTGTAGAGAACGCTCTCAATCAGGGTCGATTTGCCGGAGCCCGATACCCCCGTTACGCATACCAGCCGTCCCAGCGGGATCGTGACGTCGAGCTTGCGCAGGTTGTTCTCGCGCGCCCCGACGATTCGCACGGCCGGGTCCTTTTTCGTGTAACGGCGCTGGCGCGAAAGTGCCCGCATCAGCATTACACGTCCGGGCTTATCGCCGTTGCGATGGCTCCCGTTCAGGTTTTGGGAGCCATGGGCAACCAGGTTGCCGCCCTCACGACCGCCACCCGGTCCCAACTCGACGACGGTATCGCCTCCGGCGATCATCGTCGGATCATGTTCGACCACCACCACCGTATTGCCGATGTCCCGCAAATGGCGCAGCACGGCGAGCAGACGCCGCGAATCTCCTGCGTGCAGGCCGACGGTCGGCTCGTCGAGCGCGTAGAGCGTGCCGGACAGCAGACTGCCCAGCGCGCTCGCCAGATGAATTCGTTGCGCTTCACCGCCCGAGAGCGTGCGCGCTTGCCGTTCGAGCGTCAGGTAGCCGAGTCCGACTTCGTTGAGGTAGCCGATGCGATTTCGCAATTCGCGCAGCAGCACCGCGGCTCGCTGCGTGAAACCACGGCGCCCGCCGAGCGAATCGAGCCATGCGGGCAGGTCGCGCACGGCAATTTGGCCGACCTCGGCTATCGACTTGCCATCGATCGTAACGTTGAGCGAGCCCGGCTTGAGCTTGGTGCCATTGCATACCGGGCAAGGGACGAAGCGGCGGTACCTGGCCAGCAAGATTCGCACGTGGGTCTTGTAGCGACGGCGTTCGAGCCAGCGGAAGAAACCGCGTATCCCCGGCCAACGCTCGTCCCAACTCTGACCCTCCCTGCGCGGCTCGCCGTCGAGCAGCCACGTCCGCTCCTCCTCTGTCATGTCGCGGAATGCAACGGCGGTGCGAATTCGCCCCCTGCGCGCGCACTTCAGCATCCATTCGTGCATCTCGCGGTAGGCGGGCGTACGCCACGGCGTGACCAGTCCCTGCCGCAGCGAGAGCAGCGGGTTGGGCATCACTTTTTCCAGGTCGAGTTCGACGGTGCGCCCGAAGCCTTCGCATTCCGGACATGCCCCGATCGGGCTGTTGGACGAAAATAGCGCCGGGGCGGGTTCCGCGAACGCCGTAGCGCATCGCGAGCAATTGAAGCGCCGGTCGAACTCCATCGCCGCCGAGGTTCGCATCGCGCCCTCGTTACGTTCGACCATCAGGGCGCGCGCCTGACCTCCGCCGAGGTAAAAGGCCTTCTCCAGGGCCTCGCGTACGCGCTCCTCGGTGCCTGACGCGGCTACTGCTACCCGGTCGATAACTACTTCTATTGCCTTCGCGGAACCGTTGCCGTTGAACTGGCCGCGTGCGGCGAAATCCGCCGTTTCGAGCATTTCGCCGTCGTGATGAACGCGATGGTAGCCGTTCTGAATCAGGTAGACGGCCATCTCCGATACGGATCGCGATCCCGCTTCGAACGGCGCGAGGAAGACGTAAAGTCCAGGCCGCGCCAGAATCGCGGCGGCCGCGCCCTCGACGGTGTCCTTAGTTACTTCGAGGTTGCATCGCGGGCAAATCGTCTTGCCCACGGTGGCGAAGAGCAGTCGCAGGTAATCGTTGATTTCGGTGACGGTACCGACGCTCGAACGCGCGTTCTTGATGGTATTCTTCTGCCGCAGCGCCAGCGCCGGTGGGATATCCGAGATCGAATCGACATCGGGCCGATCCATTCGCTCGAGGAACAGCCGCGCGTAGGTCGAGAGGCTCTGCACATAGCGCCGCTGGCCCTCCGCGTAGAGCGTATCGAACACCAGGCTCGACTTGCCCGAACCCGACACCCCCGTCACCACGGTCAGGCGGCCGTGCGGAATATCGAGCGAGATATCGCGGAGGTTGTGAGTGCGCGCCCCGCGAATACTGATTGAGCGCTCCAAGCCGTTCCCCGGCCTCTAGCGCTGATCCGTCAGCGGGCGCGGCTTGATTTTGCGCTCTCCCGGATATTCAGTCGCGACCTCTGCGTAAAGCGCGCGCAAACGCACGTCGAATTGTGCTTCGAGCCGCTTGGCCGCGGTCGTACGCTCGCTTTCGGGCAAATGCTCAATCTTTCTGAGCTCGTCCTCAAGCTGACACATCAGGCGATTTCGCTGCACCAGGTATTGGTAGCCGTTCATAATGGGTCCAAAGGCCAAATTCCAAAAGAGTTGATTATAGTTTATCCTGATAATTTCGGACAATCGTGATGGCTCAATTCTCAACAGAGGTCAGAGCAGCCGGCCAGCCGACCCCGGTGATTCTGCGGCCGTGGGACTTTTCCTTTCTCCGTCATGGCTTTATGACCCGCGAGGGTGGCCTGAGCGGTGGATTGTACGCGAGTTTCAACCTGGCCCAATGGGTGGGGGACGAGCCGAGCGCGGTGCGCGCGAACTGGAATATGTGGCACGCGCTGTACCCTGGGATGCGCGTGGCGCGGCTGACGCAGGTCCATGGCAATCAGGTGCATAGCGTCGATGACGACTGCAACCAGACGCGCGCCGGCGATGGCATGGTAACCTCCGCTGCCGGGATCGCGCTGGCGGTCTTCAGCGCCGATTGTGTGCCGGTCCTGATGGTCGATCCGGAGCGCCGTGTGGCTGGTGCGTTGCACTCCGGATGGCGTGGGACGCTGGCCCAAATCGCCCTCGAAGGCGTTCGTGCGATGACCGGACTCGGCGCGGTGCCAAGCGCAATAAAGGTGGCCTTGGGGCCGGCGATCGGACTCTGCTGTTTCGAGGTCGACGCCGAACTCGGCGCCAGGTTTATCGCTGAGATCCCGGGCGCGAGAGCACATAGCCGCCCTGGGCGCCCAGGCAAGATGTATCTCGATTTGCGCGGGATTATCACCAGCCAGCTAATCGCGGCGGGCGTGCCCGCCGATGCTATCACCGTGCATGGACCCTGCACGCGTTGCGCTAACGACCAGTTCTTTTCTCGCCGCGCCGCCGGGGGCGCTTCCACCGGTCTGCAAATGAGCTTTATCGGCTTCGCCCCGGAGAATTAGCGATGGCTGCCCGCAAATCCTCAAATCGAGCGGTCTCAAAACCGGGCGCGCTAATCAGGAAGCTGCGCAAACCTCTTGCTCCGCCTGTCAAAGTTGAAGACGACGAACTGAGGTACAATCGCGCTCGCGAGCGCGAACGCCTGCGCCGTCATAAAATTTAAAGTAACAGCTTAGATTTACCGACAGCGGGAAATGTGACTTGGCACCTTAACCAACGAGGAGTCCTAAGCCCAAACCGCAAAAGCAGATGATCAGTTTCGAACTCAGCGACGAACAAAAGATGGTGCGCGACACGGTCGCCGCCTTTGCCGCCGACGAAATCCGCCCACCCGCCCGTTTGGCCGACGAAACCGGCTCTTTTCCGCCCGAATTAATCGCCAAAGCGTGGGAATTGGGCCTGGTTCGCGGGGCGCTTCCCGAGAACCTCGGTGGCTACGGCGACGCCCGTTCGGCCGTGACCGGCGCGATCGTCGCCGAGGAGCTTGCCTATGGCGATCTCGCTTTTGCGCTGCATGCGATGGCTCCGCGCCTGATGGCGTTTCCGGTACTAGAGATGGGCACCGATCAACAGCGCGAACGCTATTTGAAACCGCTGGCCGCGGACCATTTCGTTGCTGCCACCGCCGCCCTGATGGAGCCGGACTACGATTTTGATCCTGCCTCGATGCGCACCGTGGCGCGGCTGGATTCGGGCGAGTTCGTGATTGATGGCCGCAAATGTTGGGTGCCCTTGGCGGCGGATTCCGCCGTGATCCTGGTTTACGTCGCGATTCGGCCCGAGGACGGATTCGGTGGGGTCGACGGCTTTATCGTGCCGCGCGATGCGCCGGGTCTGCGGATTTCCGAACGCGAAAAGCAGATGGGCCTCAAGGGACTCGCCACCTTCGAATTGGCCTTTGAGGGATGCCGGGTGCCGGCAGAAGCGCGCCTCGGCGGCGATCGCGGGATCAATTTCACCCGTCTGCTCAGTGAATCCCGCGTCGCAATGGCCGCGAGTGCGGTCGGCGTCGCCCGCGCGGCGTTCGACTATGCGCGCGACTACGCCAAGGAGCGTAAGGCCTTCGGCGTACCGATCGCGACCAAGCAGGCGATTGCCTTCATGCTGGCCGAAATGGCGATCGAGGTCGATGCGATGCGTCTGATGGTATGGGAAGCCGCGTCTTTGCTTGACAAAGGTCACGACGCCTTGAAGGAGAGCTACCAGGCGCGCAATTACACCGCTGCGGCGGCCCTGATGGTGGCCGATAACGCCGTCCAGACCCTCGGCGGACACGGCTATATCCGTGAGCATCCAGTCGAACTATGGCTGCGCAACGCTCGCGCTTTCGCGATCCTCGATGGCCTCGCAATCGTCTGATCGGATGCACAAGCATTGCTGAACAGTCGTAACCAGCAACAATCACCTCAGAGAGCCGCATAATGATTGATTTCGAACTCGACCCCCAGGTTGTTAGCCAACTGCAGACGTACCATGCGGCCGCTGAACATATGATGCGGCCGATCTCGCGCCGCTTCGACGAAAACGAGCACGAGGAACCTTGGCAGTTCTGGGAAACCATGTGGTCGGGATCGCGTAGCCCGGCGATGGCGGGAAGCGATGGCGATCGCGGCGATAGCACTCCCAAATTGCGCAATCTTTACACGTGCTTGAGCACTGAGGAGTTGTGCTGGGGTGATGCGGGGCTGTTTCTCTCGATTCCCAATCCCGGATTGGGCGGAGCGGCCGTCGCCGCGGCTGGTACCTCCGAACAAAAGGAGCGCTTCCTCAGCCGTTTTCGCGACGGCAAGCCGAAATGGGGTGCGATGGCAATTACCGAGCCGGGTTGCGGTTCGGATTCCGCAGCAGTGACCACCAGCGCCGCACGCGACGGCGACCACTGGGTAATCAACGGCACCAAGATTTTCTGCACCGCGGGCCTGATGTCAGCGGAAAAGTCCGAGGGATTCGTGGTCGTATGGGCAACTATCGATCGCAAAGGCGGACGCGCCGGCATCAAACCCTTCGTCGTCGAACATAAGACCCCCGGCATGACTGTTGTGCGGGTCGAAAACAAGCTTGGCATCCGCGCCTCCGATACCGCGATGATCACCTTCGAAAACTGCCGCGTTCCGGCCGACCATCTGCTCGGCAGCGCGGAGGTCAGACCCGAGGGCGGCTTCAAGGACGTCATGGCGACTTTCGACGCAACTCGCCCGATCGTTGCCGCGATGGCGATTGGGGTGGGCCGGGCGGCGTTGGATTTCGTGCGCGATTACCTGCAGAAGAATCGCGTGCCGATTCGTTACGGGATTTCCTCGCGCCGCCTGAGCGTGATCGAGCGCGACTTCATGGAGATGGAAATGCAGCTCAAGGCTGCCCGATTGCTGACCTGGCGGGCCGCCTGGATGCTCGACATGGGACTACGCAACAGCCTCGAGGCCTCGATGGCCAAGGCCAAGGCGGGCAGGGCTGTCACTCTGATTACCCAAAAGGCTGTTGAGCTGCTGGGCCCGGTCGGCTATTCGCGCAACGAGTTGGTCGAAAAATGGATGCGCGACGCCAAGATCAACGACATCTTCGAGGGCACCCAGCAGATTAATCTGATGATTATCGCGCGCCGAATCTTTGGCTACAGCAGCAAGGAATTGAATTGATCGCCGACTGACGGCGTTCCCTCAGCCAGGCCGCGCAGGCGCGTCGGATCAGTGGCCGGGGGCTGGAGCTTGTTGGGTAACTGGCGGAGA
>DATEGX010000223.1:0-9655 GCA_035279875.1 Binataceae bacterium (SeqCode)
GGGATATGCGCGCTGCTGCCCCATCCGTAGTGGACATTCGCGCCGATAATCCCAACACGGATTTTCTCTCCGGCCATAATCCCTTCCCCTCGCGCCGCGGTGCCGCTCAGCCCTGCGAACCGGAAAACAAACTCACCGCTCAAGCCTAGAGAAATTTATCGTACCATTCGACCGCCTTGCCCAGGGCGATGCTCAATCCCGGCTCCCAATAGACGTCGAGCACGTACATGTCGAGCAGGGTCAGGCTCTTGGGTTCGCGAGCCATCTCGTAGGCCTCGACGATCTGCTCGATTGGATGGGCGTCGTCCTGCTTGGTGGTGATGATGCTGAGGGCGCGCGGCGCGATCCGATCGATGACCGCGGTCGCATCGAACTCCAGCGCTTTTTCGAGCGACTCGAGGACCACCTCGGTCGCGCCCGCGGCGAGCGGCGGTTTGCCGGTTTTCTCAATCGCTTCCCCGGTCTTGCTCACCATGCTCTTCAGCAGCGGGCGATAACAAAACGTGTCGAGCGTGCTGACCGGAATACGCGCGCCCGCGCCAGTGTCGTAGCGCCGCTGGCGATCCTCTTCGATATTCTCGAGCAATTCCGACCATTCCTTTTGCGAGCGCAGCCAGCGCATCCAGCGGAAATGATTGACCACCGGCACCTGCGCGACGACCGCCTTGATTCTCGGGTCTACCGCTGCCGCGTAGATAACGGTTCCGCCGGAGTTACTGGTCCCCCAGATGCCGATGCGCTCGCGATCCACCCCTTGGGTGCGTTGAAGGAAACTGACCCCGTTGCGGAAATCCTCGACCTGAACCAGCGGGAAGAGCTGCCCGCGCGGCTCGCCGTCGCTCTCGCCAAAGCTCCGGTAATCGATCGCCAGCACGACGTAGCCCGCCCGCGAGAAGAACTCGCCCTGGTTGACCAGCGATTTCTTGGTTTGTGCAGTGCCGTGGCCCACGACCAGGCCGGGATAATTGCGTGAGGCGCTAAACCCCGACGGCAGATAGAGGTCGCCAGCGCAATTGACTCCGCCGCTCTTGAATTTGACTGCTTGTGGCATGACTGCCCTCGCGCGATGCCGGTTTACTCGCCGTGTCGATGCGCAGCGAGTGCGTGCGTAATCGATCCTGCTCCTTCGTGTATCGCCGCGGCGGGAGCCGCGTCAAATCGCGGGCGTGTATGCGCTCCAACTCGGGGCGGTAGCCGTGCCGGTCAACCCATCGGCGAGCCGCCGAATATCCAGGGGTGGAAAATCACGATTATGATCGTCACCGCGATGCCGACGCCGATTCCGGCCCATGGCATATCGCCGCTCGACCATTTCGCCCGTCCGCTCCACAGGGCCGCGCCGGGAAAGATAGAAGTCGTCGCCATCAACTCGCGATACGGCTCGCCGAGTTCGCGCAGCTTGCGGCGGTCCTGATGGATTCCGCCAAGAATGCCGAGAACGGGAAAACTGCCGAAGAAAATCACGTCGCCGGCCCATCCGTTCATAAGCAGGTGTGCAAGGCCAAATATCGCGATTGCGACGAAGCTCGGATGGCGGGTGATTTTGAGAATGCCGTGCGCGTGGTTGCTCGAAGGCGCACCTATCGCTCCAGGGTTGGGATTGATTAGACCCGCGACGAACAAAATCAGCGCTACGAACATCAGCAGCCACGTCAATCCACGGACCGCCCCGTAACCACGCAGATACCACAGCATCACGCCGGCATGCTTGTGACGGGCGAAAACGATCACCAGCGGGATGAAGGTGGCCAGCGCAATAACCGAATAGATGCCGCGAAAGGGTTGGGCGCCAACCGCCGCGACCAGCCGATCGCGAATAGCGGCGGACGAAAGTATGAAATGCGTGCCGAGGAACAGCACCGTCCACAAGACGATTTCCGCTACCGGGTCCATCGGATTATCCTGGCCGGCGATTTTGCGGTCGCGGCACCGGCGCCGACTAAAATAGACAGGCCAGCGCGCGGCGGCCAGCGAAATTCCGGCGAATCCGCGCTAAATTCACACCATCCGCCGACCGGGGTTGAAATTGGCAATGGATGCCGCACCAAAACTCGACCTGCCGCCGCCGTTCGATGAGGCGCTGCGCTCCCACGAACGGGAAATCATGCGCTTTATATTGCGCACCACAGGGGATCGCGACGACGCGCTCGATCTGTTTCAGGAGACCTGGCTCCGTGCCTATCGCTCCTATCAGCAACTCGATTCCGCCGCAGGGCTGAGACCGTGGCTGTACCGAATCGCCAGTAACCTATGCCTTAACCGCAAGCGCGATCGGGCGCGCCGCTCGCGAGTGATCGCCGACGACGAAATTCGCGAGGAGCGCGCCGGAGTTTCAGCGGCCGGGCATGACGACGTGCTGCACCTGAAGGCGATCATCGGCAGGCTGCCCGAGAAGCAACGTCAGGCCCTGACGATGCGCAAATTCGGCGGGCTTGAATACGGCGAAATCGCAACGGCCCTGGGATGCTCGGAAGAAGCGGCGAGGGCCGGCGTCTACCTGGCCTTGAAAAAACTCAAGGCGGCGGAATAAGCATGGAACACAAGATAGAACACTATTTCGAAAATGGCATGGGACCGTCCGACAGGCTGGTTGAGGAACTAGTGCGCAAGGCGCGGCCTCGGCTCGAGCGCGCTCTGGAGCGTATCCGGCGGCCACTGGCGCGAGTCGCGCTGGTCGAGTCGGGAGTCGGACGGCTTCTTGCCGCGCATAGTGCGCGTGGCTTGGTCGCGCTGCGTTTTATCGATTCGGACGACATCTCCGAACTGCTCGCCACTATCAGGCAGCGGTTTGAGGTAGCTGAGGACGCGGCGCTCGCGGACGAGATTGGCGGCGAAATCGAGCGCTTGCTGCAGGGTGACGTCGATGCGATAGCGCATCGTGCAATCGACCTCAGCCTGGTCGAGAGCGATTTTCAGCGCCGTGCCTTGAATCGCTTGCGGCGGGTGCCGGCCGGTTCGGTGGTGACCTACCAGGCGCTAGCAGCCGCGATCGGATCGCCGTCGAGCCAGCGCGCGATCGGCAACACGGTGGCCTCGAATCCGGTGCCAATTTACGTGCCGTGTCATCGGGTGATTCGCTCGGACGGTTCGATTGGCAATTACGGTGGCGGTCCGGAGCGCAAGCTCAAACTGTTACGCGCAGAGGGCTTCGGGGTCGATCGTCAGCGGCGGGTACCGGCCGATGCGGTTTACGGGCATTGGGTTTCGCGCATCTTCTGCCGCCCGACCTGTTCGGCGGTACGCCGGTCGGATCGCCGCAAATGGATAATCTTTGCCGATCCCGCGCATGCGCGAGGCTTTGGGATGAGGGCGTGCAAGCTCTGCCGGCCGGCTTGACGGGCAGGCAATCAACCGGGATTTGGGGACGATTCTTTCAGGCGAAGGTAAGACGAAAATAAGATGAAGGCGCCGCGACGTCATGCGATTACGCCACGGCGCATTTCCTCAAGGAAGCCGAGTCTATTCGGTTTCCTGCTGTTGCTTCATTTCCTCAATTTGGCGCCGCTGGTTTTCGATTTCCTGCTGCTGCTGCTGGAGCTGACCCTGAGTCTGCTGAGTCTGCGCCTGCTGATTCTGCATTTCGTTGCCAACGACGTAGCCGCCGCCCGCGCCGAGCGCGCCACCGATTGCGGCTCCCGCGCCCGGATGGCCGACTGCGGCACCGATTATCGCTCCAGTGCCGGCGCCTAACAGAGCGCCCACGCCGGTACCCTTCTCGCGTTCGGAAAGAGGCTGCCCGGAGCATCCGGCGACCAGTAAGATCGCCGCGAGCGCAAGTCCCGCGGTAGCTAGCCAAGGTTTACGCATAAAAGCCTCCTGGTTTCACTCTCATGCTCCTAAGTCGATTAACCCCTTTGCGGCCGGGTCGCTGAACCCAGCGCACGGCAAAAGGTTAACACAACATCATAATACAACCAGCCGAATCTTTTGGTTTCATGAGAGCCCAACCTCAAGCACGTCTCATGCCCTTTGCCGGAACCATCAGACAAGGCGTTTCCCTTGGTTTTGCGGCTGGAACCGCCCGAATCGTATCCAAATCGGGCAGGATCGTGAGCCTTTTGGGATATTGCCGACGCAAAAGCCATATCAAGTTAGACGCAGGGCACTCAGGCGCCGTTTACTGCCGCCCGCGATCCAACAATAAGTGCCGATTTCATGCAAGACCGCAGTTCCGTGTGGAGCCCAGGCATTCATCTTGGAGCAATCGCGATTGATATGACGCAACAGCGGCTTTAGCAGTGTCTGGATGTGTTTATCCAGGCTTAACTCATCCTAAGGAACGCGCCGCCGGTAGCCCGCAACCTCATTTGACTACTCGAATTTGAAGACGCGGAGCGCGTTGTCGCGCAGATAGCCCCGGCGCGCTTCTTCCTTGAGCGGCGCTTCCCAGCCCTCCTTGGCGCAGCGCTGCATCGTCAAGAGCGGAAAATCGCTCGCCCACATCAGCTTGTCGCGTCCGCGCGTATTCGCCAGGTGCCACAACTCGGCCGGTATATGCTTCGGCGCCCAGGCTGAGGTGATCAGGAAAAAGTTCGCATGCTTCTGCAGTAGCGCGACCATTTCGACGTGCCACGGATGTCCCAGATGGCATCCCACTACGGTCAGTTCTGGAAATGCCAGCAGCACTTCGTCGAGCGCCATTGGATGCTGCATCAGCCCGGGGCGCATCGGACCGGGTACCCCGACGTTGATTTTGATCGGAATCCCCAGTTCGACGCATTTCGCATAAATTGGAAAATAACACGCATGGTTGGGCGGCAATCCGACCATCGAGGGCATGATCCAGGCCGAGCGGAAGCCGAATTCCTTGACCGCGCGCTCGAGCCGCCGCACCGCCTTCATCATGCCGGTTGGATCAACCTGGATACAGGCGTGAAAGCGCCCGGGATAGTCGGCGCAGGCTTGGGCGGTGCGCCGGCACAGGGTCTCGAAGGTATCGTCGGAGATATGCTGGCCGACGTTGTAGGGACTGCGCTCGAGCCTGAGCGCGCCTGCGGTCAGGACACCCTTTTCAACTTCCGCGGTGTCCATTTCGGTAATCACGTCCTCGATCGTAGCGCCCTCGGCGAAGGCGCGATTGGGTCGGAACCATTTCTGGATGTTGGGATCCATCGGCCGCTCGCGCGCGGCTTTTTTCGGCGGAGTCGGCAATCCGACGAACGCATCAACGAGTTTATATTCCCCTGCCATAGCGCACCTGCCGGCGTCAGGATTTCAGGGTCAACGCCGTGGATATCATTTCAACGATACGGCCTGAATGGCAATTGCGTGCCTCTTGGATTCCGGTGCCGGGCGGATTCGCGGATACAGTTGGCCGCACGACATTCTCAAGAATTGCCGCTAGGATTCATCGCGCGTGCAAGTAGCGAGGCGCGCGGCCTCATGCGCAACGAGGAAATCGCCAAACTCTTCGATGACGTCGCCGACATGCTGGAGATCGGCGGCGAGAATTTCTTCCGTGTGCGCGCTTATCGCAACGCCGCTCGCGCGGTGCGTGATTTCCCGGCGCCGGTCGCCGAACTCCCGCCCGAGCGCTTCAAGGAAATTCCCGGTTTCGGCGCCGACCTCTCGGACAAGCTTGGAACGCTGCTCGAGACCGGCGACCTGCCAATTCGCGCCGAGTTAATCCGCACCTTCCCAGCCGGCCTGCTCCAACTCAAGTACCTGCCCGGACTCGGACCCAAGCGCATCAAGTTGCTGGCCGACCGTTTGCGAATCCGCGGCCCCGACGACCTCAAGTGCGCGATCGAAGCCGGCCAGCTGCGCACCATCCGTGGCTTTGGCGCAAAAATCGAACAGCGTCTGCTCGAGGCGCTGGCGCGCGAGCCCGAAGCGAGGCAACCGCGGCGGATTCATTGTGCGGGCGCCCGCATCGCGGCAGACGCCATACTCGCGCACATGCGCGGATGCGTCGGGCTCGAGCGGATCGAGGTGGCGGGCAGCTTCCGGCGACGGCGCGAGACCGTCGGCGACCTCGACATCGTCGCAGCGTCCGATAATGCCGGCGCGGTAATCGAGCGTTTCCTCGCCTTCCCCGGCATCATCAGGATTCTCGGCTCGGGCGAGACGCGTGCGAGCGTGGTTCTGAGCGATGATTTGCAGGTCGACTTGCGCGCCGTGCCGCGGGCGAGTTGGGGCGCGGCGCTGATCTATTTCACCGGCTCGCAGGCGCATTGCGTGCATATCCGGCGGATCGCGCAGAACCGCGGCCTGTTGCTCAACGAATATGGCCTGTACCGCGGAGAGGATTCGATAGCTGGCGCCGAGGAAGAGGAGGTTTACCGGGGGCTCGGCCTGCCATGGATCGCGCCTGAACTGCGCGAGGACCGCGGTGAGATCGACGCAGCGCGCGACGGACGCCTGCCGCACCTGGTCGAGCTCGCCGATTTGCGCGGCGACTTGCACGCTCATTCCCTGTGGACCGACGGTCGGGCCTCGATCGAAGAAATGGCGCGCGCTGCACATGCGGCCGGACTCGAATATTTCGCCATGACCGACCATTCACAGCGGCTCGCGATGGTGCACGGGCTGGACGCCGGCCGCTTGCGCGAGCAATGGCGCGAAATCGAGAGTATCGCCGCGCGCGTGAGCGGCATTGCGATACTGCGCGGCATCGAGGTGGATATTCTCGAGGACGGCACGCTCGACCTGGACGACGAGGTGCTGGCCGAGCTCGATTGGGTCGTTGCGTCTGTTCACTCGAAGCTCGAGATGGAGTCCGCCGCGATGACCCGCCGGTTGATTCGCGCGATTCGCAATCCCAACGTGGACGTTATCGGCCATCCGAGCGGCCGGGTTATCGGCCAACGCGAGGCGAGTGGCTTCGATTTGGCTGAAGTTCTGCGCGTGGCTCGCGAAGAAGGATGCGGGTTGGAGGTCAATTCGCAACCCCATCGGCTCGACTTGACGGATACCGCGGTGATGGCCGCGAAGCATGCGGGCGTCAGATTGGTGATCTCGAGCGACGCGCATTCGACCGCCGGCTTCGGCCTGCTGCAGTATGGCATCAGCCAGGCGCGCCGCGGATGGCTGGAGGCGCCCGACGTGCTCAATACCCGGCCGCTGGCCGAGATGCGTCAGCGCCGTTGAACGTTCGTCCCTTTCTGCGACATGACCGCGATGCGGCGTCCCGGCCGCACGACGAGGGGGATGGGATTGTCTACTTTTACCTCATTGGGCAGTGCTCTACGTCCGGCACACCTCATGCGTTGCTGATAGCCCGAACGACATCGCGCGAATGCGTGGTCAGGGGATCGTCAGAATGCATCAGAGAACCGCAATTCTTCGTGAGCACCTCAACCGCGAACAGGCCAGCGAATTGAGCCGCATCCAACATCTGCGGCACGAGCACGAACAGGCCACGACTGGCGAGCCCTGCGACATCCTTGATGTCGCTCGCTCAATCGAGGAGAGCGAAATGCATGCTAGTCTGATCGAGCGCTCGCAGGAGCGTTGGCGCGCCATCGATTCGGCCCTGCGACGGCTTGACGCGGGCACTTACGGCGATTGCGTCGGATGTGGTGAAGCGATTTCGGTGGAGCGGCTGGAGCTTCTGCCATTCACCCAGTACTGCGTCGAATGTCAGGGTTCTTTCGAACGCTCGCGTCCGCGCGCGAGTGCCCGCACATCTACGCTCGGCGAATCCTTGCCGGTCGGACTCGAGGATGACGGCGCGCATGATAGACTGCGCCATTTCGGCACCGGCCGGAGTTCGCACACCTTGATGGCGCTATAAGGAACCGCGCTTATTCTCGCGCCTGGCCGTTTTCAGTCGCGATAATTTCGTGAAGGGTGACCAGCTTGCACACCAGGTAGGCGCGCTTGCCGCGTGGCGTCTGCACCTCGATATCGTCGTCGCGCGACTTGCCAATCAATGCCCGCCCGAGCGGCGAAGACAGCGAAATCCGATTCTGCGCACCGTCGACTTCCTCGGGCACGACGATTTCGTACTCGATGCGGCCGCCTTCGTCGAGGTCTTCGAGTTCCACCCGGCTGCCGAGTCCGACGGTATCGCGGGGAATCGACTCAAGGTTGATCATCGAGAGTTCCGTAACACGGGTCTCGAGGTTGGAGAGCCGCGCGCGCAGGAATTCCTGCCGCTGTTTGGCCATCGCCCACTCGGCGTTTTCGGATAAGTCGCCGTGTGCGCGGGCGCGCTCCAACTCCTTGGGCAAGTCGACGGTCAACTCACGCTTCAGCGTCTCCATTTCCTTGCGCAAGCGTCTGACTACGGGTAACTCAGCCATCGATTAGTGTTTTCCTCAGGCTCGGGCTTGCCTTAACGGAATTCTAGCACAGCTTATGCGGCAACGCCCCGCTTTCTCTCGCGAGGCCTTAATCGGCAACAATCGAGGTAAGGCTCCGGTTCACCCCCACCACACTCTGGATCTTCTGGACGATTAATTCGCCGAGCGAGGAAACGTCCGCCGCTTCGGCGATCGCGATGATGTCGTGCGGCCCGGTCACCGCATGGGCCGCCGAGACCCCGGGCACCTGCCTGAGCTTCTGTGCCACTTCCTTGGCTTTGCCGGGCGACGTGTCGATCAGGATAAAAGCCTTCACCGACATGGAACATCCTCCCGTGGGGCGCTGCCGCCCCATGCGCTTTGGCCCATCTTACCGGCCTGGCGCAGGCGGCGGTATCGGAGTTCCCTGCGCATTGTAGGTATAGAAGCCGCGGCCGGCCTTGCGTCCGAGGTAGCCTGCGTCCACGTACTTTTTCAGCAACGGGCACGGACGATACTTGTCGTCGCCGAACACCCGGTGCATCACTTCCATAATCGCCAGGCAGGTATCCAGTCCGATCAGGTCGGCGAGTTCGAGCGGCCCCATCGGCTGATTGGTGCCGAGTTTCATGGCGGTGTCGATATCAGTCACGCCGCCCACCCCCTCGTAGAGCGTGTAAATCGCCTCGTTGAGCATCGGCAAAAGAATGCGGTTGACGATGAAGCCGGGGAAATCCTCGGCGGTCATGGTGTCCTTGCCCAGCCGTTCGGCCAGGACACGGGTCGATTCGTAGGTGTCCTGCGAGGTCGCCAGACCGCGGATTATCTCGACCAGCTTCATTGCCGGCACCGGATTCATGAAATGCATACCGATAAAGCGGTCGGCGCGGCTGGTCCGCGCACCCATCCGGGTGATCGAGATTGACGAGGTGTTTGAAGCGAAAATCACTTCGGGCGGGCAGATTTTGTCGAGTTTCTGGAACAAGGCGATCTTGGCCTCTTCGTTCTCGACCACCGCCTCGAGCACGAAGTCGACCGCACGCAAGTCGTCAAGTTTGGTGGTGCCTTCAATCCGCCGAATCACGCGGTCGCGTTCATCGGGCTTGAAGCGCCCACGCTGAATCATGCGATCCAGATTGCGCTCGATACCTTGCAAACCACGCGTGATCAGGTCGTCCGAAATATCGTTGAGCAGTACTTCCAGACCGGCCTGTGCGGCGACTTGAGCGACGCCGGCGCCCATCTGCCCGGAACCGATGATACCAACCCTACTTACGCCCATCCGCAGCCTCCAAGATCGCGTGCTTCACATTTCACCTTTTGATCGCCTCCAAGGATGCCGGCTTCACGATGCAAATCCATCATGTTGACCAATAGCGCACAACGTTTCTTATGCATCCTCGCGCGGTTTGTCACCTGCTGCGTACGCC
>DATEGX010000224.1:0-2669 GCA_035279875.1 Binataceae bacterium (SeqCode)
GAGGAAAAGACCATCGGCGCTTTTCTGCACGCCGCGCGTATTGGTCTTTTCGAACTGACCTGGAACGTTCTTTGCCCGGGCTGTGGCGGAGTTCTTGACGTCAATCACACGCTCAAGTCGGTCCACAAAGAGGCGTATGACTGCGCCCTCTGTGCCAGCGGCTACGAACCCACTCTCGATGAGATGGTCGAGGTTGCGTTCACAGTGAGCCCGCGCGTGCGCCGAATCGAGGCGCACGACCCTCATTCGCTTCCGCCCTGGGAGTACTTCCGACAGATCTTTTGGGGCTCGGGCGTCGATCTGCCTGAAAACGGCTTCGAAGACCTGATGGAAGAGGTCACGGTCGATTCGATAGAGTTGCCGGCAGGGCAAAAGGCTCAGATGTCGCTGCAAATACCGGCCGAATTCCTGATCGTGTTCGAGCCGGTGACTCATGTCGCGCATTTCATCGATGTGAAGGGCGAGCCTACGCGAGAGCGCCAAAATCTGGCATTGATCTTCAACAAAGTGCAGGCGCCGACGGAAACGACCGAAATGCGGCCGGGCCCGCTCCGCCTCGCCCTCGACAATCAGACCGATATACGTACGCTGCCTTCGGTCTGGATAGCCGGCGATACGCTCCATCACATGCTGGGCAAGCGAAAGCCGTTCCTCACGGCAAAACGGCTCCTCACAAACCAGATATTCCGCGACATCTATCGCACCGACACGCTCGATGTCGATCAGGGATTGAAACTGACGAGTCTCACTTTCCTATTTACCGATCTCAAGGGATCGACAGAACTCTATGAGCGCGTCGGTGATCTCGTCGCCTATGATCTCGTCCGCGAGCATTTTCGCGTGCTCAACGAGATCGTCGCCGCTGAGGCGGGCGCGGTGGTGAAGACCATTGGCGATGCGGTGATGGCGACGTTCCCGACGCCCGACCGCGCGCTCGCCGCCGCTCTTCGCATGCGGGAATCGGTGCGGAAAATCAAAAACGACATGCTCATCAAGATCGGGATTCACGAGGGACCGTGCCTGGCCGTCACGCTCAACGACCGGCTCGACTACTTCGGCCAGACCGTGAACATCGCCGCTCGCGTGCAAAATCTCGCAGATTCGCAGGCGATTCTGGCAACCAAGTCGGTGGTCGATCACCCGGGAGTGTCGAAGCTGCTGGCGGGTTCAAAGCTTACGCCGACCGCACAGGATGCACTTTTGCGCGGCGTCGCGGACAGAATGACGATCTATCAAATTCCGTATTGAGCCAGCCCGCTAGACCTGTTCGGCGTTGAGGTAAGCCAGCCGGGCTCCGCAAAACGCGCAGATCACGCCCAGCGCAAGCGCGGTGAGACCCGCGACCACATCGACGGTTCCGCCCAGATTGCCGGTCTTGCTCATGATGCCGCCGACCGTCGCCGCCACGAAAACAAGTGTGATCAGGAAATACTGCGCCAGCCGATAGATTAATTCGCGCTCGCGCGCGGCTGCTATGAGATAGGCGGCGGCGGCCCAACCCCCGGCAAATCCGGCGCCCCCGATCCCCCACCAGGCCATGGCTGACATAAATTCCTGTTTGCTGCCGCTGCCGGCGTCGCGCAGCACCGAATCCAGTCCAATGCCAAGCACCGTCAGCAGGATATGGACGACGAGAGCAGCAAATACGCCGCACGCAATCGACGCCGCGTAGTGCAGCCGGCGCAGCGCTTCGTTGTCTATCTGGGTTTCTTCAGACGGGGGCAAGGTCATATCGCCCCGACAATAGCCGATCAAGGTGTTACGCGCGAATAGCCATTTTCGCTAAGTTGCAGGACCTCTGCTTGATGGCGCGCGGGGGCGTCGAGTCTGGCGGGGGCGCCGCCGATCTCCTGCTCGACGATAAAGCGAGGGCGCGCTTTGGCCTCAAAATAAATTTTGCCGACATATTCGCCGATCACGGCGATGGCAAAAGTCTGAAAGGAGGCGATGAGCAGGAACAGCAGCATTACCGAGGTCCAGCCCTGCACCGTCTGGCCCGCCACCCAGGTGCCGAACACCCACATGCTCATGCCTATAAACACCACGAACAGCATGATTCCCATCAGGGCGATCATTCGGATCGGCCGCACCGAAAGCGACGTGATGCCGTTAATGGCGAGAGTCACCATTTTCGCGAGCGTGTACTTCGTTTCACCGTGAATGCGCGGAAGGCGGTCATACGCGACGATTGCGGTCTTGAATCCGAGTTGAACGGCAAGCCCACGCAAAAATATATGCGCCTCTCCATACATCGAAAGCGCCCGCAGGGCCCGATCACTCATCAAACGAAAGTCAGCGTGATGGGGAATGATATCGGCGCCAAGCCAATTGAGAATTCGGTAGTAAAGATCGGCTGTCCCGCGCTTAAACCGGCTGTCAGTCGTACGTTTCTTGCGAACAGCGAAGACGATTTCGGCCCCGGTGTTGAAGTGCCCGATCATCTTTCCGACAACCGACATGTCGTCTTGCAGGTCAGCATCGAGGGAGATCACGGCGTCGGCCTTGCCGATCTGCCCAAGCAGTCCGGCCAACAGCGCATTCTGATGGCCGACATTGCGCGCGAGCTTGAGGCCGCGGACACGTTTGCCGTGCGCATGCGAGAGCTTCTCAATCAGGTCCCAGGTGCGATCTGTGCTTCCATCATCGACCAGCAGCACGTAGCTTTTGGG
>DATEGX010000225.1:0-5478 GCA_035279875.1 Binataceae bacterium (SeqCode)
CGGAGAAGCTCTCGATGACCGACGTCGCCGGGATCAGCGTTTTCCACCAAGACCCGGCAGGCGCGATCTTCCACACCTATTCGTGTTATGAACGCGGCCTCGACATGCTGAACGCCGCCTACCATTATCTGGATCTGACCCCCAAGGGGCGCGACGAAGAAGGGCTGCCCTTCACTCAGGCATGGGTACGCTATCGCGACGAATACGATAGCTGAGCCCGCGTTTGGCGCTTCGCCCGTTCCTGCGATAGATGGATCACAAGCGCCCCGCGCACGAGGCGGAGGGAAGGCCGCTCGCGCGCGACGGCGCCGATTGCAACCGCAGGAGGCTTCGCTTTGAAAGACGTTTTCAGCGTCGAGGGCAAGGTCACAATCGTTACGGGCGGCGGCACCGGAATCGGTATCAGTATCGCGCGTGAATTCGCGATTCGCGGCGCGCCGGTGCTGATCGCCAGCCGCAATGCCGGCCATCTCGAACCGGTGCGCGACGAGATCCGCAAGCTCGGTGGCAAATGCGAGATGTTCGTGGTCGACGTGCGTGACGCCGCAAAGTGCGACGCTATGATCGCCGAGGCGGTGCGGCATTTTGGCCGGCTCGACGTGATGATCAACAATCACGGCGGCAGCATCACCACACCCAGCATGAATCTCTCGCCCAACGGTTGGCGCGCGGTGGTTTCGATCAATCTGGACGGGACGTTTTTCTGCTCGAAGGCGGCCGCACGCCAGTTCATCGAGCAAAAGAGCGGCGGCTGCATTATCAACCTTTCGTCGACCGCCGGGGTGCACGGCTCGAGCACGATGCTGCCCTACGCGGCTTCGAAGGCTGGCGTCATCAAGCTGACCGAATCGCAGGCCGGCGAATGGGGCCGTTACGGGATCCGGGTCAATTGCCTCGCGCCGGGGCCGGTGACCACCGAGGGCGCCGCCGAGCGTATCTGGCCCAATGAAGAGGTCAAGCAGATGATGCTGCGCTCGCGCGCGTTGCAACGCTTTGGCACGGTCGAGGATGTGGCCTTTCCCTGCATTTTCCTGGCTTCCCAAGCGGCAAGCTGGATGAGCGGCGCGACCCTGGTTATCGACGGTGGCAATATCCGCCCGGCGGAAATCGTGCAGATGGGACTTTAGGACCCCTGGAGCCCTGTCCGACTTGGACCTCGGCCCGTCGATTTCAGGACGCTGGCGGCCACAACAGGACGAAACCGAAGCGCAAGCGCGGCTTGTCCGGCGTTGCCGCGCCATGATATCCGAATCGCGATAGGGCCGTATCGTTAGCCATCGGCCGGATCGCGCCGCTGGCTATAAAGGAAGGTCGACCAACTTGGATTTCGGATTCAGCGAAGAGCAGGAGATGCTGCGGCAGAGCGCGCGTAGCCTGCTCGAAAAGGAATGTCCGTCCACGCTCGTGCGCAAGCTGATGGAAGACCCGCACGGCTACGACACCGCCTTGTGGAAGAAGATGGCCGAGTTGGGCTGGCTTGGACTGGCGATCCCCGAAGAATATGGCGGCGGCGGACTCAGCTACGTCGACCTCGTGCTGGTGATGGAAGAGATGGGGCGGGTGGTGCTGCCCTCGCCATTCATCTGGACCGTGATGGTCGCGGAGGCGATTAAGCGGGCCGGCAGCGACGCGCAGAAAAAGGCGTTGCTGCCGAAGGTCGTCGCGGGCGAACTGATTGCGACGCCGGCCTTTCTCGAACCTTCCGGCGCCTGGGGTGCGGACGGTATAACCATGGCCGCCCGCAAAGACGGCGCAGGATTCGTGCTCGACGGCACCAAGTTATTCGTCAACGACGGCCATGTGGCGGATTGCCTGCTCGTCGCGGCGCGGACCGGCGGAACCGGCGAGGAAGGAATCACGCTCTTTGCGCTCGATCGGAAGCGTGCCGGGATCAACGTCGCCCCGCTGGTCACGATGGACCAGACGCGCAAGCTCGCCGAAGTCACGCTGAGCGGCGTGAAGGCCGACGCCGGCGACGTGATCGGAGCGGTTGGCGGCGGCTGGAAGACGCTGTCGCAGGTAATCGACCGGGGCAAGGTAATGATTGCCGGCGAAATGATGGGCGGCGCACAAAAGGTGCTCGAGATGACCGTCGACTACGCCAAGGTGCGGGTGCAATTCGGCCGCCCGATCGGGAGTTTCCAGGCGGTGCAGCATAAGTGCGCCAACATGATGGTCGACGTCGAGGGAGCCAAATCCGCCACCTATTATGCGTCGTGGGCGGTGAGCAACGAGGTCGCCGAGGCGCCGCTCGCTGCTGCCCTGGCGAAGGCCGCCGCCTCGGACGCCTTCCGCCGGGTCTCCGCCGACGGCGTCCAGTTGCACGGCGGTATCGGCTTCACCTGGGACCACGACATGCACCTTTACTTCAAGCGGGCGAAGTCTTCGGAGTTCACCTTCGGCGATGCCACCTGGAATCGCGAACTCGTGGCTCAGGGAATCAATCTTTAGGAAACTTTGCGGCCAAGCGCTCGGACGCGCGGTCAAGTGAGGCATAGATGGCGATTGACAAGAGTCTGGTCGGCAAGAGTGGCAAATCGTTCACCGTGCCGATCGAATGGAGCAAGGTACGGGAATTCGCCCGCGCAATCCGCGACCCCAACCCGATCTACTTCGATCCCGAGCAGGCAAAAAAGGAATGCGGCGGGATACCCGTGCCCCCGACGTTTTTGCAGACGGCGGCCTTCTGGCAGGACGCCGAGTCGGTGCCCACCGCACATTTCGACCTGCGCCGGATCCTGCACGGCGAGCAGGAATTCGAGTTTTACAAACCGATCCTGGTCGGCGACGTGCTGACCGGCACCGCCCGTATTGCCGAAATCTATGAACGCGAGGGCGGCCGCGGCGGCAAGATGACCTTCATGGTCACCGAAATCGAATACAAGAACCAGAAGGGCGAAAAAGTGGCGATCGCGCGCGGGACATTAATCGAGACCGGCCAGGCAGTCGGCGGCTGAGCTTCGCACAAGCTGGATAAGAGGGCGTCTCAGTATGGCTTCCAAGGTCAAATACGATTCGGTCAAAGTCGGCGATTCGATTCCAGTCGTAACGATCGACAACGTCTCACGGCCCGATTTCGTGCGGTACGCGGGCGCCTCAGGCGATTTCGTGCCGCTGCATTATGACCAGACCTTCGTCGAGGCGGCGGGCATCCCCACGGTTTTCGCCCAGGGCATGTGGACGGCAGGTTGCCTGTCACGATGCCTGACCGATTATGCCGGCGCCGGCAACGTCCGCCGCTACAAAGTTCGTTTCGCGCGCCAGGTGTGGCCCGGCGATACTCTCACATGCCGCGGCAAGGTCACCGGCAAGAGCGAGCAAAACGGCGAGAGATTGGTCGAAGGCGAACTCGAGGTGGTCAACCAAAAGGGCGAGGCCACCGTCAAAGGCAATTTCACCGTCGCCGCCGCCTGATTCGTCGTGCCCCGGCAGCGCTCGGGGCACCTGCCCTGAGAGTAGCGACAGAATAGTGCCCGACTCCCGCGCCCCTGTTTTCGTCGACCCAGCCCTCGATCACGGCGTGCCAGCCAGCGTCGCGCCTAAAGTTGCAGACCTGACCAAAATGCTCAGCATCGCGGTGATCGCGATTGCTTTGATGACTGGCGCTGCGCTGCGAGTGGTTCGGCTCAATCAGGTGCCACCGGCCCTCAACCAGGACGAAGCGGTGGCTGGTTACGACGCCTACAGCATTCTCAAAACCGGCCGCGACCATCACGGCAACTTCATGCCGATCATCATGCAGGGTTTCAACGACTATCGGATGCCGTTGTTCACATACTCGTTGTTACCGCTGGTCGGCGCCCTGGGACTAAAGACCTCGGTGGTGCCGCTTTGTGCCGCGCTCTGGGGAATAGTCGATCTCGCGGCGCTTACGGTTCTTGCCGGGCTGATATGGGGGTGGCCCGGGGCAGCGGCGGCCGCGCTGATCGGCACCTTGATGCCCTGGCATCTGGAATTGAGCCGTTACGGGATCGAGGCTACGAGCGCTTCCGCGACGATCAGCCTTGGGCTGGTGTCTTTCTTCTTGTGGCTCGAACGGCGCCGGGACGCGTGGATTCTGCTGAGCTGCGCATTCTTCGCGCTGTCTCTTTACAGTTATTCAGTCGCCCAGGCGTCGGTGCCGCTTCTATGCGTATTGCTGGCGGTACTGTACTGGCCCGAACTGAAGCAGCTCCGTGTCAGGACTGCGCTGGTTGCCCTGGCAATCGGATTTACCTTGGCGCTGCCGCTGGCACTGTCGTCGTTGAAGTCCTCCACCACAATGATGACGGAGTACCATCATCTCTCGCTTTTCAATCCAGCGACTATTTGTCCGGGGTGCGACAAGGAACGCGCAGACCTGGCGTCCAGTTCGATTTTTGGCCTGCTTGCGGCCAATTTCGCGAGTTACTTCTCTCCGGCGTTTTTGTTTCTGCAGGGTTCCATGGGGGATCATTGGACGTTGCTCCATCCGCCCGGATTCGGTGAGCTACTGCCGGAGCAGGCGCCGCTGATCCTGCTGGGCCTGGGCGCACTGTTGATCCGGCGGCGCCGGAAAATAGCACTCTTGATCCTCGGATGGCTGGTGTTCGCCGTCCTCCCCGCGACCCTTATATTGCCGCTGGGAGCGTCCTATCCCGAGCACCGGGCTCTGCCCACCCCTAACGTTTTGTTCGACTACAGCGTCCCCCCGGCGCAGGTCACGCCCGCTCTGCTACTAACCCATCCAGACTCCCGACACGCAATTTTGTCGATGGCGCCCTGGATCATGTTGTCGGCCCTGGGATTCGTGGTCCTGCTCGACCTGACCTCGCGTGCGCCAACGCTGCGGATGGCCGCGGTCGCCTTGCTTCTGGTTGGCGTGATATTTCACGGCGGACGATTCGCGCGCTCGTATTTCCGCGATTTTCCGCGTATCGCGGCGCCCTATTTCCAGTACGGAATCAAAGAGTTCATTGGCGCGATTGACCAACGGTATGACCGGAAGCTCCCGGTAATCATCACGTCTAATATTAATCAGCCTTATATCTACGTGCTGTTTTTCGAGCGCTATTCCCCGGCCGCCTTTCAAAGGGGACCCGTTTTCCAAAGGACCGGTGAATTTGGTCCGGTTCTTCATTTCGACCGTTATTGGTTCCTTCCGCCAAACTGGGCCTATCCCAGAGCAGCGCACGGTATATTCGTGTTCCGCGGAATCGACCAGACGCCCAAGCCGCCCGACGCGCTGATTCATTACCCGGACGGCACAGTCGCCTACAAAATAGTCGTGAAGTAGCGCGGCACGAATCCACCACCCGCAGGCGTATCCCGTTCGCGTGTCGCTCGCGTAAGATGGGGCAGGTGAAATTCATAACAAAGCGATAAAGAAAGAGGCGATTTAGGCAGATTTCAATGGATCAACCGCGTTACATCATAATTCATGGGCATTTCTACCAACCGCCGAGAGAGAGCCCCTGGACCGGGATCGTCGCCCAGGAACCCAGCGCGGCCCCGTTTGCG
>DATEGX010000226.1:0-2597 GCA_035279875.1 Binataceae bacterium (SeqCode)
TATGAGGGACAGGCGATGGCGGCGTCAGGCGGCCGCTGAATGATCAAGGACCTGCCGCAAGAACTCCCCGGTGTACGAGCCCGGAGTTGCCGCGACTTCCTCAGGCGTGCCCTTGGCAATCACCTGTCCGCCCCGATCGCCGCCTTCCGGCCCAAGGTCGATAACGTAGTCGGCAGTCTTGATAACTTCGAGATTGTGTTCGATCACCAGAACGGTATTGCCTGCGTCCGCCAGCCGGCCAAGCACTTCGAGCAGTTTCTTGATGTCGTCGAAATGAAGCCCTGTGGTCGGTTCGTCGAGAATATAGAGTGTGCGCCCGGTCGCCCGCCGCGCCAACTCCTTGGCCAGCTTGATCCGCTGCGCCTCGCCACCCGACAGTGTCGTGGCCGATTGTCCGAGGTGAATGTAGTCAAGCCCGACGTCGCGCAGGGTTTCGAGCTTCTGGCGAATCAGCGGCACCGACGACATGAACTCGATCGCATCGAGCACCGTCATATTCAGCACTTCCGCGATGCTCTTACCCTTGTACTGAATCTCCAGGGTATCGCGATTATAGCGCTTGCCGGCACACACCTCGCAGGTGACGTAAACATCGGGGAGAAAGTGCATCTCGATGCGAATGATGCCGTCTCCCTGACAGGCCTCGCAGCGGCCGCCCTTGACGTTGAAGGAGAACCTACCAGGCCCGTAGCCGCGCATCCGGGCTTCAGGCAATTGAGCGAAGAGTTCGCGAACATGGGTGAACAGCCCGGTGTAGGTCGCGGGATTTGAGCGCGGCGTACGCCCGATCGGGCTCTGGTCGACGTGAATGACCTTGTCGAGATGCTCAACTCCCTCGATCGTCTTGTACGCACCGGACCGTTCGCGGCTGTTATTCAGCTTTTGCGCCAGTGCACGATTAAGCGTATCGAGCACCAGCGTTGATTTGCCCGAACCCGAAACGCCGGTCACGCAGACCATCACTCCCAACGGGAAGGCGACAGTCACGTCGCGCAGATTGTTCTCCCGCGCGCCGCGAACCGTCAGCCATCGTTTGCCGCATTGCCGGCGCCGCGAGGGGACGGCAATTTCGAGCGCCCCGGTCAGGTACTTGCCGGTGATCGATGCTGGGTTGTTCATCACTTCGGCCGGGGTGCCCTGCGCCACCAGATAGCCGCCGTGAACGCCCGCCCCGGGTCCCATGTCGATGATGTGGTCGGCCTCGAGCATGGTGTCGCGATCGTGCTCGACCACGAGCACCGAATTGCCGATGTCGCGCAGCCGTTTCAGAGTCGCGAGCAGGCGCTGGTTGTCCCGTTGATGAAGGCCGATTGACGGCTCGTCTAGAATGTAGAGCACGCCCACCAGGCTCGAACCGATCTGGGTCGCGAGCCTGATACGCTGGCCCTCGCCGCCCGAGAGACTGCCGGAACTGCGATCCAACGTGAGATAGTCGAGTCCCACCCCCGCAAGAAAACTTAGTCGCTCGCGGATTTCCTTCAGGATCAGCCGCGCAATCTCGGTCTCTTGCGAGCTCATCTTAGGTTCGGCAAAAAAAGCGTGCGCCTGTTTGATCGACATCGCGACGACGTCGCTTATCGGCTTGCCGTTGAAACGCACGAACAGGCTTTCCTTCTTGAGCCGCGTCCCCTCGCAGGCCGGGCACGGCCGCATGTTCATATAGGCTTCGAGCACTTCGCGGATGCCTTCGGACTCAGTCTCCTTGTAGCGCCGGTCGAGCCAGGTCAGCACACCCTCGAATGGCCGCGCATAGCCGTGGCGATGCTGGCCGCGCTGGTAGCTGAATTCAATTTCTTCGGTACCGGAGCCGTTCAGGATCGCCTTGCGCACTTTAGCGGGAATCGTCTTCCACGCCTGGTCGAGCGAGAACTCATAGTGTGCGGCGAGTGACTCCAGCACAGGCTGCATGTAATTCATCGTTGCCCACGGCGCGATCGCGCCGTCGGCGATGCTCAGGTCCTCGTTTTGCACCACCAGCTCGGGATCGAAGTACATGATCGACCCGATCCCTGAGCACTCCGAGCATGCACCGTGCGGGCTGTTGAAGGAGAACATGCGCGGGGTGATTTCCGGGTACGAAATCCCGCATTGGACGCATGCGAAGCGCTGACTGAAGTAGACTTCCGGGCTTTCGCCCTTACCAATTCCGTCAAGCCGCTCGATCTTGAGCAGGTCCTCACCGTACTTGAATGCAACTTCGAGTGAATCGGAAAGGCGCTTCTCGATTCCTCCATGGATTGCCAGCCGATCAACCATAACCTCGATCGTATGGCGCTGGTTCTTGTTGAGGTTGATGTCCTCGCCGAGCTCAGTCAGCTTGCCATCGATTTTCGCCCGGACGAACCCTGCGCGACGCAGGTCGCTGAGCTCCTTTTTGTATTCACCCTTGCGATCGCGGACGATCGGCGCGAGCAGATGGATCCTCGTGCCCTCGGGCCACGAGCGAATCCGGTCGACGATCTGCTGCACGCTCTGCTGGGTGATTTCGCGCCCGCAGTTGTAACAGAACGCGTGGCCGACCCGCGCGTAGAGCAGCCGTAGGTAATCATAAATCTCGGTGATGGTCGCGACGGTCGAACGCGGATTTCGCGAAGTGG
>DATEGX010000227.1:0-3920 GCA_035279875.1 Binataceae bacterium (SeqCode)
CGGAAATAGGCGCCTCCGGCCCGCTCGCTACGACCGTGCCCGACCCCTCCCCGCCAACCGCGTATGGGAAAGGTAGGCGAACCGTGTAATTGCCCGAGCGAATCAACGTTTCGGCGTGATTGAGGCCGGCCGCTTCGACCCGGACGAGCACCTCCCCTGCCCTCAGTGGAGCGACCTCCTCGTCGCCGACCTCAATGACTTCCGGCCCGCCGGCACGAAGCGCACGAGCAACCCGCCGATGAGCAATGGGAATCATTTTTGAAACTATACATCACCCGCCGCGGGTGGTATCAGGATGCTCGCGTGGACCACAATCTTACGCGAGAGTGTGGGATAGCGCCGATAACCCGCGAGTAAAGGCCTAGTGTTTGGCGATACTGCGCCCAGCGCCGCGGGACACCCCGTGGCAGGATTACTGGCCGCCATCCGGATTCGCAGAAAACGTGTATAGACGCAACCATTGCCACCCACATCTTGACAACATACCAAGACCTCTATATATTAAGAGAACTAGGTATGCCTAAACCCGACTCCCTCCAAGGCTCGCTCGATCTGCTCGTGTTGAAGATTCTTTCGCGGCGGCCGCGCACCCACGGTTACGCCATCATGTCCGCGATCCAGAACATGTCCGGCGAAGTGCTCCGGGCTGAGGAGGGTTCGCTCTATCCGGCGCTGCACCGGATGGAGGAAGCCGGGTGGATTCGCGCCGAATGGATCACAAAAGAGACCGGCCGGCGCGCGCGGTTATACGAACTGACGACGGCGGGCAAGAAGCAATTGGCCGCCGAAGAATCGCGCTGGCAGGCGGTGACCTCGGCCGTCAATCGCGTTCTCAGGACGGTGTGACATGTCGTTGTGGTCGCGCATTGCGAACGTATTTCGCGGGAGCAGGTTGAACCGCGAGATCGACGAAGAACTCGCCTCGCACATCGAAGAAGCAGTCGAACAGGGCCGCGACCCCGCCGAAGCCCGCCGCGCGTTCGGTTCTCCGCTGCGGCAGCGCGAAGAGAGCCGCGACGTCAAATTAATCGCGTGGCTCGATTCTCTGCGCGCCGACACGGTTTTCGGCTGGCGGCAGCTCAAGAAGAAGAAAGTGACCTCCACCGCCGCGATCCTGTCGTTGGCCCTCGCGATCGGCGCGTGCACGTCGGCGTTCCGCCTGATCGACGCCCTTCTACTGCGGCCTCTGCCCATTGCGCACCCCGAGCGGCTGTACGCGATGCTGACCCAGGGCATCGGTCCCGGCGGCGATTTTAGAATCACGGACAGCAACGAATACCCGCAGTTCCAGCAGATGCGCGCCGCCGTGAAGAGTCAAGCCGAGCTAATTGCGGTCTCTTGGACGGACCGCACGGATCTGACCTACGGCTCCGATCAGGAGATGGAGAAAGCCTACGTGCAGTATGTCTCGGGCTGGATGTTCGGCTCGTTCGGCCTGAAAGCCGCGCGCGGACGCCTGTTCACCGAAAACGACGACCGCACGCCGCACGCCCATCCGGTTGCGATCCTTTCTTATGACTACTGGACGCGCCGTTTCGGACGGGACCCAAAGGTCATCGGTCACAACTTCCGGATCGGCAACGATCTTCTGCAAATCGTCGGTGTCGCGCCGGAGGGCTTCACTGGGACCGAGCCGGGCATCTTTACCGACATCTTTCTTCCCACGATGATGCATGCCGGAGTCACCCACGACGACTGGAGTTGGATCCGGACATTCGTGCTCCTGAAGCCGGGCGCCCCTCCAGAACCCGTGCGGGACAAGCTGCAAGCGGTGTTCAATGCCATCCAGGGCGAACGCGTGAAAAGCTTCACCGCGTGGCCCAAACAGCGTCTCGCCAATTTCCTCAAACAGAGGATCTTGGTTGATCCCGCGGCGGCCGGGCTCTCGGGGATGCAGCGGGATTATCTGCGCGCGCTCGCCACTTTGGCCGTTTTGGTGGCTTTGGTGCTGCTGATTGCGTGCGCGAACGTCGCCAACCTGATGACCGCGCAAGCGGCGGCGCGGGCGCGCGAGATGGCTCTGCGTGTCTCGGTCGGCGCGGGACGCCGGCGGCTGGTGCAACTGGTTTTGATGGAAAGCGCGATGCTTGCCTTCTTCGCCGCCGCGATCGGCGCCTTGTTCGCATGGTGGTCCGCGCCGTTCGTCGTCGGCTTGATCAATCCGGCGGATAATCCGGCGCGCCTGACCCTGCCGGCCGATTGGCGAGTGCTTGGGTTTGGCATCGCCCTGACGCTTTTTGTGACGTTGCTGTTCGGTCTCGCGCCGGCGCTGCACGCCTCGGCGGTCAAGCCCGCGAGCGCGCTCAAAGGTGGCGAAGATCCGCGCTCGCGGCGGCGTTTAATGCATGTACTGGTTGCGGCGCAGGTCGCCTTCTGTTTTCTCGTGTTGTTTGTCGCCGGTCTGTTTATCGCGACGTTTGACCGGCTCTCGAACCAGCCCACGGGATTTTCCTCCGAGCGGCTGCTGGCCGTCGATACGGTTGCGCGGCCGTTTCAGCCCACCGTTTTCTGGTACCACGCCGCCGAGTATTTGCGTAGGCAGCCTGGCATCGAAGCGGTGGCGATCGCCGCGTGGCCTCTACTGAGCGGCATCGGCCAGAACGGCTTTGTGTCCGTTAATGGAGCGCCTCCGCACGCGTTGTTGGCTTATTTTTTGCCTGTTTCGCCCGGATGGTTGGACACGATGAGAATCCCTCTCCTCGACGGCAGGGATTTCCGGCCGGAAGATACGCATCCCGGCGTGGCGATTGTCAATGAAGCGTTCGCGAAGGAATATTTCGACGGCCAGGACCCGGTTGGAAAATCGTTCGCGAGAGGCAAGGAGCACCTCGATATCGTCGGCTTCGTTCGCGACGCCAGATACCGCAATATGCGCGAGCCGATCACGGCGACCGCCTATGTTCCGCTTCGCGTGGCCGCATCGGGCGAGGCATTGAGCCGTGCGACGTTTTTGGTGCGCACGGCCGCCTCGAACCCGCTCGCGCTTGCGTCGATGCTGCGCCGGGAAGTGCCGCGCGCGCGATCCGAGTTCCGCGTCAGCAACATCCGCACGCAGGAGGAGATCGATCGATCGCAGACCGTCCGCGAGCGGCTGCTGGCCATGCTGGCCCTTTTCTTCGCGGTCGTCGCACTGTTGCTCGCGGGCATCGGGCTGTACGGCGTGTTGGACTACTCTGTGTTCCAGCGCCGCCGCGAAATCGGCATTCGTATGGCGATCGGCGCGCAAGCCGGCGCGGTTGCCCGGCTGGTGACCGTCGATGTCTTTTCCATGGTGCTTTTAGGAGCGTTCGCCGGCGTGGCGCTCGGCCTCGCCTCGGCTCGCTACCTCGAAACGCTGCTCTATGAAGTGAAGGCGACGGACGTGGGCATGCTTGCGCTCCCAGCGTTGATGATTCTCGCGGCGGCTCTGCTGGCCGCGCTTCCCGCAGTGATCCGGGCCGTCCGAATCGATCCGGCCACCACGCTCCGCGCCGAATAAGGGGGAATTCCGATATGTCACTGTGGTCGCGAATCGCAAATATCTTCCGCACCGATCGTCTCAACCGCGAGATCGACGAAGAACTCGCCTCGCACATCGAAGAGGCCATTGAGCAGGGCCGCGATCCCGCTGAAGCCCACCGTGCGTTCGGTTCTTCGCTGCGTCAGCGCGAAGAGAGCCGCGACATCCGAGTCGTCGCGTGGCTCGATTCTCTGCGCGCCGACGCGGTTTTCGGTTGGCGGCAGGTCAAGAAGAACAAGATCGCTTCGGCCGCCGCGATCCTGTCCCTCGCCCTCGCGATCGGCGCGTGCACTTCGGCCTTCCGGCTTATCGACGCCCTATTGCTGCGCCCCCTGCCGATCGCGCATCCCGAGCAGTTGTACGATCTCGCTCGTCGGGAAATCCGGTTCGATGGCGAGCCCCAAGTCTTCGACGCCTGGAC
>DATEGX010000228.1:0-20614 GCA_035279875.1 Binataceae bacterium (SeqCode)
CACTTGCGCAATAACCGGCTTGGGCAGCGACCATAGGCGCTGCCAGCGGTCGACCATCTTCTGGAGATTGGTGCGGTCGTTATAGACCGTGAATCCCGAGCCAGACTGTTGCGTCGGCTGCAGATCGTAGCCGGCGCAGAAAGCGCGGCCGGCGCCGCGGATAATCAACACGCTCGCCGCGCCATCGCTTTCGAATTCGTCCATCGCGCCGTCGAGTTCGCGCAGCAGCTTTTGCGACATCGCGTTGAGCTTTTCCGGACGGTTCAGCGTCAGCCGGAAGATCTTGTCTTCGAGCTTTTCGTAAACGATCGTCTCGTAGTTTGACATAATGGTCTCCCCGTTGTGACCGTATTATTGACCGCTAATTCCGCGCCTGGTCTCGAGTCATTACGCGGCCCGCCCTTCAATGCTTGGCGAGGAACCGGCTGACCGATGCGGCGGATTCTTCCGGCGCCTCCCAGAAGAACAGATGACCTGCGCCGTCAATCGAATGAAGTTGCGCGCCTGGGATCCGCTCGCGCAGGATTGCGCTGTTTTGCGCGGGAACGATCGGATCGTCGGTGCCGGTCACCACGAGGGTGGGCGCCGCAATTTTATCCAGGCGATCGTAGGTGTCGAAGGCCGAAATCGCCTCCCATTGACGATGGTATGAGTGGAGCGGCGTGAGCGGATAACCTTCCATTTCCTTGATGCGCGCTTCGATAAACTCGAGACCCTGCGGCGACCCGCCAAAGGCCTTGCTCGAACATGCGATCAGGAGCTTCCGCGCCTGCTCCGCCGGCGGCAAATCACCCTTCGCAATCAGGGCGTCAGTCGCCTCGGGTTCGCCGAGCACCGCATGCTTGAGGCCGCACAAGGTGCAGCCCAGCACCAGGCCGCGCAGCTTCGCGGCGAAGTCGAGCGCGAACTCCTGCGCGATCATCCCGCCCATCGAGATACCCATCACATGTGCGCGCTGGATTCCCGCATGGTCCAGCACCGCGGCGGCGTCGGCCGCCATATCACCCACCGTCCACGGGACGTCAGGCTTGTCGCTTTCGCCGGTGCCGCGGTTATCGATGACAATTGTCGAGAAATTGCGCTCGATCAGGCGCAAAAACGGCTCACCCCAGGTCTTGCCCGAGCCGCTGTAACCCATGATCAGGGCGAGCGGTTCGCCGCGCCCGCGAACTTCATACCGAATCTTCACTCCGTTGCGTTCACAAAAGCGTGCCGATGCCATGATGTTCGCCCTCCGCGTGAACTGTACGATAACCCGCGCGCCAGTGCGACGATCAGCGCAGGGATCGAGCGCCCGACACCGACTCCCAGCAGCGGCCGACTTGCCGCTGATCAGACCATCCGTCATGCTTGGCGCCTGTATGGTGCGCTGCTGCTGAAGTCATCCAAAGACGCGCAAAAAGGGCGTTGACAGATAAATTCCATCTGTAAGAATCAAAACGGTCTAATTATCCCAATAACTGCGTCAGGTCAGATAAGAAGTAACGAAGCGCGATTTTCGCCCATGAAAACGTCAAGTCGCGTCGTCTACCTTCTGGCTCTCTAGCTGGGCAAACGCCCGACCGTCTCTTCTGCGCGCAACAACGATGCAGCAACCTATCGCGTCCAACCACTCGATGCCCGGCATCGCCTGTTTCGCCCTCGCTATCGTCCTGCTTTTGCCCTCTGCGGCGCTCGCGAAATCCAAGCCCAAGCCGCCAAAGACCAACCCGGTCCCCTCTTTGACCAGTATCGTACCGGGTAGCCTGCCGGCCCTGTCGCCCGCGACCACGATAACGCTCTCTGGCAGCAATTTCGCCAGGAATGGCTTCATTATCGTTAATGGCAGTCGCGTAGCCGAAAAGTTCAAATCCACGGGCCGCGTCACGGCCTTGCTACCGGCCGCGCTTCTGAAGCTTCCGACCACGCTGGAAATCGCGGTGGTCAATCCCGGCCCGCCGGGCGGCGGCCCCTCGAATCTGAAGCCGTTTATCGTCGCGATGAACGGAGCGATCGCGCTGACGGCGATTCCCAATTCGCCGGGAACGCCAGGTAGCACATGGCAGATCTCGCTGGCAACGACGACCTCGGGCGGCGCTCCCAATACCGGCCAGCCGGTGCTGCTGCATGCAACTCACGGCAAATTTAGTCCCACTTCGAAAGGGTTTACCGACGCGACCGGGGCATTTTCGGCGACTTATACCCCATCTTCGACCAAGTTTACCGCCGACGCGCTCAGCGCAACGATCGGCACCAAAGCCAGCAATAACCTGGCTGGGGTGGTGCTCAATTTGCCCTCCGCACCGCCCAAGAAACGTCACAAGGCGGGCCTTTTTGCCGATACCGCGGGCGATCTTTCCGCGCCCACCGATCCCGCCTTCACGCTCTCAAACCCGGGGGTGATCGGCTTCAACGGCGCGCCGAAGCAGCGCAATTCCTTCGCCATCGCCAATCCCGCCTTGCAGGCCTGCGTGAATCAGTTCATGAGTTCGGGCAAGGTCGGCGGGGCGTGCGCCAAACCTTTCAGCAAGGCCGGGTTTTTTGCCAGTGCGGGCGGCGGGATCATTCAAAACGAGGCCTGTTCGCAGGTCCCGGCCTTGAGCGCCGCCGCGGCCGCATGTGTGACCAGTTCCGGTGGAATTGCGGGCCTTCCCGGCACCTGTCTGAACGGAGCGCAGGGCTATCAATGCCTGCTCTCGACCGCGGTCGTACAGGGCGTGTCGCCATCCGCTTGCGCCCGGCCGATCACTGGCCTGGAAGCGCTAATTTCCTTTAATTCTCAGGGCTTTACGCCGGATAACGGGCAGTTCTTTATCCAGCCCGATTTGTCAACTCCGGACAGCGCGATCGCCTCTGCCTGCAACCTCAACATGGCGCCGCCGGTGCCGGCCGGCGAGACGCCCATTTGCGGGCCCGGCCAGACCTGCTTTTACGTGGCGGACATCGACAACAACACGATAAGCGTTTACGACGAGGCGGGTCATCGGATTGCCACTCCGGCGGGCGCGTTTACGGGGCTCGCGGAGCCGAGCGGCCTTACCTACGACGGCAGGAACGGGTTGATCTACGCGGTCAATTCGGAGTCGAGCAACCTCAGCATCAGTGCCTTCGATCTGAGCGGCACGCCGGTCACGGCATCTGATATTCCGTTAGTTGGCGCGACCGGGCAGGTAATTGACTACGACCCAGTCAACGATCTGTTGTACGTTGGCGACGTCGTCGACGAGACGATTCTCGCTTTCGATCCGGCCACCGGGCAACAAGTCTCTTTGGGCGGAGGCTTCCCGACGGGCGGCATCAGCAACCCGTTCGGAGTGCATTGGAGCCCGCTGACCAACTATATCTACGTCGCCAACGCCGACTCGAATTCGTTGGTGCCCTACGATGCGTCGGGAGTGCAATTGCAGACCCCCGGCGGGTTTGCCTGCTCAGGGCCTAATTGCTCGCCAAATAACTTTGCAATTGACCCGGCCACCGGCAACGTCTATGCCGCCGAGGCTGCCTACAACGGCGTCAACGCCAGTACCTGTAACATCAACGGCTTCGCTAAATTCGACCTCAACGGCAACGGCGGCGCCGTATCAGGCGGAAGCTTCGCATCCGTCGATTGTCCTAACGACGTCCTGGTTCACAACGGCCACGTCTACGTGACCAATCTCACCTCGGGCAGCATCACGGTCTACGATACCAGCGGCAACGACATAACCTCGGCGGTAGCCCCCGGCAAGTTTCCTTTCGGAACGCCCACCAATCCGCCGGCCCCGACCGGAATTATCGCGGTAACGACGCCCTGAACAAGCTGATCCCGTCGCCGGTTAACCCGAGCCGAGGGGGCTGCTCAGCTCCAGTCGAAGAACTCCCGCGCCCAGACGAATTGCCCGACGCCCGCGGCATGCGCCGCGTCGGCGTCGATTTGCTGATCGCCGACCATAGTCGAAGCCGCCAAATCAACCCCATGTACCCACGCCAGTTCCGTGATCATTCCGCCCTTGGGCTTGCGGCATGCGCAGGCGTCGGCATCGTCGTGAGGGCAAATCTCCCACGCGGTCAGAATCCCGCCCAACTCGGCGTCGAGCCGCGCGAGCGCCGCTTCGACCTTGGCCAGGGTCAAACGGCCGCGCTTGATTCCGGCCTGATTGCTGACCACGAAAATCAGCCGGTTGCGCATCGGCGCGAGTTTCTCCCGCACCCCCGGCATCAACCTGACCTCGATTTCGCCGCGCCGGTCGAGCGGCAGTTGGCGGGTCTCATCCATCGCGACCAGCGTCCCGGCCAGATCGCAAAACAGCCCGACATTGCCGGCATTATCGCTCGCCTGGGCCATCACCCGGCGTGCCAGTCGACATGGTCACGAACGTGGGCGAAGACCTCGTCGAGGATGGCCGCGCCCGCTTCGGCCTGCGCTTCGCTAATCACCAGCGGCGGGTTGATACGGATCCGCGGGAAGTAGCCCATCATGATAAGGCCGCGCTTGAGCGCCTCCCTGAAGATGATCTCCATCACCGCGCGGCTGAGCGGACGGCGCGAGGAATCGTCAGTCACCAGGTCAAGCCCGATGAGCAAGCCGCGCCCGCGGACGTCGCCGACAAACTCGTACTTCTCCTTGAGCGCGAGCATCGAGCCCAGCAGGCGGGCGCCCACCTGGCGCGAATTCTCGACCAGGTTCTCGCGCCGAATCGTCTTGATGGTCTCGGCCACCGCCACCGCCGCCATCGGGTTGCCGCCGTAGCTCGACGATGACGCGCTCGGCCGGGCGAACGGCTCCGCATGGCTGATTTCGTCGCTCATCAGCACGGCGGAAACCGGGAAGCCGGCGCCCATCCCCTTGCCCACCGTCATGATGTCGGCTTCGACCCCGCTATGCTCGACACCCCACATCCGGCCGGTGCGGCCAAAGCCGGTGATCATCTCGTCGGCGATCAGCAGCGCGTCCAGGTCCTTTGCCACCGACTTGATTGCCGGCAGCCAGTCGTCGGGCGGAATCACGTTGCCGGCTGTGCCTTGCATCGGCTCGGCGACGATCGCGGCAATCGCGCCAGCCGAGGCATTGCGGATCTGCTGACGGGCGAAATCGACGCAATGGAGGCCGCATGACGGGTATTTCAGCTTGAACGGACAACGGTAGCAGTCGGCGTAAGGCACCACGTATTGGCCGCCCGCGAGCGGGCCGAAACCGTGCTTCGACTCGTCGCCCAGCAGCCCCATCACGCCGGCGGTCTTGCCATGAAAGCCGCCCCAGAAACTCACCGCCTCGTGCTTTTTGGTGACCGAACGGGCCAGCCTGAGTGCGGCTTCGACCGCCTCGGCGCCGCCGCTGTAAAGATGCGCCCGCTTGAGCCCGCCGGGAGCGGCTTCGCTCAGCAATTGAAAGGCCTCGGCCCGTTCGGCGGTGGCGAACGTACCGACCATCAGGCGGCCAGCCTGACGGGCCAGCGCGCCGGCAATCGCCGGATGCGCATGGCCGAGGCTCGCCACCGCGATACCGGCGACGAAATCGAGGTAGACGTTGCCGTCGGCGTCGGTCAGCGTGGCGCCCTCGCCATGGTCGAGCGCGAGCCCGGCGAGCAGCGAGATACGTTGGCGTCCGGGGGCAATATGGCGCTGCTCACGAGCGAAGATTTCCTGTGATTTGGGGCCAGGAATTGGCGTAGTGACGTGGGGCATTTTATGCGCCGCGGGAACGCCGTTTGAAGTCGAAATAATCGCGGGAGCGTCCTTGCTGCGGGACTTGCCGGAGGAAAAAGCCATCCGGTTAGCAGTGCCGTGCACCCGGCATGAAGTCAAGGGTGCGCGGAATGGGGGGTAGTGTCCGGAACTCCGAAATCAGGATACCCCGCACCCAAAAACCGGACATTCTCCAATTCTGGCGGATCCGGAGGGAGTAAACTAGGATGAGGGTGGTAAGGCGAATGGCAGACAATCCACAACTTGAACCGATCGATGGATTCCGGTCACCCGCTCAACGCTGCGGATAACTGTTACCTTTGACTAAGCCGATATTGGTTTGAACCTGCCGACCGGCGCTCAACGTGTGGTCATATGAGCAATATACTTGACGGCATGGGCACCGCTCGAGCAGATACGCTCGAGGCTTTTCGGGCAAATATTCTCGCTCGAGTTGTAATGCGGGACGAGCCGTACTATGTCCGTCGCGCCTCTAGCTGTTGAGGGTTTCGGCACTCCCGAAGGGACTTGAACCCTCGACCTCCGGCTTGCCATACCGGTGCTCTATTCCCCTGAGCTACGAGAGCACGGTTGAGCTAGAACCGCCTAGGCGCTGGCATGTCTTGGCGTCTCGCTTTTTTATCTGCGACTTCATCTCAGTTTTCATCCCCTTTCTTTGGGCGTGATCAGCTTCGCATAAAATCGCGTAGCCTGTTGCATTTCTCCGATTGTCAGTCGTACTTCGTATGCGCCGGGACCTGGTATTTGTAGATTAAGGTTGAGTGCCAGCAATGAACGTGCATCGGCGTTAGAAGGCAAGTCAGCCCCTCTATCTGCATGCACTTCAAACTCAGCGGGTGGAATCAGATCATGGCCATTTACTTCCGATACGGAAAGGCGGCCTCTGTGTGTCTTGGCGACTTCGTCGGCGTTAAACATAATCGCAGCAACAATAGCGAGCCGATTCAGCGCTGGGTAAATGGGCGAGCGGCAAACGTCCCATCCTCCGCCAAGCACAAAAATTTTGCCGCCTATCGCTTCCGCCGCGTCGGCGACAAACAAAAAATCGATCCTCATCGAACAATTGATACCGCAAGGCGTGTCGTAATACAATGGCCTGGTTAGAGCGGCCATCGCGCGTAATACGATGGTGTCAGGCAGCAGATTAGGTCGCTCTCGCAATATCGGGTCGATTGCACGCTTTTATTGGCGCGAAGAGATTGTGGAGAAATGCATTATGCTGCACGGTTTTACGCCGCGGCTTGCGTATCAAGTGCGGGATGATTCGCCTCGTGCATTTTTAAACCAGATCGATAAAGGCGCGTCTCATCTTTTGATCGGTCGGTCCGATGACGGCCGATACTGGACGATTGCCATCCGACCAACAGAAGAGGAAAACGTTTGGAAAGTGATTACCGGCTACGAAAGCAATGAACGCGAAGTTAGTCATTATCTGAAATGGTTGGGCAGGACGGCAAGAATCTGAAGTGGTAAGCTATGCAGAAACGGAAGTCTCACAAATTAAGCGATGACCAGCTTGCAGAAGAACTTTTACGTCGGCGTGATGAATCCATTCATTGGAAGGGAAGACCTTCAAGCCTAGTCATCGAAAAAGGCGATCCAACGGTCGTCTTTTCTTTGCGTCTTACTGTTGACGAACTAGAATACCTCCGAGAAAGGGCATCAACGCAGGGTATGACCGTATCGGCAGTCATTCGCAACGCGGTATTCGGGTCGGTCACTCCAGCCGTGAACAACGCATCGTACACGTACAATCTGCCGTTTGGATCGGAGGCCTTGTGCATTAACGGTGTGCATGGTTACGCCGCCGTTGTGTCAACGACCATCCTACCAAGTATGCAGATGACAGCCTTAGACATTTCCACCAGTATCACGGGAACCGGGGGAGTGTACGGGTGTGGTGCGACGCTCAACGAAGGTATTGCTGGGTCTACCTACTTATTAAACGAGAATGTGTGGTGGGCGGGATACAGTGGAGGCGCTATCATCGAAGGGAGCAAGAATGTCATTTGTCTTTCGACTTCGACCAGCGAAAAAGAGCAGCCTTTTTTGCGATCTCCCGCCGTCTCTTCGAAGACAGGTTCTGAGCTCTAAGACCGCCTAATGTGCCAAGCGCGACTGCGGCGGGATTCACCCTGCTCTCTGGTTGCTCCTATTCAAGCTCACCCGATATGGCATCGATCAGATTCGCCGCCATCTGATTCACGTCCGACTTGCTGGTCCTTGAGCGCTTAGGCATCACACCAGCCACGCATGACGAGGCGGCGCGGTCAATCTGAAATTTGACCACTACCCTAGTCCGGGGTGGCCCTGATGGTCGGGCGACCTACCATCAAAAGAGGGGACGTCCCTAAAATCGGCGGGGGACTGCGTACATATGCTGAGCGGGGAACTGAGGCCCGTTGGTTGGTTGCGCGCACGGCGTTCCCGGAGGCGCGGATGAGCAATCAGCACTCTGCTGGTTCCCGGCGTGCGCGCCGCATCCACCGAGAACCAGCATGAATACCAGGAGCGAGGCGAGCGCCGCACGCTGGTAAAGCTTCATGTGCACTACAGCGAGAGGTCGCGGGCGACCGGATGGCGCCGCAGCAGCATCAGGCAGCGCCGGGCAATCGCCGGGGCCGCGTCGGCCCGCACCCGCTCGAAGCTGGGCCAGTCATTGAAGTCGATAATCCGGAACGATTCGTCCCGGACAATCGCGTCGCCGCCCCACACCTCGAGCCCCAGCGCGTTGGCCGCCGTGCCGGCCGCATTGGCCAGCGAGCGCCTGGTCGAGTCGCTGATCGCGAATTCGCCGGTGGTCACGGCGGAGAAATATTCGCCGCCGCTCACTCCGTAGAACTTGACCACCTGCCCAACTGCCTCCTGCTGCACGTAAGCCAATTCGACACCGCGGCGCGCAAACCGCAGCAGGGTGGCTTCAAGTTGGCCGAGGTCGTCGACCCGCTGGACGTCGTTGGGTCCGAGTGCGTGCAGGTCACCGCGCTTGACGTACATCGGGGCGGAGATATCCAGGACCCGAAGCGGTTTGAGGTCGAGCGGCTGGGAAGTTCTTATCAGCGCGCCCTCGGCGCTCGGCACCCCGGCCCGCATCAGGCCGGCGCCGAGCAAATCGCGGTAACAGTTGCGAATCGCCAGGGCCGAATTGACGGTCAACGCCCCGGCCCGCTCGATCGCGGCCAGCCGACTGAGCGCCGGCGCCCCCTGGCACATCGCGATCACCAGTTGAGCGACGTGCGGAGGGGTGCTGGAAAAGCTGGCGGCGTCGACCGTTTCGGTCTCGGCGCCTTCGGCCCGCAGGCGCGCCAGCACGCCGTCGATAATAGCCGCATCGGCCTCGACTTTACCGGGTGAAAACTCAGGCTCGCGATATACCCCGATTACTCGCAGATTCATGGAACGCCTCGCGGACCGGGCCGCTAACGGCTGCGTGTCAGCGCTTGCGCTTCGCGCGCAAGCATCGCGCGCGCCGCGGCCAGGTCGGCTTCTTCATCGACATCAATCACTTGTTCCAGTTCGAGAGCGGCAAACTTCATACTTTTTTCGATCAATAGCGCCAAAAACCGCCGCAACGCGTCGAGCCCGCGGGCGCGCGCTTCGGCCGCATAGTCAAAAATGGCACTGGTAAACCAGTAGACCCCCGCTGTGACCATCGGGGCGTGGCGGTCGCCCAAGGCGGCAATCACTCCATCGGCCGCGACCCGCGCGAACAGCGGCCTGCTGTCGCCGCGCCATTTTACCACGCCGAGCGCGCCGTCTAATCCCGATTCGGGGGTAGTCGCAATTTTTGTCGCATTAGTGACAAAACGCGCCATTTCATGCGTTGTTAACACGGCGTCGACGGTTGTAAGGACAAACCGGCCCGGCCTGATGCGCTCGCCCAAAGTGAGCAACGACTCCATGGAACTAGTCGTATCGCGAACGGTCAGATCGACGTCTCCCGCCAGGGCCAGCCGCCGCTCGAGCATCAGCCGATGGGTCTCGGAATTGACGATCGCATGGATTGGCGAGGCCCCGGCTTCGCGAAGCTCGCGAATCTGCCGCATCAGCAGCGGTTCGCCGTTCAACTCGACCAGCGGCTTGGGGATTGCGCCGGAGGCCGGCCTCAGCCGCTCGCCCCGCCCGGCGGCTATAATCGCCCCGCTCAGCCGCTCAGCCACGATAGATCCTTTAACTCCTCGAGCCGGTCGATTGTGAAATCGGTGGTATTCGCCGGGGCTTCGCGCACGGGCGAGTCCCGATGGCGAAGCCATACCGTGCGCATCCCGAGCGCGCGCGCGGGTGCACAGTCCTTGCTCAGCGAATCGCCAACCATTACGGCCTCTTCGGCGTCGACTCCGAGACTCGTCAGCGCCGCCTTGAAAAGAGCCGGGTCGGGTTTATGGAAACCGATTCGGCCCGAATCGGCTACCGCGTCAATCGAGTCAGCGAGGCCCGATTCGGTCAGAATACGGTCTAAATTGCCGTAAAAATTCGATACGACGGCGATTTTGAACCGTTTCGACATCGAGGCTACCAGTGGACGGCTGAGCGCGAATCCCGCGGCTGACTCGGCAAGGAATCCAGCACGAATTTGGCCGGCCATGTCCCCCAAACCCCCGTTGCGAACCGTGTTTTCCAGCAATTCCTGGATTCTCGGGGGACCTTTCCTCCGCAAATCGTCGAGCTGATGGGCCACAAGATAGTCGACCAGGGCATCGAGGCTGTATTCTCGCAGCGCGACTCCGGCGGCGTAGGCCTCGCGGGTTGCCGCGTCGAAAGCGGGGTCCAGCGCGACCCGGTCAAGCACCAAGCCGGCCGCCCGGTAGTGCGAAACGAAGCGATCCAGCCAATGCCTTGGGAAGTCGAGCGTGCCGCCGAAGTCGAAGAGTATCGCGCGCATCGGCGCGGTCAGCTTAGCAGGCCGGCGGCAGCGCTCCTAGCCGAGCGGGGGACCCTGAGCCTGGGAGGACTCGGGCCGATGGGGTCTGTGTTGATAAGTGTCTAATCCGTAGGCATTTTCGGTTAAGCGCCGGTTGTTGCCGTGTTACATTGACTCATCGGTCAGAATCCCTTAAAAAACAGTTCTAATTTGATCAGCCCGTGATTGAAGCCGCCCTTATAACCTTGCCTTCGCGTGCCGACGAGCCGATCTTCGGGCGTCCTCTGCTCGAACGTTTGCTCATTTTATGCCAGCGCGTGGGCATCAGCCGCTTCATTGTCGAGGCTCCCGGCTCAGAGCGTGTTCGCGCGATGGGCGCCCTGGGGGGATTCCGCGGCCGTCCCGAAGTCCAAATCGTCAATTCGTTCGGGCCCGCCAATTCCCATGGGTTAGACGCCGCCGCGACTTGCGTGCACTTCTCCGGCAACCTGGTGCTCGCCCAATCGCAATTGAAGGGCCTGTTGTCGGACTACTCGGCCAATCCGGGCACGCCGGTCAGGATCTTCAGTGCTGATTATGAGCGCGGCGGCATCGTGGCGGTCGGACCGCTGGCATCCTTGTTCGACAGCAGGATGACGGACGGCGCTTCGGCCCGGCATTTCAGCCCTCCGGCGATGCTCCCGTTCGCCCTCAACGGCAGGCCGGAGGACCGCGAAGAAGCGGAGGTCCGGCTGGCGCGGGCGGTTCGTATCGAGAGCCTCGAGACCGATGCGGTCCTGGCACGGATGGTCGATCGGCGGCTGTCCTGGCAGATCAGCCTGCGGCTGGCCCGGGCGGGGATCACGCCCAACCAAGTGACGATAGCCAATACCGCCATTGGGCTGGGCTGCGGGCTGATGCTGGCGTCCACTTCCTACTGGATACGGCTGTTCGGCGCGATTCTGTTCCTGCTGTCGATCACGCTCGACGGCGTCGACGGCGAACTGGCGCGGCTAAGAATGGTCGAATCGAGGTTCGGCGCCCGGCTCGACGTTTTCACCGATAACCTGGTGCATATTGCGGTCTTTGCCGGAATTGCCGCCGGATGTTATCGGATGAGCCACAGTTCCGCTTATTTTTATGTTCTGGCGATTCTGCTCGGCGGTTTTGCTGGCTGCGCGGTCTCGGTCAACCGCGCGGTCAGTGTCGCCGGCGAGGAGGCCCATCGATGGATCGGGCGGGTCGAACGGGCAACCGGCCGCGACTTCGCCTACGTCCTGGTGATTCTGGCAATTTTCAACCGGCTCTACTATTTCATCTGGGGCGCGGCTTTCGGCACCTACGTCTTCGCGGCTAGCCTGTGGTGGCTGACCAGTCACTATCGCGCCAAAGCTGCCGCAACTCTCAGTCCCTGACGCGCCTCAGCCACCTGACAACTATGACATCCAGCAAGGAGCGCTCGTGAAGAAACCCCGCATCCTCCTCGTGCAACCCACGACGATTCATCTTGACGGAACCCCGCACAAGACCAAATGGCGCCTGATCATGGGCTTGATGGTCCCGCTGATGGCCGGATTGACGCCGTCCGAGTATGACGTGACGCTGTGCGACGAACGGCTGGAAGACCTCGACTTCGACGCGGGCTGGGACCTGGTGGGCATGACCACCACGATCGGCGCCTCGCTGCGCGCCTACCAGCTTGGCGACGAGTTCCGCAAGCGTGGCATCCCGGTCGTGATGGGCGGGTTTCATGCGACCCTGCAGACCGAGGAGGCGCTCAAGCACGCCGACGCGGTGGTGCAGGGTGAAGCCGACCTGGTATGGGAAGGCCTGCTGCAGGACTGGCGCGACGGCAAACTCAAGCAGACCTACAAGTCCGACAAGCTGCACGACCTCAAAAACCTGCCGCGTCCCCGTCATGAATTGCTGAAACTGAACCGGTACCTGTTCAAGGCGGTGCCGGTCCAGGCCAGCCGCGGCTGCCCCTATCGATGCTCGTTTTGCGAGATTCCGGTCTTCTACAACGGCAGTTATCGGACCCGTCCGGTGGCCGATATCGTCGAAGAGATCAGGCAGGTGATCGCGGTTACCGGCTTCCGGCGCTTTCAGTTCATCGACGACCAGATAACCGGCAAGCATAAGTTTGCCAAGGAACTGTTCCGGGCCCTCGAACCGCTGAATATCCGCTTCTCGTGCCTTTGGACGGTCAATTCGAATCACGACGAAGAACTGCTCGAACTGGCCGCCAAGGCCGGCGTGTTCCATGTAAATATCGGCGTCGAATCGATCAGTCAGGATTCGCTGCTGTCGATGAACAAGATTCAGAATCACACCAAGGACTACAAGAAACTGCTGCGGCGCCTGGAGCATTACGGGATCTACTATTCGCTCAACTTCCTTTTCGGTCTTGAGGAAGACCATCCGCAGATTTTCGACGAAACGCTCAAATTCCTGCACGAAGTAAAGGCCCCGGAGGCCTTCTTCAATACCGTTACACCGCGCCGCGGCACGCCGATGCGCGACCAACTCGAAGCCGAAGGGCGGGTGATCATCCCCGACGCGGACATGTATACCAACAACTTCCGCTGCATGTTCGTGCCCAAGAACCTCTCGCCGCAGCAGGTCGAAGAGGGGGTCTGGCGCTGTACGAAGGAATTCTATTCGTTCAAGTCGATGTTCAAGCGGCTGCTGATGCCGCCGGGGAAATTCACCTGGCAGGGGCTGACCGAGAATATGCTGTTTTGGTACGGCGCCAAACGCCAGATTGATCCGGTCGATTACTATTGATCGCTAGCCGATAGCCGCTTGTCGATTTTGGCCGCGCTGCAGCGTGCGTGTCCCGGAGTCTCGTACGGACGGCGCGGCCTTTCCGTTCGATCTGCCGGTATTGGCAAATTCTCGGCGCGGAACCAACGCGCTAGCTTTGATCGCGGCCGGAGAACCTCCGCGGCCGCGCGTCCCTACGCATCATCGCTGCTAAGCTAGCTTAGCATCTCCAGCAAAAGCAGATTGAAGTATAAAGAAGTTTTTGCTGGCACGCGCTATGCGTAGGCGCCCTCCCGGGAGTGGATCCCAATCTAAGGGGGGTGTCAGAAAATGGCTGCTGGTACGCTGGGTTTTCCCTCATTCCGGCCGGCGCCGCGCCTTGCTCGGCTCTACGATATATTCACCCGGGCTTTGTCTGAGCTGGTCGGCTTAGTCCTCGTTGTAGCGGTCCTCTTCGTGCTGGATCGTCAATGGGGAGCGCACTTCTTTCCTTTGCGGCAATTCAGCCTGATGTCGGTGATTGCCTTGCTCTTTCCGATCACCGCGTGTGCCTACCTGCGCTTCGAGGTGCGCACCCGGAAACTCGAAATCTTCGATTCGATCAGCCGGCGCAACCTGCATCGCGTGTATTTCTCCGGCGCGACCAACGCCAATCAGGCATTCGATCGCTTGCTCGAAAATCGCTTTCGGCAGTATTACAGCCCGATCGAAATGACGCTGTTCGCGGTAATTGCCAGCGCAATCGTCTTCATAATCGAATATGCCCTGGCGATGGAGTTAAACATCGTCGGGACTCCCCCGGCACTGCTCCAGTTGCACCAGTTGCAGGCGGATCAATTGACCTGTTTCATGTTCGGCGCGGGCTTCTTTGGGTCAGTCGCCGGAGCGCTGGCGGTGTTGGTACGCAAATACCGCAGTTTCGACCTCTATCCCTCGACCTATCTGCAACTGGTACTGGCGCTCTTGTTGGGCACCCTTGCCACCTTGTTTTTGGTCCCGGCTTTCGCCAGGAGCACGACGCTGCTCGCCCCGCTCTTTGCGGTTGGTTTCTTTATCGCCAACAGCAGCGATTACTTCAATGAACTAATGCGGCAATGGCTGAAAGCGTCGAACATGGCGTTACCCGCCGAGAATGCCAAGTCCGACCTCGAGATGGTCGTGCGGAATCCCGGCGCAGTCGAGAGCATCAAGACCCTTGGGCTCTGGTCGGTCGCCGAACTGGCGCGGGCGAATCTTCTGACCCTCTACTTCAACCTCGCGCAGCCAATCGGGGTTGTCGACGAATGGGTCGACCAGGCCCTTCTGTTTTCCTATATGGGTCCCGACGGCACCAAGCGACTGCAGGCGGTCGGAATCATCAGCTTTACGCAGATCCTGCAGCGGATGGTCGAAAAGCTGCGGCCCGACGGCGCTACCGGTCTGGGCGAGAAGGCCGGACCTCGATCGATAGAATGGAAGGGCGGGGTTCGATTCACAGATGATGCTGAATTTGACCAGCACGTAGCCGCCGCTATCCAGGATACCGTGGCAAGCTGCGTCCATCACGTCACCCTGGCGTTTCTCTGGCGGCAGTACGCCGAGGTCTTCTTTCCGAAGGTCAATCGCGCCATCGATGGGACAAGGGCGACGGACGGAGTCCTCTTTTGCAGCCCTTGACGAAACCACCGCGCCGAAATAACGCTCGATCCATGGACGATGACCCCACCAAGCTGCGCGCGCGCTCGCTCTGGCACGAGGGCTACCAGGCCCAGATGCATGGCGAACTGGATCGCGCGGTCGAACTGTACAGCAAGTCGATTGAAATGAGCCCGACCGCGGAGGCTTATACTTTCCGCGGCTGGGCCTATAATTTTATGGGTCGCGTCGACGACGCGATTGCGGAATGCCATAAGGCAATCGAGGTCGACCCGGATTTCGGTAATCCTTACAACGATATCGGCGCCTACCTGATGGCCAAGGGCGAGTTCGACGAAGCAATTGAATGGCTGGAGCGGGCCAAACGGGCGCCTCGTTACGAACCGCGCCATTTCCCGTTCATGAACCTGGCCAGGCTTTATGCCGCCAAGGGCATGGTGCTCCAGGCGATCAATGAGATAGAGGCCGCGCTGCGGTTCGAGCCCGGGGACCAGCATTGCCTCGAGATGCTCGCCTCATTGCGTCATATGCTCAATTGATGCGTCAGCTGGTATTTCAGAGCGGATGCGCGAGCGAAGGGTTGCAAGGATGTTGGAAGCAGGGGTTGACGCGCCGGACTTCACCGCGGTCACGCATGAGGGGAAATCGCTGTCGCTGCGCGACTTAGCAGGACGCAAAGTCCTATTGTGGTTCTTTCCCGAGGCTGGTACGCCCGGCTGCACCACCGAGGGCATCAGCTTTCGCGACCAACGCGGCTATTTCGACGAATACAATGTCGCTTTGCTCGGCGTCAGCTTCAACACGATCGAAGAGAATGGGGCCTTCGTCGAAAAGCACGGCCTGGGATTCCCGCTGCTCTGCGATACCACTCGCGCGTTGGCGTTAGCTTACGGTGCCTGCCAGAGTCCGAAGGATCGCTACCCTGAACGAATGAGCGTGCTAATCGACGAGCAAGGCCGGGTCGCCCGCGTCTATCCGAGCGTCGACCCCCGCAACCATGCCGCGCAAGTCCTGGTTGATCTGATCGACTCTGTCTAAATGTGCGAAACGGGGACACGACGCGCCGTTTGAATGGCGGCGCGTCAATTAATTGCCGTTACACCCGCCGTATACCTGTGTTTTGCCTAAGAATTTGGCCGATAACCCTGGTTCCGGCGATGGTCTCGCGCTTGCTCAAAGGCGCGATAAGGACAGGAGCGGAACGGGCTCCTGCCGCCCAGGAGCTGGCGAGTTGGGATCGGAACAGAATGACGAAAATGCCGGGTTCCCGGTGCAAACGGGAAGCGCGGCTCCTAACGAGGACTGGGTTGATATCGAGGCGCTGGCGGCGGGGAGCGAGGATATCGGCGGGATCGTCGTGCAATCGCAGGAGATGCGCAAGGTCATCAAGACCGTAGCGCGGCTCGGTCCGTACAAAGCGACGGTGCTGGTATATGGCGAATCCGGCACCGGCAAGGAATTGGTCGCGCGGGCGTTGCACACGCTCGGCGCGGTGCCGAAAGGGCCCTTTGTCACCTTCAACTGTTCCAATCTGGTCGAGTCGCTGGCCGAGTCGCAGTTGTTTGGCCATGTGCGTGGCGCCTTCACCGACGCCCGCGAGGATTCGCTCGGCTATTTTCGCTCGGCCAACGGCGGCACGCTCTTCCTAGACGAAATCGGCGAGTTGCCCCTGCGCCTGCAGCCGAAACTGCTGCGGGCGGTGGAATTGCACGAGGTGCAGCCGGTTGGCTCCGCGCAGAATTACAAGGTCGATATCCGGCTAATCGCGGCGACTAACCGGGACTTGCGCCAGATGGCCAGGGAGGGGACCTTCCGCGACGACCTCTACTACAGGCTGAGCGCCACCGCGATTACGATTCCGCCGCTGCGCCAGCGGCGCGACGGGATGGATGCTCTCGCCTCCCATTTTATCGAGCATTACAATCGCCTGTTCGGCAAAACTATCCGGATGATTTCGCGCCGGGCTCTGGCGGTACTCAAGGCTTACGAATGGCCCGGCAATGTGCGCGAATTCTCGCATGCGATTCAAGCCGGCGTAATGCTGACCGACACCGACTATTTCGACGTCGGCGTCTTGCCGGATCATGTGGTCCGCACGGTCCGTACCGGCAACACCGATCTGGACGTCGCCAGCGAACCGCTGCCCGCCCCGGCGGCGACTCCGTTGCCGGATATGATTCCGCAGCCTCTATCCCCGCCCCGCCCGGAGGCACAACCGCTGTTGCTGGACGTTGTAATCAAAAAGACCCTGGTTCGCTCGCTCGAAGAGACCGAAGGTAATCGCCGGCGGGCTGCCGATCTCCTAGGCATCTCCCGCTCCACGCTCTACCGAATGCTCGCGCGCTACGGACTGGCGGAAGAAGAGACCGGCCGCCGCCGGCCGCCTGAGACTGGCCAGGGCTTCAACCGCCTTTAGGGCGGTCCGGGAACTTCGCGATCAAGTATAGCGTTGTCTGGGCCAAGCCTTACGTAATCGAAGCACCGGGTAGAGCCGAGAGACAGACACCTGCGTTGCCAACTCTGTCCGTCTATCTCGGCTCCAGCTTTAACGCACTATGCCGGCTGGCTGTTCATTCGCCAGGACTCGGTGCCTGCCGGCAATTGAAACAGCTTGGCTGCGTTCTCGCGCATGATCGCCTGCCGCTGTTCCTCCTGCAGATGGGCGGTATGTTCCGCGAGCAACTGCTGCGAGCGCGGCCAAGTCGAATCCGTATGCGGGAAATCACTCGCCCACAATAGCTGGGTGTGTGGCATCTGATGCAGGGAATTGAAGGCCGTCAAGTCATCCTGGAAGGTCATCCAGACGTTAGTCTTGATGTACTCGCTCGGTATCTTGGACAGGCCTTTGATCACCCCATTCTCGAAGTTGAATTTGGCTGCGTGGTCCATGCGATACATGTAGTGAGGCATCCACCCCGCATCGCCTTCAGCACAAACGAGCTTCAATTTTGGATGACGCTCGAAAACACCGCCCAATACCATGAGGCCAACAACGTCCTGCACCGCGCGGATTATGCCGAGGAAGTTGTTCATCTCGTGTCCGCGATGAGGCATGTTGATGCTGCCGTCGCGCGAGGTAAGGATGTGAAAGCAAATAGGTAGGCCCAGATCGACCGCGCACTCCCATAGGGCATCGTAGTCGGGATGGTCGTAGTCCTCGTGAATCGGCCGACCCGGCATCATCATGCCTACCATGCCCATCTCTTTCGCGCGTCGAAAATCCTCGATTGCGCTGTCTACACTCAAGACTGCGGTCTGCGCCAGCCCGAATACGCGATTGGGGGCTTCGCTGCACATCGCCTGCAGCCAACGATTGTAGGCTTTCATGCAGGCGTCCTTGTATTCCGCATCGCGATGCATACATAGGCCCATCCCGACCGAGGCATAAACGATCTCCGCGGCAATCCCGTCCTGGTCCATGTACGGGAGCCGCGCCCGGCCTCCGTAGGCGGCCTCGCGGATATCCGCGAACTTGATTCGTTTGGCGCGGTCGTTTCTTTCCTTGATGCTGAAACCGGCACCATCGATGAACCCGAGCGCGACCGGCCGCTTCATTCCTGGAACGACGAAGGCCTCGGTACCATCCGGTTGGGATACGACTCGCGGCGCGTCGTCGCGGTATTTTGCGTCAATGTAGTCCACATAACAGTTGGGCGGCTCACATACATGGCCGTCTGACGAAATAATGCCTCGAGGAATCATGTCTAACGTCTCCTTTTGATGTCTGAGGGTATATGGTCCGCCTTGGTGTTGGCATCGCTCCGCCGATTAAGCGAACGATTTTGGCCTCATAGCATTGCGTTGCGGAAGCGACTTTATCACCGAGTCGTTTCGATCCTGGTTTCGGCCGCTACCTCGTTCGTGCGAACCCTCCCTCTTGGCCTCGCTGCTCCATGTGACCGTTAACAGAGTTGCGCCGTCATAAGGAAGAGATAGCGGGCGCGTTTCATCGTCCAGGCTCGATCAAACCAGTATAAAATCGTCCCGCAGAGGAGAAATCCGGAGCCCTCAGGACTTTAATCGGCGTCGTCCTTTGTCGCAGGTGAGGAAAGCAAGGCGAGGATCCGAGCCCATCCGCAATCCCGCGCGGCCGGGTGGACGGGATTTCCGACTCGCTCGACTCGTTCGCCTCCGAGCGAATGACCGTCGACCTGACTAGCGCGGGGCTTCGGGCGACACTAACGCAGCTTCGGACCCTGGCTGTCTAGCCGCCCTGCGCCGTGAACGCCTGCTCGATCTGCTTCGAGAGGCGGACATCCTTCTCGGTGACACCGCCGTCGCTGTGAGTCGAGCAAATGAAGGTCACGCGAGTGTAGTTGACATGGATGTCCGGATGATGGTCGGCGGCTTCGGCCATCTCGGCGACTCGTCCGATGAAACGGATGCCGTCCATGAATTCCTTGAAGCGATAAAGCTTGTGTATCGAGTTGTCCGAATATTCCCAGCCGGGTAACGATTTCAAATCCTGGCCGATCTGCTGGTCGCTGAGCTTGGGCATTGGCGGCTCTCCGGCGTTGGCTTGTGATGGATACTATTCTTATATTAGACCAGCACTCGGGACTGCGCTATTCAAGCGCCTGCTCCCAAACGGAATGAAGGCGTGAAGGCAGAAAAACAGGACACTCGCAAAGCTATCCGAATGACCCCGGCCGAAGCTACCGACTGGCTCGACCACGGCCTCAATCTGTCACTCGCGACGCTCGGCCGCGACGGCTATGCCCACCTGGTCGCGATGTCTTACGCGGTCGATAACGGCGACATCGTGATGACCAGCTATGGGCGCGCGCAGAAGGTAATCAACTTGCGGCGCGATCCGCGCGCAACTGTGATGGTCGAGAGCGGCAAGGCCTATAACACCCTGAGGGGTGTCATGATCCGTGGACGAGCGGAACTCGTCGAAGGTGCCGACGCAGTGCTCGAGGTAATGCGCATGATCGGGCGGCGCATGGCAAAGTTGGGCGGCGGCCCGGCGGAGCAGCCTGACGCCGGCGACTACGGCGAGACCGCGAGGCGCAACGCCGGCAAGCGGGTGGTGATTCGGATTCATCCGGAGAAATGGGCAAGCTGGGACCATTCGAAAATCACTTCGGCCAGCCATTAGGAGCTTGGCCGACGGATTAGCGACGAAGTCTGTACGGGGCGCAAAAATGGCGAATAAATACGTAACCGACGAAGCCAGAAAGCAGATTGGCACGGTCACCGAAAAGCGCACTTACGAAATCGAGCGCGGTGCGATCCGGCGCTTTGCCGAGGCGGTCGGCGACTCCAGTCCGCTCTTCAGCGATGAGCAGGCGGCGCGCAAGACCCGCTTCGGCGGGATAATCGCACCACCGACGTTCTGTCGTTCGCTCGGTGCGCCCGCGCTCGATATCAAACTGGACATGCCGCAGTTCCGCGGTCTCGACGGTGGCTCGGATTGGGAATATTTCGAACCGATTCGCCCCGGCGACCGCATCACCGTGCAGACCAAACTCGCGGATCTGCGCGAGAGCGAGGGCCGTCTCGGGCCGATGGTTTTTACCACCGTCGAGACCACCTATACCAATCAGCACGGTGAAATCTGCGCGATCCAGCGCTCGACCGGAATCCGCTACTAGCCGCCGGCGGGGAGATATTCGCGATGGCACAGAAGCAGTTCTACTTCGAAGACGTCGAGGTCGGCAGCGAAATTCCGTCGCTCGAAAAAGATCCGACCACCCAGCAACTGGT
>DATEGX010000229.1:0-2926 GCA_035279875.1 Binataceae bacterium (SeqCode)
GTTGCCGACCGCGAGACAGGTCGAATAAACCTCTACCTCCCGGATGCTGACCTTGCCGAGCACACCCGGGCCAAAGCGGCCGGGCTCGCAAGTGACGATAATGTTCAGCGGCGCCTCGCGAATGCCCTCGAGCTTGAGCGAGAGAAACTTCTCGCGGCGCTTGCCATCGAATTGCGCGGCGTTTTTGGTGCGCTCGCGCTCGAAGACCCGATACACCTCGCGGCGGCGCGCTTCGTCCCGCACCAGAATGAAGTTCCATGGCTGCGTGAAACCGACGCTGGCGGCGTGATGCGCGGCGACCAGTACACGCGCGATAACTTCGTCTGGAATCGGGTCCGGTCGAAATGCCCTGATATCACGGCGGCGGAAAATAGCCTCGTAAACGCCGCGTTGATACTCACGGGGGAAGGCATGATCGGCTGGGGAGCGAGCTAGTCCCATGATGTTTGAGGTGAGTTGAACCGATGGCCGAGCCAGGCGCCGAACGCTTAGACCTGGCCGTGCCGATTCAGGCGGTCGCGGCCTTGCGCGCCGCTTCCAACGCCGCCTCGAAATTCGGCTGGTTCGCCACTTCCTTCACGTATTCGACGTGGACCAGATTGTCGTTCTTGTCGAGCACGAACACCGCCCGCGCGTCCAGGTACAATTCCTTGATCAGCGCGCCGTAGGCCTCGCCAAATTGGGCGCCGCGATAGTCGCTCAGGACTGTAACCTTGTCGACTCCGGCCGCCCCGCACCATCGTGCGCCCGCGAAAGGCAGGTCCATCGAAACCGTTAGCACTTGTACATCGCCGGGCAGCTTTGAAGCTTCCTCGTTGAAGCGGCGCGTTTCCGCGTCGCATACGGGAGTATCGAGCGACGGGATCGAAGCGATGATCTTCACTTTGCCTTTGAATTGATCGAGGGTAACCGGCTTCATGTCTTTGCCGGTAACGGTGAAGTTTGGCGCCTTCTGCCCGGCCTTGAGTTCGGGACCGACCAGCGTCAATGGATTGCCGCGCATGGTGACGGCGCCCTTGCGTTCTTCAGCCATTAGAAAGTCTCCCTGCAGTGGATAATGAACCTTGGGAGTTCAAATCTAGTCGCTCGGACGCACGCGGTAAACCATCGAGCGGCCGTCGAGCCGGCCCGCGGCGTTCATCATAGGCGAGTCGCCTGGACGCGTTCGCTGCCGTATACTTAATCTCTTATGGCGAAGCGGGAAGGTCGTTCCATCCAGGTGATAAGCCATGGGCCTTCATGCCTGGACGGCGTGATCGCGGCGGCCGCGGTGCGCCGCTTCTATGAGACCGATCGCGTCCACACGACGCTGGCTGCCAACGGTGACAGCGACCGGGTCATTCAGAACTTGAAGCCGCGATTGGGCGCACGCTTCGACGAGCTCTGGATCACCGACCTGTCCTGGAGCTCGCGCGACACGGCCGACCATCTGAGCGGGTTGATCCGCGAGGGTACCCGTGTCTTCTGGATCGATCATCATCGAACAGCCGTTTCACGCGCCGAGGCTCCGGAGTTCCACGTCGCCTTCGCTGGACGGGTCTTGTCCGAGGAGTACTCGGCCGCGATGCTGACCTTCAACTTTCTCCGTCAGTCAGCGCTGGAAAGTGGCAGCGAGCAGCAGCTACGCGCGTACGAGAGCTTCCGTCCATTCGCCGAAATCGCCGACGATCATGACCGCTGGGTCCATCGCGTGCCGGGCTCCGCTGATTGGGCGCTGGCGGTGCAGACGCTCGGCGGTATCGAATCGTATCGCGAGATTATCGCGCTTCGCGAACCGGTTATGAGCCGCCGCTTGAAAGCTGCGCTGGATGCCGGCCGCGGCGCGATGGACAAGAGCTTTGAGATTGCCCAGGCGACGATGGTTGAACGGCCGCTCGGCAATGGCTTGCGCCTGCGTTCGGCCTGCTGCATCGGCTATAGCAGCGAGGTCGCTGCCAGGCTTTATGAGGGGCAAATGCGCACGGTGGTGGCGTTGTTCGACCTCCGCAGCCTGGGCGTGAGCCTGCGGCGCAGCGCGGATTGTGACGTCGACCTCTCGCTGCTCGCACAATCCTTTGGCGGAGGAGGACATCCGGCGGCGGCCGGGTTCGCCGTCGACAAGATAAAGAGGGCGCCGGCCGAGCGTCTCGCCGATATCCTGGGGGCGCGGCTTGAAGATCGGGATGGCCGCGCCTGAGCGAGCGGTTAGCTGCTGGCGCTGGTGTAGTGCTCCTCGAGCAGGTATTTGACGTCCGGCCGGCTCAGCACCTCGATAAAGCACACCTGCCCTGCGGCATTCAGATCGATTATCAGATAGCCTTCGGACGCGTTGAGCTCGACCACGCTCTCAACCTTGACCTCGGCAGCCGTGGCGAAACTCGCGCAGTTGTCGTCGCCGCAGTCGCAGATCGATTCTATATGAAGCGCGCGCAACTGTTGCTCAAGCGGTTCGGCGCCGGTCCCTTGTAGCAGGAAGACCATCTCTTCGAGCAGATCGGCCAGGACGTCGCTGATCAGCGGTGCGGGCATATTGCGAAAAACCTAGCCCAAACCTCCGCTGATTCAAAGCAAGCGCTCGAATAACCGCGGCGGCTCGGAACGCGCGTAATCTCTACGGCAGAATTGCGGCGGTATGGACGGCTTGCTGGCCGACCGCCGAAGCAAATGCGCTGACCGCCGCACCCATGTATGGTTGCGGATAGACTCCCAGCAAAACCACCCCAATCACGCCGACTGCGACGCTGATCAGCAGACCCGGCCGGCGGCTCATCCGCTCGACCGTGACCTCGCCTTCCTGCATGTACATCGCGACGATCACGCCGATGTAGTAATAGGCCGAGACCACGCTGTTAAGCACAGCGATGACCGTCAGCCATACCAGTCCGGCATTGAGCGCGGCGGCGAAAATGTAGAACTTGGCGACGAAGCCGGCCAACGGCGGTACGCC
>DATEGX010000230.1:0-2289 GCA_035279875.1 Binataceae bacterium (SeqCode)
TCCTTGAGCGCGCTCATCGTGGGCAGATTGTAGCGAGCCCCGGCGGATTATGAAAAGCGTGCCTGGCTAGCGCTCGATTTCGCCGGCGATGAACTTTTCAACCCATTCGCGAGCAAGACCGTCAGCGATCTGACGCGGGGGATGCTTCATCGTGTAAGCGGCGATCGAGTAGAGCGGCCCGCCGATTTTGCGGTCGCGCGCGAGCCGGAGGCATCGAATCGCGTCAATCACGACGCCACCGGAATTTGGTGAGTCCTGCACCGACATCCGGAGTTCGAGCTCGATCGGAATTCCGGCGAAACCTTCACCTTCGATGCGCAGGAAGCAGACCTTGTTGTCGTTCTGCCACGGCACGTAGTCCGAGGGTCCGATATGCACGTCCACGTCGGGCATCCGCTCGGGCAGGATGCTCTGGACCGCTTCGGTCTTGGATTTACGTTTCGAACCGAGCCGGTTGCGGTCGAGCATGTTGAGGAAGTCGGTGTTGCCGCCGGTATTGAGCTGGTAGGTGTGCTTGAGCTTGATCCCGCGGTCGGCGAATAGCCTCATGATGGTACGATGGAGAATCGTCGAGCCGAGCTGAGACTTGACGTCGTCCCCGACTACCGGAATCTTACGGGCAGTGAACTCGCCGGCCCATTTTTCGTCAGAAACGATGAATACCGGCATACAATTGAGTAAGCTGACTCCCGTATCGAGGCATGCGCGGGCATAGCGCTCGACCGCTTTCTGGCTGCCGACCGGCAAATAGCAGAGCATGACTTCGGCCCCGCTTTCGCGGAGCTTGGCCTCGATATCGACCGGCCGGTCCGACGACGGCATGAAGGTGCGCTCGGGCGGATAAGAGCACATATGCGGTGCGACGCCGTCGTGTGGTTCGCCCATCTGCACAGTAACGCCGTAGCGGGGCAATTCGGGCCATATCGTCACGGTGTTGTTGGGCAGGGCGAAGCAGGCTTCTTCGAGCGGGCGGCCGACTTTGCGCTCGTCAATGTCGAAGGCGCAGACCACCTCGAGATCGGCCGGCCGGTAACCGCCGAGGTCGTAATGCATCAAGCCGACCGGCCGCTGTCGCTCACCGTCGGGCAGGTGGCGGTAGTATTCGAGTCCCTGTAGTAACGAAGAAGCGCAATTTCCCACCCCGACAATTGCCAGCCGAATCTTGGACATGTCCCTCTTTCGTCTGCCGCGATGTAAGAGATCTGCGCTATACGGCCCCGATCGTGCGGACGCTGCGACCGAGCTTAAACAAAACGCAGCAAACTTCCATGGTTTTTAACGGAGCGCGGGAGCAAAGTAAATTGGCCCGCGACGCGCGAGTCAACACGATTCGGGCGTACCGTGCCGATCGTCGTCGCAAGCGACGCGCGCCAACCGTGTCGCGATATCCCGCGCTCGGCCGGCGCACGATAATCGTTGCCGAATTGTATAAATCTTACGGTCGACTAAAGTCCGATCAGCTTCGAGACGGAATGGTAGTCCCGCCGTGCCTGCTGCCCCATCAATAACCAGCGCCTCCGACGCCGAGCGTATCGCCGAAGAGTCTGCTCCAGTTAGCCACCATAAATGGCTCGTGGCATCTGCAGTGATGCTTGGGGCGTTCATGGGCGTGCTTGATACCTCGATCGTCAACGTCGCCCTGCCGTACATGCAAGGCAGTTTTGCGGCGAGCGTCGACGAGATCACCTGGATCGTAACGAGTTACCTGGTCGCGACCGGCGTGATGATCCCGCTAACCGGATGGATCGCCGCCAGGATTGGACGCAAGCGCTACTTCATCATGTCGGTACTGATGTTCATGGCCGGCTCGGCGTTATGCGGAGTGGCGAGCGGGCTCGGCCAGATGGTCCTGTTTCGGATTCTGCAGGGCGCGGCCGGCGCGGCGATGATGCCGCTTTCGCAGGCAATCTTGCTCGAAACTTTTCCGCCCTCCGAGCACACGCTGGCGATGTCGACCTTCGGGCTCGGCATGATGGCGGCGCCGATCCTCGGGCCGACCGTGGGTGGGTGGATCACTATGAACTGGGATTGGCGGTGGAACTTTTATATCAACGTGCCGGCCGGAGCGATCGCCGCACTGATGGTTTACGCGTTCGTGCAGGACCCGCCCTATCTGAAGCAGCAGCGCGGGAAACGGGTCGATTACCTAGGCATTCTTTACGTCGTGCTGGGTTTGGGTCTGCTTTTCATAGTCCTTGACCGCGGACAGCGTTCCGATTGGTTCGCGGCGGCCTGGGTGCGTTATTTCGCAATTGCGTCGATGCTTTCGGTTGTCCTGCTGGTGCTGCA
>DATEGX010000231.1:0-4423 GCA_035279875.1 Binataceae bacterium (SeqCode)
CGTAGCCCATCAATTCCTGCAAAAACAGCGGGCTCAACAGGATTGAGCCGAACAGGACGAAGCTCATCGCCACCGTCAGCAGGACCGAGACATTGAAGACCGGCAGCTTGAGGATTCTCAAATCGAGAATCGGTTCGCTGAAAGTCAACTCCCTGACCGCCAACAGCCCGAACGCGAGTGCAGAAAAGAACGTGGCGTAAACCACCCAGGGCGAATTGAACCAATCAGCGCGCTGGCCCCGGTCGAGCACCATCTGGAGCAGGCCGAGGCTGAGCGTGAGCAGCGCAATACCCCAATAGTCGACCTTGCCGCCACGCACGCGCCGCTCGCGCATAAACGCCGGATCGTGAACGAAGGCAGAGACCATCACCAGCGCCATCACGCCGATCGGCACATTGATGTAGAAGTTCCACCGCCAGCTCCAGTTGTCCGTTATCCACCCGCCGAGGGTCGGACCGGCAATCGGCGAGACCATCAGGCCGACGCCCCAAATCGCCATCGCCATCTGCTGCTCCTCAGGCGGAAACGTCTCCATCAGAATCGCTTGCGAAGAGGGAATCATGGCGGCACCGGCGGCGCCCTGGATCAGGCGAAACACCACCATCTGCGTCAGGGTCTGGGCAGCGCCGCAGAGCGCCGAGGCCACCACGAAAACCGTTACCGAAGTCAGAAAGTAGCGTTTGCGGCCAAACCGCGAGGATATCCAACCGGTCATCGGAATCATGATGCCGTTGGCTACCAGGTAACTCGTCAGCACCCAGGCAATCTCGTCGACGCTCGCTGAGAAAGTGCCCTGCAGATGCGGGAGGGCGACGTTGATAATCGAGCTGTCGAGCACCTCAAGGCTGGTGCCAAGCATAACCGCGATGGCAATCAGCCACTTATGTGGCAATGCCGGCGGAGGCTCGAGATGTCCTACTGTGCGCGGCGCAGCCATTTATGCAGACTTGCTTCCAACCCACGCCAAGCCTGAGAGGCGTCGCACCGAATTAGACGAGAGCCGTGCTCCCGTCAAGTTACTTTCAGTGCCCTCACGCTAATCTCCCGGTTAATCGCCGGCGCGACGATTCGACAGACCCTCCGCGCATGTTATTCCGTTTGACAATTCAAAGGCAAAAGTCCAACGTTTCCTTAGAATTTGAGTCGATTCGGGGACGGGAATGGCGGCTGCTCCAGTGAGGGCAGCAGTTCAGAAAACTCGGTCTGTGGCTGCGGCTTAGAGGCCCCAGGTGCAGGCGCCAAAATACTATGATGGAGAGGGTACATGGCTGAATTCGACGTGCTCATCCGTGGGGGAATGGTAGTTGACGGAACCCGTATGCCGCGGTACCAGGCTGACGTCGGCATTAAGGACGGCCGTATCGCCAAGATCGGGAACCTCAAGTCCCATCAGGCAAAAAAGGTCGTCGATGCTGGTGGCATGATCGTCGCACCAGGGTTCGTCGACCTTCATACGCATTACGATGCGCAGCTTTTCTGGGATCCCTATTGCACGATTTCGAGCTGGCACGGCGTTACCTCTATCGTGATCGGCAACTGCGGGTTCGGCTTCGCGCCGGTTAAGCCGGATATGCGCGACCGTGCGATGCTCACGATGACCCGCACCGAGGCGATTCCGTATGCATCGATGAAGGCCGGGATGCCGTGGGACTGGGTGACCTATCCGGAATTCCTCGACAGCGTCGATCGTCATCCGAAGGGCATCAACATGCTGCCGTTCGTGCCGATGGCCCCTGTGATGACTTGGGTGATGGGTCTGGATGACGCCAAATCCGGGCGCCTCCCGACTCCGGGCGAAACCAAGGAAATGTGCCGCATCATCAATGAAGCGATGGATCGCGGAGCATGCGGATGGTCGGCGCAACGCTTCGGCCGCAACAGCGTGCAGGCCGACTACGACGGCACTCCGATGGTCACCGACCTGATGGCCGATGAAACCGCGCTTGCGCTCGCGGGAGTCCTTGGTGAGCGCAACGAGGGCTTCATCCAGATGTCCTACATTCCCGACGCCAGCAAGTACGAAGGCGACTCGCAAGACCACACCGAGCGCCATTTCGAACAGCTTGCGACAGTCAGCGGCCGGCCGATTTTGTACAACGCTATCGCGGTGAACGACGCTTACCCGGAGCGCTTCCGCCGCCAATTGCACTGGATTGAGAGCTGCGCGAAGCGCGGCATCCGAGTCTACGGTCAGAGTGCAACCCTCGAAGTCGGCTTCGCCTTTTCGTTCAAGGACTGGAACCTGTGGGACGATATGCCGGCGTGGCGTGAAGTCACCACCGGCTCGATCGAAGACCGCCTGCTCAAACTGTCCGACCCGCAGCGCCGGCCTGAACTGCGCAAGGTCGAGCAGACCGGCCTCATCACGAACAACGTCGCGGATATCTTCGTGCTCGAATGCAAGGATCCGAGCCTCAAGAAGTATGAGAGCATGAAGATTGGCGAAATCGCCAAGATGGAGAACAAGCATCCCGTCGACGCAATGCTCGATATCGCGACGGCAGACGGACTCAATGCCGAGTTCTACACCCCGCCGGTCAACGTGCGGGTCGACCATATGGCCGAGCTGATCAAGTCGGACGGGCTGGCAATTTTTGGCGTATCCGACGGCGGCGCCCACACCAAGTTCTTTACTGGTGGCCGCTATGCGACCGAGGCGTTGATCAAGTTTGTGCGAGACAACCCGGTGATTTCCCTGGAAGAGGCGCACTGGCGGCTGAGCGCTCATCCTGCGATGTGCGCCGGATTTAAGAGCCGCGGGACTCTGCGCGAGGGTTCGTGGGCCGACATTGTCGTTTACGATCTCGACAAATTGAACATCAAGCCGATGGAGATCGTGCATGACTTCCCGGGCGGGGAATGGCGCCGGGTCCAGCGCGCGGACGGTTATCATTCCATCATGGTCAACGGGCAGGTCACGTTCCAGGAAGGCGACTGCACCGGGGCCACTCCGGGACGGCTGCTTCGCAGCGGCGGCGCTGCAGAGTAAGGATCGCTTATCGCTGCCGCGGTCGCCTTCCAGACGGCCGCGGCGCGATGCTGGTCTTGAGGACAATCAGAATCGACACGCAAGAGGGCGCGGATCTCCGCGCCCTCTTGAGGAGTTTGGTGAATGCCCCATGCGGATAACCACTCGGTAAAGATCTTCTACGACAGCTACGGCGAGGGCGTGCCGATCGTCTTCCTGCATCCGTGGACGACCAACGGCTATATCTGGTACTTCCAGGCCTTCCCCTTCGCACGCAGCAATCGCGTAGTCGTGATCGACCATCGCGGGCACGGACGCTCGGACAAACCCCGATCGGGCTATTCGATACAGGAGCACAGCCAGGACGTCGCCGCGGTTTTGGACGCGCTCAAAATCGACAAGGCGATCCTGGTTGGAAACTCAATCGGCGGGATGATCGCGATGCAATTTAATCTCGACCATCCGGAGCGCGTCATCGCGAACGTAATTCTCAGTTCCGGTACCGGCTTGGGCGAGAACATGCCTAAAGAGGCCGCCGACGCGTTCAAGAATAATTTCGAAGCAACGTTCTCGGCACTTCTCGAAGGCGCGGTTTCGGCCAAGACGAAACGCGAGCGTCCGGAAATCCTTGAGGTGATGCGTTCGCATTTTATCGTGCAGTCGAACTTCCCGAAGCACGTCTTCGATTCGGCGGTTGCCGATCCGAACGGCGTATTCAGCTGGAACATCAAGAGCCGGCTCGGGCAGATTCGCAAGCCGACCATCGTTCTGGCGGGCGAGGAGGACCAGGCAACTCCGGTCGCCGCGAACAAGTTGCTCGCGGACAATATTCCGGGCGCGAAGCTGACCGTGGTCAAAGATGTCGGCCATTTCTATCAACTGGAGAAACCGCTGGAATTCAACGCGACGGTGAAGGAATTTATTGCCGGCGTTAGATAAACGGGCTGAAATGCCTTACGCATCCAGACCCGCAAGGAGAGCTATCGATGTCCTATGATCTGCTGATCAAAAACGGAACAGTGGTGGACGGAACCGGAGCGGCGCCCCGCCGCGCCGATGTGGCTGTGGCCGGCGGCAAGATTGCCGAAATCGGCAAAATCGTTGAAGGCGCAACAAAGGTCGTCGACGCGTCCGACCTGATCGTCGCGCCCGGGTTCGTCGATCCGCACACTCATTACGACGCGCAAATCTGCTGGGACCCGTACATAACGTCGTCGTCATGGCATGGCGTTACCAGCGTAATCATGGGTAATTGCGGCGTCGGAATCGCGCCTTGTAAGGAGAAGGTCCGCGACATCGCGGCATGGGACTTGGTCAACGTAGAAGCGATTCCCTTCGACGTGCTGGGCAAGGGCGTCACCTGGGACTGGGAGACTTTTCCGCAGTATCTGGACGCTGCCCAGCGGCGTGGATGCGGGATTAATTTGGGTTTCATGGCGGCGCTCACGCCGTTTC
>DATEGX010000232.1:0-9185 GCA_035279875.1 Binataceae bacterium (SeqCode)
CCGAGGCTATCGCGCAGTTCGAGGATCAGATCATCGAGCAGGCGCGAGCTTATCGGGTCCAGTCCCGCCGATGGCTCGTCGAAGAACAAAACCTCGGGATCTAGCGCGATCGCGCGCGCCAGGCCGGCCCGCTTCTGCATCCCGCCGCTGATCTGGCTCGGATAGTAGTCCTCGAATCCCTTGAGGCCCACGAAGGCGAGCTTGAGCGAGGCGATTTCGCGGATCTGCGCAGGCGTCAGATCGGTGAACTCGCCCAGCGGCAAGCTGACATTCTCCGCCAGCGTCATCGAACTCCATAGTGCGCCGCCCTGGTAGAGGATGCCGAAGCGGCGCAGCAACTGCTCACGCTCGGCCGGCCCGGCGGTGGTGAAATTGAAGTCGTCGTACAGAATTTCTCCCCTGGCCGGTTCGATCAGCCCCACCAGATGGCGCAACAGGGTGCTCTTTCCGCATCCGCTGCCTCCCATGATGATGAAGATGTCGCCGCGGCGCACCACGAAATTCAGATCGCGCATCAGCACGAAGCTGCCATAGGCCATCGTCAGGCCGTTCACCAGGATATGCGGCTCCGCCGCCGCAGGCTTCGCGTTTCGTGCAGTTTCAGGCATGGCGTCTAATAGTCAGATCCCGATTAGATTGGTCACGAACGCGAACAGTCCGCACGCGACTACCACCAGAACGATCGAAGTGACCACCGCGCGGGTGGCCGCATCACCGACCGCCGATGAACTGTTGCCGCATTGAAATCCTCTGAGGCATCCGGCGATCCCGATCAATCCGCCATAGACGGTCGCCTTGGCCAGGCCGATAAAAAGATTCGCCAGGGTCACCGCGTGGATGGTTTCGCGCATGTAGGTTAGCAGCGACAAACCAAGCATCGCGACTCCCACGAAGGCGCCTCCGATGATGCCCATGAAATCCGAATACAGACACAGCAGCGGCATCATCAAAACGATCGCAATCACCCGCGGCAGCACCAGGAACTCGAGCGGCGCGATTCCCATGGTGGTCAAGGCGTCGGTTTCCTGGGTGACTTTCATGGTTCCCAATTGAGCAGCGAAGGCGGCGCCGGTACGCCCGGACATGATGATCGCCGTCATCATCGCCCCCATCTCGCGCAGCATCCCGATCCCCACCAGGTCCGCGACATAGATCGAGGCGCCAAACTGTTGAAGCTGCACCGCTCCCATGAAGGCGAGGATGACACCGACCAGAAACGAAATCAGCGTGACGATCCCGACCGCCTTGGCGCCGCAGTCCTGGATATTTTCGAGCAGGTCGACGCGGCGGAAGCGCGCCCGTCCGAGCACCAGCGCCGCTACTCCCATTGCGAGGCCGCCGACGAACGCCATCACCTCGCTGGCCGCCTCGGTGCTGCCTAAGATCGACCTGCCGACCCGTTCGAAAAACCACGGGCGCGCTCCCGCGGTTCGCGCGCCCTGCTTCTCCGGCACCGCCTCGGCCAGGGCGAGTAGCCGCTGAACTCCGGCGGGTAGCCCGTCGCGGTCACTGGACACGCCGTGCGCCCGGCACTGCTCGGTGACGCCTTCGACGAACGAAACCAGCCCGCTGTCCCATCCGGTCAATTGCGAGGCGTCGAAACTGACTCGCCGGGCCTGCGGCGCTGCCAGCAGTTCACTAGCCACCAGTCCAGCGGAAGGCAGGTCGCGCCCCAGCCGCCACTTGCCCATCAGCTTGATAACGAGACACGCGTCGGCGGTTCGCTCGAGTGCGAGCAAGCCTGAGTGCGTGGCGGCGTTGGTGGAATTCATTTTACCGTGGCTGCACTTCCATCGTGCGAGAGTCTAGCAACTGGACCGGGAGTTTCGTAGCGGGCGTAGCCCAAAGTGCTCACTTTGCGGCCTTAGCTGATTGAAGGGAATTGGCGCTAGCGCAGCCGACTTCGAGAAACACTAGTTAAGTTTCGAGCCCATTCGACGCATCCCTATGAAGAATCGCGCGCTTATGCTACGTCGAGCACACACAGTTATGCCTGACGATGCCTGGGAGGGACAAAGCTTGAAAGCATGTTCGGCGAGAGTTTCCGCGATCCCGTTCGCCCTGTTTGCAGCGGCGATTGGTCTGGCGGGACTTATCAGTGCCTGCTCACAGACGGTCGAGAGCAAGCCCGCGGTGCTGGAGCAGGTCGACAATGGAACGATGTCGCCGGCGCTGAGCGGGTTTTTCGGCAACAACTTCTCGTTGCTGCAGCCCGGCGAAAAAGGCCAGGCCGCGATGCGTTATATCGCGCCCAACGTCCAATGGGCTCAATACACCAAGATCATGCTCGAACCAGTCGAGTTCTGGGACAATCCCGATTCCTCGGTCTCTCCCACCGATCAGCATATGTTGACGGCCTACTTCTACAACCAGCTAAAGCAGGACCTGCAGAAGGACTTTACCTTGGTCGATCAGGGCGGTCCGGGGGTAATGGTAATCCAGGTGGCGCTGCTTAACGCGAGCGCCGCGACGCCGGGGCTGCGCTCGGTTTCGCTGGTGGTTCCGCAGTTGCGCTTGCTCAATGGACTGCAATCGCTCGCGACCGGCAGTTATGCCTTTGTAGGCTCGGCCGAAGCCGCAATGAAGGGGACCGACTCGGTTACCGGTCAACTCCTCGCCGCCGCGATCGACAAGCGGGCGGGTGGAACAGCGATAAGCGCGGCCGCGCAATGGCAATGGGGCGACGCCGAGAATGCGATGAACTACTGGTCCGAGACGATCACCAACCGCCTGCTCGAAGCCCAGGGCCGAAGCCCGGCCGCTCAGGAAACGTCCGCCCAGTAGCCCTGATGGGGGAATGCACAGTTGGCCGCTCGCCGTCAGACCCTTATCCTGCTCGGAATCACCGTGATTGCGGTGTTCCTGGCGCTTGGACGGGCATCGGCGAACGCTCAAGCAGTGCGCGGCGACAATGAGGAAACGCCCGGCGAGGCGCGGAAAGGCCCGCCGGTGCGCTCGCTGGACGAATATCTTACCGGCACAGATCAGATTTCACCGCTCGGCGTGATCCTCCGCGAAGGAGAGGCGCAACTCGCTTCAGGGGCGCCAATACGGGGCTTGCTGGTGGCTCACGTCATCGACGGGAGCCCCGCCAACGCCGCGGGACTGCGGGAACCCAGCCAAACGGCTCAGAACATCCTGGTTGGAGCAGCGGTGATCGCGGGATTCGTCTTTCCGCCGGCGATGCTGGCGGTGCCGTTGGTGGCCTCGCTTCCCCAGGGCCGCACCGGCGATCTGGTGATCGCCGTCGATGCTTCTCGGGTGGTTAACATTCTTGATTTCGAAGACCAACTGGTCGACGCGCAGCCGGGCGAAATCGTCTACCTGACCATCGTGCGCGGCGGCGCACGCCTGCAAATCCCGGTCTATATCCCCAAATTGCCAGATTGAGAGCGACTCCCTTGCCTATGACAGCATCCTTGAAACGGTGCCTGCGATGGCGCCATGTAGCGGCCGGTACGTTGTTGGTTGCATTCACGATTTTAGGCGGCGTCAGCCCCGCGCGGGCCGATTATGCCACCGTTCTGATGAAGCGCGTTGACGTTGCCTTGCGGGCCGACCGCCGACTCAACGGCGCAACCTGCTATACCGCCGCGCTAGGAGTGATCGTGCTGTACGGAACGGTTTTCGACGATAAGGATCGCCGGCGGGCCGAGGCGACTGCGTTGAAGGTCCACGGCGTCAGGAAAGTGGTCAACACGCTGCACACCAAGACCGGCAAGTGGCTCGCCGAGGAAGTGCGGATCAACGATACTTTGCAACTAAACGACCTGCAGAGCGTCTCGGTCCGGGTTATCGGTTCGCAGGCCTACCTGTCCGGCGAAGTCTCGAGCGAGGCGGACGCGCGACGAGCGATCCGGGTGGTCAATTCGATCTCGGCTCTGCATGTGGTGAACTTCATGCGTGTGGTGCCGGGTTCGATTTTCTTGACCCCCAGTTTTCTCTAGCCGTTGCGCTATACGGTCGCGTGATTCGAAGCGTGCGTCAGTTTACCTGGCATAACGAAGTTTGCGCGGATGGTAGCTGCTCAGCGCTTCAGAATTCGACTTGAGGCAACAGCAGACTTGCCTGGAAATTCACGGTGAACTGCTCGGTCTGAGACGAAAACTGCCGATAAAGCATCCACTCGCCCGAAATCGCGGTGTCGATCGCGTAATCTGCCGCGATCTTCCACGCACGTCCGAAGCCTGCGCTGAACGGAATCGTGGTTGAAGTGTTATGACGCAAATTAAAGCTCCAGGTTGCGTCACTCGACTTCACGTACCATCCGTTGCCTAGCTGATAGCTGATAATCGGCTGGAAGCTCAGCGATGTAATCGGTACCGAGCGCGAAGACGTATAGGCGAACGACGTTGCCTGTTGCAAAAGCCCGGCGAAATTGAGCCCGGGGATTCCGCGGTACGAGTACGCCGCCGCCGGGCCGGCCTGCCATGCACCCCGGCCGTTTTTGCCACTTGTGGCGGTCGGGAAGATGAAATATGGCCCGATTCCCCAGCGAAATCCGGTCTCGCGTGAGTTTGGCCAAGAGCTCAGAAACAGGTCGAAAAACTGCATGTCGTCGTAGGCGGTGGTGGTGGCTGCGCCCTTGCCGTCCGGCACGGTGACCATTCGAAAGGTCGGTCGGGCGATCTGGTTGAGTGGTATCAATCCGGATGCCGGAATCGCGAAAAGCGGCCTAATCTGCAGGGTATTGGGCTGCGCGTTGGTGCCATACTCGGCCGGCGTGTAAATGTCCTTGATCTGCACCTGCGTGAGACTCGCCGTGGGGTCGTTAACCTGCTCGGCGAGGGGTTCGGTGGTCTCTGCCGCGGGCGATACCGTCCCCGCAAAGGATCGCGAACTCATGCCCGCCGCCAGCGACAGCAAGACTGTCAGCGCCAAAAGGCTCACGCGATTCCGCATCGATTTAGTCTGGCGAGGCTGCCAAGGTTTTTCGACGCCGGTCGCGAATCGATTGGGGGCGAAATCGCCCGATACACATCTGATCTCACGTCTTTAGGTCGATTTTCAGTCGAGTAGTGTTGCGTTCTGTCGTGCGAAGGTCAAATTTGGCTCGAAAAGGATAAGTCAGATGGCCTCGGCGTCGATTTTGCTGCGAAAGAAAAACGGCGCTAATTCAACCACTTGGCTGATCCATCACACTTTGCAGTTTCCTCGCGCGCGAGCTTGGTGTAAGCGATGAAAGGGTAAATCCTCAAGGGTGAGATCGCCGATTGGAGTGGGAGACGCGAATGGCTGGCGACTACAGCTCGCGGCGATTCGTCAAGTTCTGGTGGGTATTGGCCTTTCTGGCCGGTGCGGCCCTCGGAGCCTTTTCGATAACCGTCGTCGGTGTCAGCGATACAGTCTGGGGGTTGGTTGGCTTCGGCGTGCCGATTGCCGGAATGGTCGCGGCGCTCGAATGGTTCGGCAGCCGTGGCCGCGGTGCTCGCTCCTATCAGGGTCCATGGCGCCGGATGCCACGGGGCAATGGGCCGCAATTGCATAAGTCCGCCAAGGCGCGGCCAACCCCGCGACGCGGCCAACTGCATGCAATTACGGGTAGAAAAACCGCCGAGCCACCGTCGTCCGGGTCTTCCTGAACGGCCGAGCAGCCGTTGAACCGCCGGGTGGCCGCTCTATCCGCGCCAGACGCTTGCCTTGACAGTTTGTTCGATCGCTGACTAGCTTCGGCGCAAGTGCAACCCGGGTTCGCGGTTGCGGGCGGCCCGATGTTTTTCGCCTTCCCTTTGCCAATCTAGGTATAACTGCGGCTCCACGCGAGCTGCGTTCCGGCTGTTTGGAAGGAGGATGCCATGCTCGACCTTCTGATTCGCGGTGGCGACGTGGTTACGCCTCAAGGCGTGGGCAAATGGAGCATCGGCATCAACGGCGAGCAAATCGTCTCGGTTGGCCTCGATGATCCCTCAGTCGAGGCCGGTCGGGTTATCGACGCTACCGGGAAGATCGTCGTGCCCGGCGGTATCGAGCCGCACGCGCATCTCGCGAGTCTGATCGGAATGCATCCGGAGGGCCGCCTTTTCACGCTCGGCCCCGAGGAAGATACCTACGGCATGGCCTTCGGCGGGGTCACCACCCATATCGATTTCGTCTTTGTGCATCCCGCGACCGATATTCCCACCGCGCTCGGCCGCCGGCGCGAACGCTGGAAGGAAAAATCCTACATCGACTACAGCTTCCACGTAGCGCTGGGCGGCGCCTTGCCGACCCGCATCTTCGACCAGATGCCGGAGGCTATCCAGGAGGGCTTTCCAAGCTTCAAGATCTTCACCAACGAGGTGCTCCCGCCGCATCCCAAACGGCAGCCGTTCAAGCTCGATTTCGGCCGGATCGGGCTGGCGATGGAGCGCGCGGCCAAGAGCGGCGGAATAATGGTGGTGCACGCCGAAGACGAGGATATCGTCCAGTTCAATTACGAGCGGTTCAAGGAGCAGGGGCTGACCGACGGTTCAAATCTCCACCTGGTGCACAGCAAGCTGTCCGAGAAGCTGGCCTTCACGCGCACGATCCAGCTTGCGGCGGCAACCGGAGCGGCGGCCTACTTCGTTCACACTTCGGCGCGCGAGGGGGTCGAGTCGGTGGTCGAGGCGCGCGCCCATAATCTGCCGATCTATGCCGAGACGCTGCACCACTATGCCTGTTTCAACGCCGAGGATTATCGCAAGCCGCGCGGTTTCTGTTACCACACCTACCCTTCGCTCAAATTTCCCGACGACAACAACGCGCTCTGGGAGGGCCTGGTGCGCGACGGACTCTCCACCACCGCGACCGACGAGTACCCGACCTCGCTCGACGTCAAGCTGCGGGGCCGGAATATCGACGACGTTACCGGCGGCAATCTCGGTGCCGAAGCCCGCATGGGGATCGTCTATACCGAGGGCGTGGTCAACCGGCGGATGTCGTTGCAGCGTTTTGCCGACGTAACCTCGACCAACGCCGCCCGGATTCTGGGCCTCTATCCGCGCAAGGGCGTAATTGCGCCGGGCAGCGATGCCGACCTCTGCATGATCGACCCGTCCTTCCGCCGCAAGTTGACGCGCGAGGATTTTCACGTCAGCGACTACAGTCCGTGGGAGGGATGGGAAGCGCGGGGATGGCCGGTCACCACGATTCTGCGGGGCAAGGTCTTGGTCGAGAACGGCAAGATGGCAGGCCAGATGGGTGGCGGCAAGCTAATCCCGCGAAAAATCGACCCGGTAATTCTGCGCCGCCCGGCCAGCTAAAATCCGCCGCTCCGATAGCGAATACCGCTGGGCCGTCCGGGGGACGAGCCGCGCGAGTGGGTAGTGTCCTAATTTGGGCAAGAATATACTTGACAGACCAAGCGCGTTCCGGCATACTTTAATCATGGAATTAGGGCACACACTTCGAGAAGCGGTCATTTTCTTCAAAGACTACGATAACTGTCACAGGTTCATGGTTGATCTTCGCTGGCCGAACGGGACCGTGCGTTGTCCACGCTGCAATTCCGCGCACGTGATCTATCTTCAGAAAGCTCGCGTGTGGAAATGCTACAGCAAGCACGACAGCCCGAAGTTCAGCTTGAAGACAGGAACCGTATTCGAGGATTCTCCGCTCGGCTTGGATAAATGGTTGCCCGCCGTCTGGATGATCGTAAACGACAAGAACGGAATTAGCTCTTGGGAGCTTCACCGCGCATTGGGAGTCACTCAAAAGACGGCTTGGTTCATGCTGCACCGCATCCGACTGGCTATGCAGCCGTCGAACGGCGGTAAGCTTGGGGGCGAAGTCGAAGTTGACGAAAGCTTTATTGGCGGCAAATCGCGCAATATGCACAAGGACAAGCGCGCGGAGAAAATCCACGGAACTGGCGGTGCCGATAAGGCAATTGTCTTCGGCATGGTAGAGCGGGATGGTCAAGTCCGCGCGATACACGTTAACAGCCGTCGTAAAGCACGAACTCCAAGAAGCGATCCGCGAGAACATCGAAGCTGGGTCTGCGGTCTTTTCCGACGAACTTAAGTCCTATGATGGCTTGGACGAAGACTACGATCACGCAGTTATCGACCACGCTATCGAATATGCAAGCGGTAACGTGCATACCAACACAATCGAGAATTTCTGGAGTCTGCTGAAGCGCGGTCTGCACGGAACCTATGTGAGCGTCGAACCCTTCCATTTGTTTCGATACATCGATGAGCAAGCCTTTCGCTATAACAATCGGAAGGGCAAGGACGACGCGGATCGGTTCAAGTTGGCAGTTTCTCAAATCGTGGGAAAACGCCTGACCTACAAAGCGTTGATCGGCAAGGATGGCCTTGCGACCCAACTCTAAGCGTCGGCGGCAGGGGCGCGGCCAGCGGAAGGTTTGACCTTTCGTTTTGGCCCGCGCTTGCGAGGATTTAACGCAGACTGTTTGCGATATTCTTCTTCGCGTTGGAGTACTTCGGCATGCGGTACGGCAAGAATCGCCCTCATTGTGGTTTTGAAGCGCGCCGTCGCTTGCGGGCCTTCCTGATATTCGTGAATGACTTTCGTCTTCATACGGACACATTATAGCCAAAGCTACTGAGGACTCAACGTGCCACATTACAAAGATATAGCTCGTTTCACCCATTCCGACGACGCCGCGTTCGATGCTCCATATCGCCCAAAGGATTATGTGAACCATACTGGCATCTATCAATGTAAATGCGGTTTCGAAGATGTGTTCAAGGAAGGCGGTTCTCTGCCTGACACCCAGATTTGTTCGATGCACGATCCGAACAAATGGCACCTTCGCCCAAATCAGCAGAATCCCCTTGCGACGCCTCAGTGGCAGTTGGTGGCTTGCGCAATTCAACGGATTCGTTCGTAACAATACCAGGGCCGGATTCCCTGTAGATTGTGAAAGGCTTGAACTGTGGGTCGGTAGGAAACTGCGTCCACAATAAATCCGCCAACTGAACTAAAGAAATGGCGACGGCGCGCAGTTTATCAGTCGGGACAGTCCGCATCATGAATTCAGCAACTGTAGCGAGGTCATGGTCCAGTGTGATTCTCATTTCACGGAATCCTTCACCTAATAAATTGATGAATAATCGCAGCAAGAACGAATGCAGCCCACATGATTGCCAGCCCTTTCCATTCTCTTAGCCACGCTGCAATCAGGGAGAAACCAAGCATAACGGCAAGGGTCCAAGCATCAAGGGGAATGTAGACGTTCATCGTTGTTCTAGTCCGCC
>DATEGX010000233.1:0-4321 GCA_035279875.1 Binataceae bacterium (SeqCode)
CCCGTGAAGCGGCGAGCTATAGCTCGCCGAAAACTTGATTTAACCCCATTCATAATCAAGGTTATTATAAAAACCTTGATTAACATCTGCCTATGGCCAAGTATAAGACGCTGCGATGGAAGCCGAATCCGGTTGCGCCAGAACTTCCTCGGCGCGCTCGGATCGCTTGCGACTATGCGGCCTACCTCCCCGATTTGCTCGCGACGCGAACGTTCACATTGGAAGCCCGCGTGGCGGCGGACATTTCCGACGCCGAACGTGGACTCGCGCGCCTTAACGACCGGGCGCGCGCGCTGGTGAATACTGAGGCGTTAGCTCGTTTGCTCCTACGCGCAGAGTCTGTGGCGTCATCTCGCATTGAAGGCCTCGAGGTTGGCCCCCGCCGGCTTCTTCGCGCTGATATAGCGCGGCAAATCGGTGAAGTTCCACGCGACGTTACGGCTTTGGAGGTCCTTGCGAACATCGATGCGATGACCTACGCGCTCGATCAAATACGCACAGGGAAAACGATAACCGTCTCTCTCCTCACACACGTCCACAAACAACTGTTGGCTCCGACACGGCTTGCTCGGCATGGCGGAGTCGTCCGTACGACGCAAAATTGGATTGGTGGCAACAGCTACAATCCTTGTAATGCCGAATTTGTGCCCCCGCCCCCCGAACATGTGCAATCTCTCCTGAAGGATTTGTGCGATTTCTCAAACGCTGGTGATCTGCCGGCTCTGGCACAAGCAGCCATCGCGCATGCTCAGTTTGAGACGATCCACCCATTCGTCGATGGCAACGGGCGCGTAGGGCGAGCGCTTATCCACATGATTCTCAGACGTCGCGGACTTGCGGTGCGAACGCTTGCGCCAATATCCCTTATCTTGGCCACCCGCGCGAAGGACTACGTAATGGGCTTGACCGCGACAAGGTATGTGGGGCCGGCAAAGTCAGAAGTCGCGGCCGACGGCGTAAACACGTGGGTAAGTATCTTCGTGAGCGCAGCACACCGAGCGGTAAATGACGCAAGTCAATTCGAAGCTCGAATCGAAGCGCTGCAAAGAGCTTGGCGGGTGCGACTGACCAAGGTGAGGTTGAAATCCGCAGTCGACCTACTTCTAGAGACGCTTCCGGGTGTACCCATCTTGACCGTCCAAAGCGCCGCAAAAATGCTCGGCAGATCTGACCAGGCCACAAATGAAGCTGTAGCCCGGTTGGTCGATATCGGAATTCTTAGACCGCGCACAAGTGACGTGCGACGTAACCGTGTTTTTGAAGCGACGGAAGTGGTTGATGCGTTCGCCGATCTCGAACGACAATTGGCGAGTCCGGCCGGAGATACAAAAATTGCCGAACCCTCGCGGAGAGTACCTCGCCGTCGAAGAGATTAAGCCTCATGAAGCGGCGAGCTATAGCTCGCCGATCCGAAAGGAATTCGATGACCACAAAACCCACAATCGAGATCGACGGCCCGCTTCGACACCCTCGAGGGTTTTTGGGATGAGATCTCCAGTCAGCTTATTCCAGGAACGCAGTGGGGTCGCAATTTTGACGCTTTCAACGATATTTTATGCGGCGGTTTCGGGACCCCGGAATGCGGCTTTCTGCTGCGATGGAGAAATTCGCAGCGATCTCGAGAAACTCTTGGGTATCCGGAGACGGTTCGTCACCTAGAAAATGCCCTTCGACGTTGCCATCCTAAGAGTGTCGAGTCCGTAAAACGGACACTCGACCTGGCGCGACAGAATGTTGGACAGACGGTGTTTGAATCGCTTGTTGAAATTGTCCGTGACCATGGACCAGGCGGCACTCTTGAAGTTTGCAGCGTCGATCTTGAACTGGCCTAGACCGGTCGCGCGACAAAAACCTCCCGACCCCACGGATCTACCCGCACCGTCGGCGGAGCGAATCCCGCGCGCGCAAACACCGCGTGCCACACCGCCCGAGGAAATAATCCGTTGATGTGCCGATCGTGATGCGCTTCGACGGAACCATCCGAGTCGCGCAGCAGGAGCGCGAAATCCACCGCGAACGTCACGCCATCGGGGGACGGCGCATGCGTCCACTCGAGATAGCGAACGCCGCGCCCGCTGCCGTCAGCCGCATCATGTCCGCCCGATTCGACGCTCGCTTCGAAAGTTTCGGCGACACAATCGGGCACTACGATTGCCACTCCATCGGTCGCTACGTGCGCCCGCGCCGTCGCAATCGCAGCCTCTAGATCGCGCTTGTTGGTCATATACATGATCGCATCGTGGATGAGCACGCCCTCGAACTTCTTGCCGAGGCGCACGGTCCGCATGTCTCCAGCCAGATTCTCGCAATCAGGATTGAGACGCCTACTCACCTCGACCATCGCTTCGTTCAGATCTACCAGCGTCATCTTGGTGTGACGCCGCAAATGTGAAGCGGTATTCCCACCGCCCGACCCCAGTTCGAGAACTGTCGCGGGAATTCGCCCGAGCGATTCTTTGAACGCGTCCAAAATCCAAGCGGCTTCCTCCGCATAATCTTCGGGCGCGGAGAACAACGGCCACCATGCTGCAAGATCGGTGTAGAGTTTGGTATATCGCATACGATTTGTGCCTTCGTGGGTGCGGAAACGGACTCAGCAGCCGCCAACGGCGCGCGACGGGCCGTTGGGTCGGGATCCCGCCACCAGAGCACCCGGCTTCGCCTCTTGGCCGGGGAGGCGACAAGCTGGCGTCGAACGATCTCGCGTCATTTCGGGGAATTCCGGTTAAGAAAGATTCCTGCATGAAGCGAAATATCGTATTGCTGGTAACGTCGCTGCTCGCGATCCTTCTTGCTTCATTTCACCTAGTTGATGACATCGTATATGGGTCGGACAAAGGCATGACGTTAAGCCTCGTGGTGGTAGCCATTCTTGCTGTTTGGCTGTACGGAACACTGATGCTGTCCGAACGCCGAGCGGGGTATATTATCATGCTGATCGGATCTCTGCTCGGGCTAGGCATTTTCTTGATTCACCTAACCGGTACCGGGGGCCTCGCCGGCATCGAGATCGGCAAGTTGAGCGGCGCTTTTTTCTTCGTCTGGACGCTTCTCGCGCTTGCGGTTGTTTCTCTTTTATCGCTCACGATCTCAGCGCATGATTTATTGAGTCTGTTGCGCTCGAAGGCGCTAAAATGAGCAGACTAAGCAATCACCACCAACCCGCGCTCGAAGCCAACGCGGCGAGCAGCGCCGGCGCGGCGGTCTCTGTTCGCAAAATCGTCGGACCGAGCGACACGACGTGCGCATCGAGCCCATGCGCGGTCTCCACTTCGCCAACCTCCAATCCACCTTCGGGGCCGATCGCGATCACCACAGGTGATCCCGCGCGATACGACTGCATCGCGTTGCCAAGCGACCTTGCCGGAGCCCCTTCGAACGCGACGAGCGCAAATGACCCAGGCGCAAACCGCGCGAGCGCGTCCGCCCAACCCATCGCAGGTTCGACAACTGGTACCATTCGACGGCGAGACTGCATCGCCGCGGCGCGAACAACACGCTGCCACCGCTCGAGCTTGTGCGGATTGCCCTCGGCCTCGCTGCGCGCGCAAATCACCGGCACGATCCGCGCCACTCCGAGTTCAACCGTCTTCTCAACAACCTCGTCGAACTTCGCGCCCTTCGTCAGCGCTTGCAAGACAACCACCGGCGACGGCAGTTCGCCGCCCTGATCGTCCGATGTCCGCACAGCGCGGACGTCAACCCCCTTCTTACTAGCTGAAGCGACCTCCGCATCCCACGCAACTCCGGACGACACCAATGTCAAAGGATCACCAACCTTGCAGCGAAGCACGTTGGCTGCGTGGTGAGCATCCACCGCATCGAGCGCGACGATCATACCGGCCGACACCTCGGCGTCGGTGAAGTACCGCGGAAACGCCATGATCTACGGTTTCCGGTGCGCGAACGCGAACCATTCGCCCGCGCGCCGTTCCGCAACCAACCGCAATCCCTCGCAGGCGAACGCCGCCAACACGTCCGCCCGTCCGCGTTTGTTCACGCCGCTCGTCACGAGCGTGCCGCCCTTCGCGACGCTAAGCGCCAAAGGCCGAGCTAAGCGCACGAGCACATCCGCCGTGATATTCGCTGCCACAACCGAAGCTCGCCCAAAGGCAGAAGGCACTCCGGCGTAGCGCCGAAGCGACACCGAACGCACACCGTTCGCCCGGAAATTCGCGCGCGCGGCGGCGACGGCAACCGGATCCATGTCGCACGCATACACCTTCGCACCGCGAAGCCCCGCCGCAATCCCAAGAATCCCCGACCCGCACCCGACGTCGATCACCTTGCGCCCGCGCGCGACAAAAGGTAACAGAAGGCG
>DATEGX010000234.1:0-5714 GCA_035279875.1 Binataceae bacterium (SeqCode)
CATGGCGATCACAATTGAACGTATTAACGGAGTGAAAAACCAGCTGGGCGAGGGTCCAGTATGGGACGTCGACGAAAAGGCGCTCTACTGGATCGACGGCCAGGTCCCGGCGATTTATCGCCTCGACCCGAGGGCCAACGAAATCAAGTCGTGGAAGTTGCCTAAGCAGATCGGCTCGTTCGCGTTGCGCAAAAATGGCGGCGCTGTCTGCGCGATGAGCGACGGCTTCTATTTCTTCGATTTCGCCTCGGGCAATGCCACGCCAGTGACCAATGGTACCGTCGCGAAGTCCGGAACCAACTTCAACGACGGTAAAACCGACGCGCGTGGCAGGTTCATCGCGGGCACGATGGATGCGAAATTCGCCAACGCTATCGGCTCGATATATAGCCTTGATAGTTCACTGGAGTGCAGGGTGCTCGAACCCGCCATCGGATGCACCAACGGCCCGTGCTTTAGTCCGGATAATCGAACGTTCTATTGCTCCGACAGCATCAGCAGGACGATCTCGGCCTACGACTACGATCTCGCTAGTGGAACGGCTTCGAACAAGCGCGAGTTTGCCGCGATCAAGGGGCTCGGCGGAGTGCCCGACGGCGCGACCGTCGATGCCGAGGGCAATCTATGGTCCGCGATCGCGGGTGGCGGGAAGTTGGTCTGTTTCAAGCCAGACGGCTCAGTATCACGCACGGTCGAGGTGCCCGCGCCCATCGTCACGAGCGTGATGTTCGGAGGCGATAATCTCGATGTGCTCTACGCAACCTCGATCGGTATGAGCATTCTCGGGATGGAGCCTGGTCCCGAGGGTGGCGCCCTGTTCGCCATTCGAGGATTGGGTGTTAAGGGCAAACCCGAACCACGATTTGCGGGCTGACGCCAGGATCATGCTCTTGGGACAGATAATCGGGCATGGCCGGGCAAGTCTTGTGATCGGGCGTAAGCGTCTTGACGACCATGGCCTCGATCAGATTTTTCGCGAGGCGAGAACCCACATCGCATGGCTGGATGTTCCAGTCTCTGATGAACTTCTGCGCGAGGCGGTTGAGCTCGCGAAGATGGGCCCGACGAGCGCTAATTGCATGGCGATGCGGATTGTCTTCGTGCGCAGCAAAGCGGCCAAGGAGCGCCTGCGCCCGGCCTTGGTGCCGGGCAACGTCGAAAAAACCATGGCGGCGCCGGCAACCGCGATCGTCGGCTACGACCTGGAGTTCCATGACGCGCTGCCGCGGCTATTTCCGCGCTCGGACATGCGCAAGGTCTTCGTCGACAAGCCCGATCTCATCAAGGAAACCGCGTTTCGCAACAGCTCATTGCAAGGCGCCTACTTCCTTTTGGCCCTGCGATCGCTAGGTCTCGACATTGGCCCGATGTCGGGGTTCGACAATGCGAAAGTCGATGCCGAGTTTTTCTCGGGCACGTCGGTGAAATCCAACTTCCTGGTCAATATCGGTCACGGCGACCCGACAAAATTATTCCCTCGCGGCCCACGGCTAAGCTTCGAGGAAATCGCGCGGATTCTTTGATGACGAACATCTATTGGGATGCGCGAGGCCGACGGCACTGACGCGCATGTCTGGGCGCGCCCCGACGTTCATCGCAGCCTCGGCCGGCAATTAACGCGGGACCAAATTCGGCCCACTGTCCGCCGCCCGCTCCACCGAACGAAATCCGGGAATAAAAAGCAACGCTTGAGAGTTGTTCGACGCGCCGGTATTCTAATCGCCGTATAATGCGGTCGTGGGCTCAGAATGGGCTGCGAGGATCGGCGTCGGCCATGAAGATGGCAAGCTGCATCATCGTCGCCTTGATATTGGTGGTGTTACCGCTTGCGCGGAGCCACCGCGCCGGCGTCCATTTTCGCACGCACGAAGCGCGCCGCTCAGTCGAACGCCATACCTTCCTGGAACAATCGAAGGTCTATGAAATAGAGCGCGTTCATCCCGCCACTCTGAGGTTTGCATTCGTCGCCTTAGAGGATGCCCCTCGGCCACTGCAAGGTTTCGTTAGAACTCCACAACTTCCAATCACGCGTCTGCTGTTACGCTTGAAGCTCGGGTTATCCAGCTCGGGTAGCCCGGACCCACTGCTCCCCGTCAAAATCTGCGGCTGATCATCACGATCTTCACGAAGTGACGCCTTTGCGGCGTTGGGCGTGGAGTCATCGAAGCTGCCGAGCCGTATTTTTCCGCAGTCGAATAGGCCGGTCGAGCGGCGACGGCCGGATAGTACGGAGCCGGGCCGCTCCGGGCGAGAGGACAGTCGACAACTAGAACATTCGATTAGGGAAGAAGCCTTTCGAGGTTCTATGAAGACGACCGAAGACCGAATCACCTTGTGGTTGGTCAAAGCTTTGGCCGTAAATTGCGGCGACCCAATCGCTAATAGCTTGTGAATTTAACAGTAATGCAATCGAGACCCTCAGGACTTCGCAATACGATTGCGCCCTAAGGATTTCCGCTGATGGCCGGTTTTTCACTCCGTAACCCGCATACGATTATCGTCGCTGCACTGATAATTGCGCTTTTGGGGACGACCGCATTTGTACAAATGCCGGTCGACGTTTTTCCCGACCTCCATATCCCGGTGGTGGTAGTGGCTACCTTCTACCCCGGGATGCCGCCCCTGGAAATGGAGCGCGATATCACTACCCGCTTCGAACGTTTTTTCACTTTGGGCAGCGGCATCGAGCACATCGAATCGCGCTCGCTGCCCGGGGTGAGCATCATCAAGGTGTTCTTTCATCCGGGGGTACAACTGGACGCGGCAGCAGCGGGGTTGGGTAACCTCGCGATGGCCGACCTGCGTCATTTGCCGCCCGGCACGCTTCCTCCGCTTATTCTGAAGTCAGGAGCATCATCGTTGCCGGTGACGCTGGTGACGGTTGCCGGACACGGGTTCGACCAGGCCCAACTGCGCGACCAGGCCCAGTACAATATCCGCAACCAGTTGGCGACCGTTTCGGGCGCGTCAGTGCCGCCGCCGTTTGGCGGCAAGTACCGCCAGATTATGGTCTACGTCAATCGCGACGCACTGCAGGCGCGCGGACTCACGCTGATGGACGTGGTGCATGCGCTCAACAGCTCCAACCTGATCATTCCCGCGGGCGACGCGAAGATCGGGACGACTGACTACTTCATTTACACCAACAGCCTCATCGAAAATCCGAGCGATATCAACAACGTGCCGGTCAAGATTGGCCGGGATCAGGCCCCGGTATTCGTCGGCGACCTCGGCCACGCCGAAGATAGCGCCCAGATCCAACAGAATATCGTGCGCATCAACGGCCAGCGCTCGGTCTACATTCCAGTCCTCAAGCAGAGCGGCGCGAACACTATCGCAATCGTCGACGGCATCAAGCAGTTGTTGCCGAAGCTGGTCGGCATGCCCGCGGGCATGAAGTTGCAAGCGATCTTCGATCAGTCGACCTACGTGCGCGAGGCGGTGGAAAGCCTCGAGCACGAAGCGGTCAGCGGCGCCCTGTTGGCCTCGTTGACCATCCTGATTTTTCTCGGCAGCTTCAGCTCGACCATCGCGATATTTCTCTCGATTCCGCTGTCGATACTCGCGGCGGCTTTCGCGATGTGGCTCGGCGGATCGACCATCAACATCATGACCTTGGGCGGCTTCGCGCTGGCGATCGGGCGCCTGGTTGATAACTCGGTGGTGGTACTCGAAAACATCAGCCGGCATCTCGAAGAAGGTGAGCCGCTCGAGATTGCCGCTCGCAGCGGAGCCGACGAAGTCGATCTGCCGGTACTGGCCTCGACCATCACCACCATCATCGTGTTCGTTCCTGTGATGTTTCTCTTCGGCGTCGCGAAGTACCTGTTCGGGGCATTGGCCTTGGCCGTGGCGCTGGCGATGGTCGCTTCTTATGTGGTCGCGATGACCGTAATCCCGATCTATTGTGCGCGCTTTCTCACGGCCGATAGCGCGCGCGCTATGGAGGAGGGAGTTGGCGGCGGCCCGCTTCAAGCTTTCATCCGCGTCTACGACCGTTTCGCGCTGCACTACGAACGCTGGCTGGAACGACTGCTCGACCACAAGTTCGCGATTATCGGTTCGCTCACGCTGTTGTTCGTTGCAAGTCTCGCGGTCTATCCACAGCTCGGCACGGAGCTTTTCCCGCGCACCGACAGCGGTCAGTTCATCATCGACTACAGAGCACCGCTCGGAACGCGGATTGAAGACAGCGAGCATCTGACCGCCAGCATGGAAGACACGGTGCGGCGGGTCATCCCGGCGAGCGATCTCTCGACGGTGGTCTCGAACATCGGCCTGGCACCCGGCTTCTCTTCTATCTATTCGCCCAACGCGGCGAGCGATTCGGGTTTTATGATGGTAGCGCTGAAGCCCAACCATCGGGTCTCGACCTTCCGCTACATGGACTCGCTGAAGCAGGCGCTATCGGCCGGCCTGCCTCAGGTGCGGACGTTCTTTTCATCGGGCAGCATCATCGACTCGGTATTGAACTATGGCCAGGCGGCGCCCATCGATGTGCAGTTAAGCGGACCCTCGTATCACGACCTGTTTGTCGCGGCGCGCGCAGTGCGGGAGGTGACCGACGGCCTGCCACAGGTCGCGGGCACCTTTGTTCCCCAGGAGTCGGACTATCCGACGCTGCGCATCAAGGTCGACCGAGTGAGAGCGGCGCGATTGGGGCTTACGGAACGCGACGTGGTCAGCAACGTCATCACCGCGCTCACCTCCAACCAGATGATTGCGCCCTCGATTTGGATCGACCCGAAAAACGGCAATGACTATTTCCTGACGGTGCAGTACTACGAAAAGAATATCGACTCCATCGAGACCCTGGAGAATATTACGGTACGCAGTGGGCGGGCCACCGGCGGCGCGCGCGAAGATGCCTTGCTGCTCCGCGACGTCGCGACTATCGAGCGCGAGAGCCACCCACGGAAGCCGATCGCTACAATATCCAACGGGTGGTCGACGTGCTGGTCGCGCCGCGAACGCAGGACATGGGCGGAGCGCAGAAGGCGGTACTCCGGGCGATCAGTCATGTGCCGCTGCCCAAGGATGTGAGCTTCACGATTCGCGGCTCGGTGGCGACGATGGCCAAATCGTTTGCCAGTTTCGGCGCCGGGCTATTACTGGCGGTGGCCCTGCTTTATCTGGTGATGGTCGCGCAATTTCGCTCGTTCCTGGATCCAGTGATCATCATGTTCGCGGTGCCGATGGGAATGATTGGCGTTATCTGGACGCTCTATCTAACCAACACCACGCTCAATATTGAGTCGTTCATGGGAATCATAATGATGGTCGGAATAGTCGTCTCCAATTCGATCCTGCTGGTCGATTTTGCCAATCAACGACGCCGCAGCGGCCAACCGCTGCGCCGCGCGGTGATTGAATCCGCGCGCGTCCGGCTGCGGCCAATTCTAATGACCGCGCTCGCCACTATCGTCGCGCTGATGCCGGTTGCTCTGGAACTTGGCGCTGGCTCGGAAGCGTCGGCGCCGCTGGCGCGCGCGGCGGCCGGCGGGCTGGCCGTCTCGACCGTGTTGACGTTGATCCTGGTCCCGGTGATTTACGAACTCTTCTACGCGCGAGGACAGGCACGGCAATGAAGCGGATCGCGGCTCTTATCCCTCTTTCGATGGCGCTGGTAATCGTGCTCGGCGCATGTAACCGATCATTGCCGGCGGATCCTCCCGCCGCGCCGCCACGCGTGATGGTCATCAGTCCGCAGCGCG
>DATEGX010000235.1:0-6903 GCA_035279875.1 Binataceae bacterium (SeqCode)
GATTGTTAGGACCGTCGGCGCCGAACGTCTCGGCAACCCGGTGGTGCTCGCAATCGTGATGACGGCCCTGGGCAATCTGGTAAGCAATGTGCCTGCGGTAATGCTGTTCCGGCCGCTCTACCCGGCGCTGGCCGGCACCACCAATTCGGGCCTGGTAATCGCTGGGGCTAGCACCCTCGCGGGCAATCTTACGGTGCTCGGTTCCATCGCCAACCTGATCGTTATCGAGGAAGCACATCGACAACACGTCGAGATCAGCTTCGGCGAATACCTTCGAGTGGGTCTGCCCGTCACAATCGCCACCATCGCGATTGCCGTCGCAACGCTCTCAGTCGGATACTGAATCGCTGGCAAGACTGCCCAAGGGAAAGAGGTTGCGCGTCACCTCGATCCGGCGCAAAGCGTCTCCCACCATACTTTCGACGTCGAAGTGGCGTTCGGCTGCCTCGACCTCCTCCAGCCGGGCGCGGGTCTCTGGATGAGCCGGAACAAACAAGGAACAGCAATCCTGGTCTGGGATTATCGATGTTTCGAAGGTTCCGAGACGGCGCGCCTGTTCGACGATTTCATTCTTATCCATGCCGATCAGCGGCCGCAGGATCGGAATCGCTGCCGCCCGTTCGATCACCATCATATTTTCGAGCGTCTGTGACGCGACCTGGCCCAAACTTTCGCCGCTGACCAGCACCTGCGCACCGTTTCTGAACGCCAACTCGCTCGCCATCCGCATCATGAAGCGGCGATAGAGAATCACCCGCAATGGCCGCGGCGCGCGGGCCACGATTTCACGCTGTGCATTAGCGAACGGCACTAGCATGAGGGTCGAACGGGTCTCATAGCGGGTCAAGTGCATTGCGAGGTCCGTGGCCTTTTCGAGGCTGGATGCGGAAACCAGCGGATAGCTGTGAAAATGAACAAAATCGACGCGCATTCCGCGGCGCATCATACGCCAGGCCGCCACCGGCGAATCTATCCCGCCGGAAAGCAGTACCAATGCGCGGCCGGTCGCGCCCACTGGCAGGCCGCCAGCACCGGCCAGCTTGCCGGCGGAGAGATATGCGGCGTCCGCCAGGATTTCGATCGAGATAGTCAAGTCGGGTTTTTCCAAGTTGACCCTAAGACCCAGGGCGCCAGCGACCTCCGCTCCGACTATCTTATCGATCTCCATCGAATTGAGCGGGAAGCGTTTCTCCGCGCGTTTCGCCGAAATGCGGAAGGAGCGGGCCGGAATATCGCGCGCGACCGTGACGGCTTCGCGCTTGAGCGTTTCGATATCTAGCGGCAACGCTCTGCTGATGGAAAAATTCTGGATACCGAAAAGTAGCGCGGCGCGCTCAGCGGCGACCTGGTCGCTTATCTCATCCGGCAACTCAACAATAATGCGCGGCCCTTCGCCGCGTACTGTGCCAAGCCGATAATCGGCGAAAACCGCGCGCAGATTGTGCTTAAGTTGATCGACAAAGCGCCAACGGTTGCGCCCTTTGAGCACGATTTCATGATAGCGGCCAACTAGATATCGCATTTTTTCAGGATTGCCAGAATTCAGCTTGGCAGCACTGGCCTTGCACGGAAAGCCCTGGGGAACGATTATCTACGCGCTATGAAGGAATTCGAAGAGCTTCGGGAGCCGCGCGACTTCATCGAACGCCTGCGGCTCAATCTTCGCGCGCCACACACGATCGCTCCACCTTTGGCCGGAACCGAGCGCAAAGTAGCGGCCGTTCTGCTCGCCTTGATGCAACGCGGCAGCGCGATGCATCTGCTCTACACGCGGCGGTCCGATCGCCTGAAGAGCCATCCCGGGCAGGTCGCGTTTCCCGGAGGCCGATTCGATCGCCGCGATCCTCATCTGCTGGCCGCCGCGCTGCGCGAAACACACGAGGAAGTTGGTATCCCACCGCAGTTGATCAACGTGTTGGGGACTTTCGAAGGACACCGTACTCATAGCACCGATATCCTGGTGACGCCGTTCGTCGGGGTCATCGACGGATCACCCGAATTGCGTCCGGATCCGAAGGAAGTCGCGGAAATTTTCGAGGTGCCGCTGGATGCGCTACGCGATCCGGGGCACCGCGGTACCTACAAATGGCGCAATAACGGCTTCACCTCAAATCGTCCGGCGATACTCTATGGCGGTCAGATCATATGGGGTCTGACTTATGAACTAACGATGCGATTCCTGGAACTCGCACCCCTCGAATAGACCGAGCGCGCCTACTGCAAGCGCATCAGTTCGAAATACGAGGCTTCAATGAGTTGATCGTTCGAGACTCTCAGCGCTGCGAGGATCGCTGCGACTTGGGCGCGATAGTCGCCGGGGTCTTCACCATCGTCGAGCACTGCCTCGATCTCGCCGAAATTGCCCAGATTGTCGACCTCGTCCAGATGGAGCCGGATGTTGCCACGCATGAAGAGCTTGCGGGTTTTGCGAACTTCGGCGATAACCTCCAACGCCGCGGAGAGCAGCGCGCGCATTTTGAACGGGTCAGGCACCATAACGATTTCGTAATTGCTGACCTCGAGCTTACCGTCGTGGTCACGATGGTAGTGGATTAGCGATGAGCCGTCGGCCTCGTCCCGAAGCTTCAGTTTGCCATGCGCAGCGGCGAAGAAAGTATCGCGCTGGACCAGGAGACCGAAAAAACTGAAGCCAATCGCTTCGGCCCGCTGACCTGCCTCGGCTAAGTCGTCGAGCCTGAACTTGGCTTCCAGATTACGCATCACTAACCTGGCGTGCCGCTCTGGCGCCGATGTGCGGCGTCAGAGCAAGCTTGACTCTTGTGTCAGTGGCCGAATAGGCTCGCACGATTTGGTGGGATTTGGAACGAATTGATGGCATCCGCAAAAGAGACCAACCCCGCAATTTCGAGACTACACGAACTTGGTTTCGACGCGAACGCTCCCGCCGCCGAGGCCATCGCCAAGCTCCAGTCGTTGCGGGATAGCGGTACCGTGTCCGACATTATGGTCGCTCACACCTTGGGCGAGATCGTTTCGCAGGAATCGGCCGCGATGCTGGCAAAGATGGAAGCTGGAGCCCTTGGCGCGATGCGGCGCGAAATCCGTCGCTCGCTCTTTCGCTTGCGGCAACGCGGAATCGAGGCACCTGCGGTCGTCGGGGTGAAATCGGTCAGCGCGGCGCCAGAAGCTGCAGATAGTAGCCTAAGCGGCCTACTTTCGCCCGCAGATGACGACGGCGCGCGCATCGTATGGCTCGTGAAATCTCGCGCGGGCGGCGGATTGAAGCGAATATGGGCCATCGTTTCGGAAAGAGATGGCATGCTCACGGTCAGCGCCGAGACGCTTTCACGCAAGGATTTTCGCGCGGATCGAGCAGAAATCGCACGACGCGCCGGCTCGCCCCTAGTCGAAGCGGATTGGCATCTGGCCGACTTTATGATGTGCGAAGCCTACCGTCGCACCTCGGAGGCTCGGCGGGCGGCGGTCGGCAACTTCCTGACGCTTCGCGCCGAAATGGTCGCGATCGCACCGCCGCACAGCGACTTTCGTCACCCGGTCTATGAGGAACTTGCGGCCGAGGCGGCCGCCGAGCCATCACCGGAATTGATGAAAGAGCCGGACGTCGCCGCCTACAAGCTTCCAGCCGAGGCGATCAAGCCGTTCGCGGACGAAGCCGCGAGCCTGCAACAGAGCGTCATCGTGCTCAGCCGGATGCAGCAGGAGGAACGTGTTGCGACAGTTGTCGAGCACGCAATTGGCGAGTTGCTCAAAGACGACACCGCTTATCGGCTGCGGCGTCATTTGGAAGACACTGCATATTTTTTCGCTCGCACGGCTAAACGCACCCAGGCTGGATGGGCCGCGGCCGCTGCTGCGAAGCTGCGCGACGGAGCGGACCTCAAGCGTATCGGCTTTTTTCAGCTATTTATGCGCGCGCAACTCGGCGCGATTCTCGCCGAGCAGCAGGAAAAGCGCGAGGAGCAGCCACGGCTCATCATGACCCCGGCCGAAGCGATGCGCGCTCGAGCCGCCGCGCAGGCCCGCATGTCCCAGCGACGGCGCGGATAAGGCGCGAAAAGGGTTAGGGACTGATTACGATGATCGCTCAGAAGCCGCTGGCGGGTGTTCGCGTCCTGGACCTGAGCCGGGTGCTGGCCGGCCCGTTTTGTACGATGAACCTGGCCGACCTCGGCGCCGAAGTTATCAAGATCGAAGTCCCCGGACGCGGCGACGATTCACGTGGCTACCCGCCGCGCATTCCGAACTCCGACGACTCCGGCTACTTCTATAGTATCAATCGTGGCAAGCAGAGCGTCACGCTCGATTTGCGCAAGGCCGAGGGAGCGGAAATTCTCCTCGCGCTCGCGGGTCATGTGGACGTGGTGGTCGAAAATTTCTCGCCCGGCACGATGGAGCGCTTCAACCTTGGTTACCCACGGCTGCACGAGGTTAACCCTCGTATAATACTCTGTTCAATTTCCGGCTTCGGCCAGACTGGCCCGATGTCTGCGGCACCAGCCTACGACATCGTGGCACAGGCGCTGGGCGGTACCATGAGCATCACCGGAGCGCCGGACGGTGAGCCGACTCGATGCGGTGTCTCGATCGGCGATCTCGCAGCGGCGCTCTATGGTCTCGTCGCGGTGCTCGCGGCCCTGCGGGCCCGCGAACAAACCGGCGTCGGACAGCATCTGGATATCGCGATGCTTGATTGCCAGGTGGCCTGGCTCGAGGACGCGCTCGCGCGCTTTTCCACTACCGGGATAGTTCCCCGACCGATTGGCTCACGCCATCCATCGATCACGCCGTTCCAGCAATTTCGCGCGGCCGACGGCTATTTTGTCGCGGGTTGCGGCAACGAAGCGATCTGGCAACGCTTTTGCGACGCAATCGGCGCCAGCGAGCTGAAGAGCGACCCGCGCTTCGCCACCAATGCCGATCGCACCGCGAATCACGGCGCGCTTGAGTCGATCCTCGCAAGTCATTTTGGAACAAAAGAGCGCTCTCATTGGCTCGCGCGACTGCAGGATGCGAACGTGCCATCGGCGCCAATCGCAACCGTCGCCGAGGTCGCGTCAAATCCGCATCTGCGCGGGCGCGAGATGATTCTCAGCGCCGACCATCCTGATTTTGGCGGGCTGGTCGTACCAGGCTCGCCGCTGAAGACCGCCGGCGTTGGCGGCGCACCCAACACGCACGCACCACGCCTCGGCGAGCATACTGAGAGCGTGCTGAAGCGGTTGCTGGGCTACGATGAGGCACGCATCAGCGAGTTGCGTGGAAAGCAGGTTATCTGAGTTCGCGCTCTCCTTTGCTATAGGCCCAGTTCCGTGCGCGAGCGCGTGAGCGTGTCGATTACCGCATACATGATCGCACGCGCCGATTTCACCAAATCAGGAATCCATGCGACGCCCATTCCGCCCAGCCCCTGCTTGAACTCGTCGGGACAATTGCGCGGCGGCCATGGGAAGCCGATGCGCGCGCACGGGATGCCAAGCCGGCGTATCAAAGCCCCATCGGTCTGACCGCCGAGCTTGGGCGGCTCGCCATGAGGCCGCTGCTGGACATGCTCCCATCCACGCCGCGCGGACTGAATAATCCAGTTGTTCTGATCGGTGGCGCCGCCTGGGCTGGCTCCGAACATCGTCCAGTCGACTTCGAACGACGGATGGCGCGCGCCGATTGCGCGCATAGCCTCGGCGAACTGGGATTTCACTTCGGCGGGCGAAGTCCTCGGATTGCAGCGGATGTCGAGATAGATTTCGGTGGTTGCCGAAGGAAAGGCCGGCCGCTCCGGCCATCCCGCACGTACTGCCGCGATGTGGCCTTCGGGCGCGATTTCGCCGGACGTGTTACGAGCTGTATAGACGGGAATCCAAGCGTCAATTTCCTTGATTATCTCCGCGGCCGCAACGATCGAATCTCGATAGCCCGGGGTTCCGCGCGGTATCCCGGCATATCCAAGGGTGCCGCGCACGCTGACTTTGAACCAGCACATGCCAGGCTCCTCGGCGTACACTCGCCATACCGGTTTCATGATGATCGCGAAGTCGGGAGCCACGCCGCGAGTCAGCAGATGATAGACGCCGTCGCTCATACCGTAATTGCCGTGCTCGGCGGCGTTCACAGGCATTCCCCCGCCAGCGAAGCCAACAACGAGGTCGCCGGTGAGCGGAACCTGGGCTTCATGGAGGGCGGTGGCGATTTCCGCCAGCGTCGCGACCATACACTTCGGATTGGCGGCGCCCAGCCCGAACACCATTTCGCCCTCGGCATAACCCCTGGGAATCATATCGGCGCGCAGAATCGGTCCCGCCCATGGCAAATCCCGTTCCGGATCACCCTCGATGTGCGTATCGATGGGCGCGTAGAGCAGCAATGTCGCGCCCCCGCCCTGCCCGCGAATTTCACCGACCGCGTTTCCGGTCGCGTCACTAATCGGCTGGTAAAGCGCTGCCCCGGCAAGCCGCGTGCCCAGGTATTCGGCGATAAATTCGCTGGCGCGCCGTTCGCCGCCGGTCGGGCTGGGAATATCGACCAGCTGCAACAGAAGCCGTTTGAGACGCTCGGGGTCGAGCCGTGCGCACGCGTCGTCGTACCAGCGCTGCTGATTGGCTGCGAATGGAACCTGGACGGTATCACTAGCCATCGCGGAGTCCTCCCGCGGACCGTGCGCCGGCTGCCGTCGCAATCGGATTTTCTAGCGAACTGGCAACGAATTGTTCGGCGTAGATGTGCTCGGATTTAACACCCAGTTCGAGTAAGCGGCGCCGGGCAGCCTCGATCATCGGCGGAGGACCGCACAGGTATGCGCGCGTTTCCGGATCATCGATCCGCTCGCCATCCAGCGCTCCGACGGGGGTGCCCCGCATCAGGGCCGAACTTGCCTGGTCGACCCGATCGGCGCTCAGGATTACGCGTAGTTCGGGCATCCACCATTGG
>DATEGX010000236.1:0-6137 GCA_035279875.1 Binataceae bacterium (SeqCode)
TGGGGTTGACGGTAATCGCCTGGCTTTACGGCAGCGCACGATGGGGTTTCGCCGGAATCGCGATTATTGCCGTGGTCGCGCTGTTCGCATTCAACCTGCTCTCGTGGAACGAGGTCGAGGAATACGTCAATTGGGGCATTATCCTGATGTACGGCGGCGCGATTGCGCTGGGCAGTGCATTGCAAAAGACCGGCGCCTCGAGCTATGTCGCGCAAATTCTCGGCGGGACCGCGTCCGCGACGGTGGCCGTGGCGGTGCTGTCGCTCGGGGCGCTGATTCTCGGCGAGGCGCTAAGTCATTCGGCGGTGGTCGCGGCGCTGCTGCCGGTCGGGCTCGGACTGGCTAATCGCTTGGGGCTCGATCCACGTGTCATGGCGTTGGCCGTCACCGTACCGGCCGGGCTGACTTTCGTGCTGCCAGTTGGGACCCCCGCCAACGCTCTGGCTTATTCCGGCGGCTTTCTCAAGACCCGCGAATTGCTCGCGCCCGGCCTCGTGATGCATCTCAGCGGATGGATCGGGATCAATCTGGCGGTGCATTACTACTGGCCGCTGATCGGGCTCGGAAGCCGTTGAAGGGGTTCAGACGGGCCATAGCCCTCATCAATATGGCCGTATTGATTGCTTCGAACCGCGACATTTTATAACTTATGAGACTCGAAAAGTAATCTAATTTTCTGGAGACGTGATTTCGGACCAATGAGCGAAGGTTTTACCCTCTGGTTCACTGGACTTTCGGGTGCCGGCAAGTCGACTCTGGCCAATCTGGTCGCAGAAGAGCTACGCCTACGCGGCCATCGTGTGGAGGTGCTCGACGGCGACGAGGTGCGGACCAACCTGTCGAAGGGCCTGGGATTCTCCAAGGAAGACCGGGACACCAACATTCGGCGGATCGGCTATGTGTGCAAGCTGCTGGCGCGAAACGGTGTTATAGCAATTTCCGCGGCAATATCGCCGTATCGCAATATACGCGACGAGGTACGGGCGCAGCACGAGCGCTTTTACGAGGTATTCGTCAAATGTCCGCTTGACGCGCTGGTCGAACGTGACGTCAAGGGACTCTACAAAAAGGCATTGAAGGGCGAAATTCCCAACTTCACCGGAGTTTCCGACCCTTACGAGGAGCCACTCAACCCCGAAGTGGTGATCGAGACCAATCGCGAGTCGCAAAATGAGAGCTTACATCGCTTGCTGGGCGCGCTCGAGCAATCCGGCCTGATTTACGCCCGGGGAGGCAATCGATGAGCGCGCAGGACGGCGATGCGATCTCCCCTCACGGCGGCGGCGACCTCGTTGACCTGAAGGCACCCGCGCCCAACCGTGACCGCCTGCGCTCCTACGCCGAAAAGCTGCCCGCGGTGGCGCTCAATGCGCGCGACCTCGCCGATCTCGAAATGCTCGCCAGCGGCGCCTTTTCTCCGCTCACCGGCTTCATGAGCGAGGCGGACTATACTCGCAGCCGCGACGAAATGAGACTTGCGTCCGGCGTGCCGTGGTCGATTCCAATAACCTTGGGCGTCGACGAAGCCTCCGCCAGGCAAGCAGGTCCGGGTCAGGACATCGCCTTGGTGGCCGACAGCGGAGCGCGCCTGGCCGTGCTAAAGCTGCCTGAAGTCTACCGCGTCGACCGCAAACTCGAGGCCGAGGCGATATTCGGCACGGCCGACGAGGCGCATCCGGGCGCGAAAAACGTGATGTCGATGCCGCCTTGGTGCCTTGGCGGGCGGGTTACCCTGCTCGAGGAGGTTCCGGGCCGCACATTCCTCGAATTTCCCCGTGAGCCGCGCCAGACCCGCGCCCGTTTTCGCGAGAACGGATGGAAGAAGATCGTCGCCTTCCAGACGCGCAATCCAACCCATCGCGCACACGAATATATCCAGAAGGCCGCCCTTGAAATCTGCGACGGTCTGCTGCTCCATCCGCTGGTCGGCGAGACCAAGGGCGACGACGTGCCGGCTGCCGTGCGCATGGAGACCTACAAGGTCTTGCTCGAACTGTACTATCCGAAGGGGCGCGCGATGCTCGCAGTGATGCCGGCGCATATGCGTTACGGGGGCCCGCGCGAGGCGATCCTGCACGCGATCGTGCGGCGCAACTACGGTTGCACCCACTTTATCGTCGGCCGCGACCACGCCGGGGTCGGCAATTATTATGGTACCTACGACGCGCAGAAAATCTTTGAGCGGTTTGCCCCGGCCGAAATCGGCATCACGCCCCTGACTTTTGAGAACACCTTCTACTGCGCCAAGTGCGCCTCGATGGCTTCGTTCAAGACCTGCCCGCACGCGGATAGCGACCGGCTGCTGCTTTCGGGTACCAAGGTGCGCGAGATGCTGCGTCGCGGCGAATCACCACCGCCTGAGTTCACGCGCCCGGAATTGGCGGCAATCCTGGTGCGCGCGATGATGGAAAACTGAGCGGTGGAAAATCGACGAGCGCCGTAAAATACGGCATCTTCGGTGTCAGTTAGGCGTGCCGCCGTCTTTCACTGCATTGGCGGCTCGTCGTCTGGAGGTTGCATTACCGGCGAGCCGTGGTGCAGCACCATTAGCCATTTGTTGCCGACCCGTTCGTAGACGTTGGTGGCCAGCACCAGAGATCGGCTGGCACCGTCGTAGCCGCGCTGGGTGAGATTCTCCTCCGTGACCACGACGCCTAAATCTCCGGATGCGACGACATGAACGTCGCGCACTTCGAAGCGCATCTCGAAGACGCTGTCGAAAATCCGTTCCCAGCTATTCATAATCGGGCCCCATCCGACGAGCTTGCGCCAACCAGGATGGATACAGACGATTTTGGAATCCCGGAGCCAGAGCAATTGCATCTGGTCGACGTCGAGAGTCTCGAACGCCTTGTAAAAGGCCTGGTTAGCTTCGATCAACGCTTCGCGGTCGGACATCTTGTCGATGGCTCCGGAGCATATGGCTATTTCAAGGGTGCGCCATAAGTTCCCACGACACAAGTTCGAGTCATCGACACGGCGTTGGGCGCACCCAGATAATCTAACCCGGAGGCGATAAGGCAATTGGTGGAGGCCTGGGGCGCAACAGAAATAATCCCGAACCTGTTCGTCGGTGATTTACAAGACGCCGCGCGTTTCGACGGCATGATTATCAGCGTCCTGCCGGAGGATATGCCCGGGCAGGTGCGGCGCACTATCCGCATTCCGTTCCTCGGCAACGGCAAAGCCACGCTCGATACTACCGCCGCGCTGATCGACGCGGCGCTCGCACGCAAAATGCGGGTGCTGGTGCATTGCGAAGAGGGCTGCGAACGGGCGCCGCTGACGGTTGCCTGGTTCCTCAGGACACGCCGGGGCATGAGCCTCGATGACGCTTACTCGTTACTGATCACCCGCCGGCCGATCATCAAGGATCGCCGCAAATGGCTCGGCGTCCATAATCGCTGAAAAGCTACATCCAACAACCTCACATCAATGGCTTTGAGCATCGCGCCCGGTTTCGAAAGCTGAAAGCCACATTTGGCTAGTTCGTACGCACGAATTAGCCAGTCAGTTCTTCACATGTTGCTTTCCCAAGATTAAACGTGTCGTCACAGTTTCGCCTCGATTCCCGTGGTTGAATCTGACCAGAATCGAACCGGCGGAACTCTGTCCGGTGATGGGGAGGGTCATGCGCGGGTTGAATACAACCGGTCGAGCGACGTGAGTCACGCCGAACAGATCGGTCAATCCAGCCTGTGCGCCACAAAAGTGGCGGCGCCTGTTATTCGCTACCGCTCAATCTGGATATCAGATCTCCATCTCGGGACGCGTGCCTGCAAGGCCGACGCTCTGCTGGATTTTTTGCGACATCATCGCGCGGAGTACCTTTATCTGGTTGGGGACATTGTCGATGGCTGGAACCTCGGCCGCTCATGGTACTGGAACGCCCAGCAGAATGACGCCGCTCTCGAGATCGTCCGCTGGATGCGGGAAGGCGCGAGAGTCGTTTTTATCCCGGGCAATCACGACGAGGGCAATCTGGACCTGGTCCGGCTGCTGTTCGGTGAGATCGCAATACAGCAGGAACTGATTCATCGGACTGCCGACGGCAGCCGGATGTTGGTTACGCACGGCCATCAGTTCGACATAGTCCGCCGATCAGCCAACTGGCTATCGATGATCGGCAGCCAGGCTTACACGGTCGCGCTCAGGATAAACGAATGGCATAGCCGCGAGCGCTTCAACCTGAGCGAACGTTCCTTGTCGGGTTATCTTAAACGCCCGGTCAAGAAAGCTGTCGGTCTTCTTGCCGCCAGTGACTTGGATGAACAGGCGCTTCTTCGGGCCGTCATGGCGAAGAAGGCCGACGGTATCATTTGTGGCCATACGCATCGCGCGGAACAGCGATTAATCGATTCCATCTGGTACCTGAACGACGGCGACTGGGTGCTCAATTGTACAGCGCTGGCGGAACGGGCGGACGGTACGCTCCGGCTGTTGAGATGGATTCCCGATCCTGCCCGAGGAGGCGAGTCGCAGTTAGCGGCGCAAGAGATGTCATGAGCTTCGAAGCGCAGTCGAGAAGATCATTTCAAGAGCCTTTGATTGAGCTTATCTACTTCGATGCTGGTGGCGGGCATCGCGCCGCCGCGTCGGCGTTGAAATCGGTGTTGGAAAGACAGCGGAACAATTGGCGCGTCCGAGTGATCAATCTGCGCGATTTACTGGAACCGGCAGACTTCGTTCATCGTCTCAGCGGTGTGCGGATTGAGAATATCTACAACACAATGCTCAAGTATAATCTCACGGTTAGCGTCGCTGCGATGCTCCCGCTAATGCATCTGCTGATCCGGCAGAGACACGCGGCGCTGGTGAGGGCGCTCGCGCGCTATTGGCAGCAACCCAGCGACCTCGTCGTCTCACTCATTCCGCACTTCAATCGCGCGATTTTTGAAGGGCTCAGGCTGGCCGACTTGAGTAGATCACGGCCGTCAACTCCCATGATTACCGTCATGACCGATCTCGCGGACTATCCGCCGCATTTTTGGATGGAATCGCAACCACAGGATATCGTCTGCGGCACCGCCAAGGCGCATCAACAGGCGTTGATGATGGGTTATCCTGAGCAGCATATATTCAGAACTTCCGGGATGGTCGTAAACCCTGAGTTTTATGCGCGGCCAGAGACTCCTCGCGAGCAGGATCGCGTCCTGCTGGGGCTGCGTCCCGACTTGCCGACGGGAATCGTACTATTCGGCGGCTTCGGATCGCGCCGGATGCTTACGATCGCCCAGCGAATTGCCGAGGCCAGGATTCAAGCCCAACTACTGTTCGTTTGCGGTCACAACGATGAGTTGCGTAAGCGTTTGCTGGAAATGCGCTTGCCGTTTCCGCATTGCGTCGTGGGTTTCAGCCGTGAAATTCCTCGACTGATGAAGCTGGCTGACTTCTTCGTCGGGAAGCCTGGACCGGGAAGCATCAGCGAAGCCCTCGTGAGCGGCTTGCCGCTGATCGTCGAGCGCAGCGCTTCCACCATGGTGCACGAGCGATATAACACGGACTGGATAGTCGAACATCGCGTGGGACTTGTACTTCATTCGTTTGCGGATATAGCAAAGGCGGTCGAGCTAATCGTGGATCGCGAGGCGCTGGAGCGTTTACGCAGCAATGTCCGGGCAGTGGAAAATCGCGCGGTCTTCGAAATGCCGGATATCTTTCAGGCGGTGATGGACCGGCGGGCATCCGGCGAACGCGAAAACCCCAACGATGCTCAGCATCGCTGGCAAGTGCCCGCAGGCGCTGAATAATCGATGAAATTTCCTCCGGGCTTCCTATGGGGTGCCGCCACCGCCGCGCATCAGGTCGAAGGAGGAAATACAAATTGCGATTCCTGGCTGCTCGAGCACGTCGACGGAACGATCTACGTCGAGCCTTCCGGCGACGCCTGCGACCACTACCATCGCTATTCGGATGACATGAAGTTGATGGCGGCGCTGGGGCTCAACGCGTACCGCTTCTCGGTGGAGTGGGCGCGAATCGAACCGCAAGAGGGCGAATTCTCTCTCGCGCAACTCGAGCACTATCGCCGAATGCTCGCGGCGTGCCGGGAGCACGGGCTCGCCGCGGTGGTGACGCTGCATCACTTCACCTCACCCCTGTGGCTCGCTGCGCGTGGCGGATGGGAATCGCCGGAA
>DATEGX010000237.1:0-17042 GCA_035279875.1 Binataceae bacterium (SeqCode)
TAGAAGAGGGAGAGCGCGCGCCCTGCGTGTATCCGCCTCGACATCTCCGGCAAAAAACAGGTCGAACGCCCACTGCCCGACAATCCGTTCTACACTAAAGTACCTGTCATGGGCGGCGGCGTAAGCATGGGCTGCGGCGTCCCAGTCATCGCTGGAGAGTAAATTCTCAGCCAGTATCCGGGCATCACGAAGCGTTAGACTCAATCCTTGCCCCCAACTGGGATCGCTGGCACCGGCCGCGTCGCCGAGTAGAACAACGCCGCTGCGATATGGATGATCCACCCAGGTCTCGGTCATGTCGAAGCTGGCCAGCGGACCCGCGGGTTTCGCACCAGCATACATATCGACGGGCAATCCGCTCTTTATGCTCTCTTCGATAAAGCGGACCGTGTCGTCAGCTCCCTGTAGCCGCTCAACATCGCTTCGATAGAAACAGTAAGCGCGCGCTCGTCCTTTCCCTTGCGGTACCAGCAACGCCCAACGAGGGACAAACGGATTTAGCGCATTGTGGGTGGCATCATCATCTATGGAGAGGTTCTCGAGTAATATCCCGGCACCGAGCAATTTTTGCGTGCCCCGAATCGTTGCAAAGCCGCCCCAGGCACGGCAGGTGGAATTACGTCCGTCCGCGCACACGACGAGTCGCGCAGTTAATTCGCTGCTTCTGCTCTCATGTTCGACGATCGCCAACGGCTGAGAGCCAGGCTTCAGGCCGCGAACGGTCGCGCCCCGCCAGACCTCCGCGCCCGAATTAGACGCGCAATCGAGTACCGTGTCCTGCATCATCGGATGGTAGACAGTCAACACTGGCAGGCCTTGCGGGGTGGTCGTTCTGAAATCGCGCGCGGGCTGCATAACATCTTTCCAGTAGGGGACTTCGTGGGCGCAGCGCTCCAGCAAGGCGTTATAGAGACCAAGCTTCTGAGTCTCCGCTACTCCCCAGGGAGCGATCCATTCACCTCGCACGCGATCCTTGAATTGAGTGTCGCGCTCGAGCACCAGGACGCGCGCCCCGCCCTCAGCCATTGCCTTGGCGAATGCGGCGCCGCCCAACCCGCCGCCGATAACGATGATGTCGTACACTGTTCTTCCCGCTCGTCGAAACTACACGCAAATCTGAATATCATGCCGAGGCGGGTCGCGGTATAGCGGTCCTACAGCGCCGAAGGCTGTGACTTTTCAACAACGGCTAACGGGCTGTCGGCCTTGATACCTCCGGATCGCTGATCGGATAGAAAGCGAGCCTGAGACTCACTTCGCTTGGAAGCGGCCGGTGCGCCTGCAGATCGCGTGCAGCCTGGCGGTCCGATCGGGATTGTTGGGCTGCTCCGCCCTCTGTTCCAGGTCGAACGGCAACCGCCAGGTCCAATTCGCGGCGCTGACCGAGCCCGGATAGTTGATCCGGGCGTCCCAGCCATACAGATCCTGGATTGGTGTCACAGCGAAGCGCGCCGGCGACGCATACAGCGCCTCGATAATTGCGTCGAGAGAAGCTTCGTTGAGCGGAGTCCGTCCACAATCAAGGCGATCAGCAATGTGCAAATCCTCGGCGAAGCGGCGGCGCTCGTCCGTATCAATACTCGCCCACCATTCGATCAGCGTATCGGTGTCGTGGGTGCCGGTAGTCGCCAGCGACACGACCGGATAAGTCGCCGGATCCGTGTAGTGCTCGGCGCGGCTGGCGGCGGCACTGGCTGAGTCAGGGAATCTCTTAGCCTTCTCCCAGCGCATTACCTTGTAGCCGGGGATCGAGAGAGCCGCCAAGGTTTCGCGGACGAACCCCGGAATCACCCCGAGGTCCTCGGCAAGAATTTCCATCGGACCGGCCTCTTCGTGAAGCACGCGCATGATCCGGGTACCTTGAGCGCGTTGCGCCGGCTCGCCGGACGGGTCAAAAGCTCCGCCGGCTTGTTCGCCGAGCGGATATCCATAGGTGCGGAAAAGCCCGACTACGTGGTCGATGCGCAGCAGGTCGAAAAGTTCGCGCGCGTGCCGCATCCGTCGACGCAGGAAATCGAAGTCGCGGGCCCGCATCCGTTGCCAATCGGGCATCGGCAATCCCCACCTCTGCCCGCTCTTCGAAAACGCGTCAGGGGGCGCACCGACCGAACGGTCGAGATCGAAAAGCTCCTGATGTGCCCACACTTCGGCGCTTTCGCGGCAGGGAGAAAAGGCCAAATCGCCGCCTAAAAGCACGCCCGTCCCGTGCAGCCGCTGCCGAATCGATCGCCATTGCCGATGCGCGAGGAATTGCGTGTATTCGAGCATCGCAATCGGCCTGGCGAGTTCCAGTCGTGCGTCGGCGAGGGCTGCCGGTTTGCAGGTTCTGAGCGGCGCCGGCCATGATTCCCACTCAGCGCCGAGCTTATCCCTGAGAGCGCGGAAGAGGGTGTAATCGTCGAGCCAATCGCGCTGGCTCTCGGTGAATTGGCGGCATTCGTCGCGAAGACCGCGGCCAGCGCGGGATTTGAAATAGTCATAAGCCTGCGCGAGCAATTCGCTCTTGCGCGCCCGCAGCCGTACCTGGTCTACGGGAACCCCGTCGCACCGAAGTTCGGCGCGCGCCGCGGCGCAGCTTTTCGGATCGACGCCCGGCAGGCCACCCATGGAAATGTAAATCGGGTCGAGCGCGAAGACGCTGAGCGCGCTATATGGACTGGTTTGGCCCGAGGCGAGTTCGTCGATTGGCAAAAGCTGGATCATCCGATGGCCCATCGCAAGCGCAAACTCCCCCATCGGCAGCAGTCCCTCGAACTCGCCTCGACCGAGGTCGTCGGCGGTGCGCAGCGAAAAAAGCGGGACCAGGACCCCGGCTATCCGATCGGTCATCAAAACCAGCCTGGGAGGAGTCGAATCAGGTCAGACCTGCACCGTCGCGTCGAGCCGGTAAACCCGGGCGTTGGCGATCGTCGCGTCCTCGTCCTGAACCAGAGCCTGGCCCGCGGGCGAACGGTAGGCGTCGCGTAAGGCTTCGACGCTGTCGAAAACCAGCATCGCCATACGAAAACGATCCGGGGTAGCGGCAAATTCCGGACGCATCCCAACCGCGTCGGCAAATTTGCCGATCATGTAATGACGCAATCCGGGCAGACGCCGCGCAAGCTGGGTGTGGTGCTCGAGATAGCGCTTTTCCGCCGCGGCGATATTAGAACCATCAAGCTTGAGGTCGAATTGCGCAGCCATCACGAAGCATCGCAAGCCGGGCCGCTTGGATTCGAACGGCACGATCACCTCGGATTCGAGTTCGAACCAACGATTATTGACGATATGCGCCGCGCCGTCGTCGGCCAGCGGCTTCGCGACCGGTGATTTACGCACCCCGGCCTTGAGCGCATCGGCATCGTCGAAGCTAAGAAACACGGCGCGATGCGGCGTCGGATGCTGAGCATGCTTGGCGACGAGCCCTGTCAGGTACAGGCGCAGCCCGGGAAGCTGCTTCGCCAGCCGCACGTGATTATCGGCGTAATTCCGCTCCTCCATCGCGAGGTCAGCGTTTTTGAAATCGAAGGTCGAAAAAATGGTTCTCATCGGAGTTCCTCCACGCGCTTGCGCGCAGCGAAGATCAGGCCGTAGTCCATCCCCCGTTGGGACTGATCACCTGCCCAACCATGAACCTGGAATCTTCCGAGGCGAGGTAAAGCGCCGCGACCGCTATATCATGCGGCTCTCCCAACCGGCCAAGCGGGGTATTCTGGATAACCCACTGGCGCGCTTCAGGCGGCATCGGTGCGGTCATCGGCGTATCGATGAAGCCCGGCGCGATCGCGTTGACCAGGATGTTGTACTTGGCGACTTCCAGGGCCACTGACTTGGTGAACGAGATGATTCCGCCTTTGGCGGCACAATAGTTGGACACAAAGGGCAGGCCCGCCGTGCCGGCGATCGAGCCTTGATTGATGATACGGCCGGACTTCTTCGGAATCATCACTTTTAGCGCTTCGCGGGTGCAGTAGAAGGTGGCGTCGAGATGAGTGGCGATCATTTTGTGCCAATCGTCGTCGGTCAGATCAGCCGTGGTCAGCAGCATCTGCTCGTCCTGACCGCGGGTGCGTCCGATGCCGGCGTTGTTGACCAGCACGTCTATTGTGCCGAAGGCCGCGAGAAAATCCGCAAACATCTTGCGCACGGCGCTGCTGTTCGAGACGTCGGCAACGAAGGTCCTGGCCGCCGCCCCAGTGCGCTCGATTTCGGTCGCGACGTTCTGTGCGGCTTCGGGACGGATATCGTTGATACCGACCTTGGCGCCTTCGCGCGCGAACAACAGGCCCATCTCGCGACCCAGTCCCGAACCGCTGCCCGTGATTAGAACAGCCTTGTCCTTCAGTTTCATGCGGATCCTCTGGCGGTTGATGCAGTGAGCGCTCAGGCTTTGGGCTTGCCCTCTTTGAGCTGACGCTTCCAGTCAAGTCTGCGCGCCTCGGCGCCTGCAGTCTCGGCTTCCTTTATCATGCCCTTTTTCTGATAGAACATGCTGAGATTGGTAAAGGCCAGGATGTCTTCGGGTTCTTGCTCGATATAGCGCTTCGTAAGCTCGATGGCCATGTCTAAATCACCTTTAGCCTGATAGCACATAGCAAGACCGTGTACCGCGTCGGTAAACTTCGGGTCGATCTCCAAGGCCTGATTATAGACACTAATCGCCTCGTCATATTTCTCGTCGGCGTACAGGTCTACCGCATCGTCGTAAAGCTCTTCTTTGTCGGGCATAGGACCTCCGCAACCAGGGATCGAGCATCCTTTCGGGGCTGAACCCACCCTATATATACTAGACCCAAGTTAACACGAGAATTGACCGTTGGGATTCATGCTGACGGAAGACGAAGTTTACGAAGTCCTGCGCGAATGCTACGACCCGGAGATCCCGGTCAATATCGTGGACCTCGGGTTGGTGTATGGCGTCAGCATCGAGGCCGGCACCGTCGTCGTGCAAATTACGCTGACGGCGCCAGGCTGCTCGATGGGATCGATGATTGCGACCGAAATCGAGGACAAATTGCTCGGGGTACCAGACTGCGAGCGCGCCAATGTCGAGATCGTGTGGGAACCGCCCTGGACGCCCCATCGGATGAGCGAAGCCGCCCGCAAGCAGTTGGGTATTGACGATTAGATTGGCGCTTAGCGCGGCGGCGCATCGGCGATCTGAGTGCCCTGCGCGGACACCATTCGCCACTGGCCGTGGTCCTCGAAGTAGACGTGGGTATAACGGCTTTTGGTCGTGAACGCGGTCTGTTCGAACCGCATTTGCATCTCGGTGCGTCCGATAACCACCGCAGTCGTGCCATAGAGCCGCGCATGCGTATCTGCTGGCTCAATTGATACGAACTTAAGCTGGCCTGAACTGACCAACGCGATCAGGGCCGCCTTGGGGACCTCCGAGCCGCCCATCACATCGATCAGGATAAAATCAGCGGCCAGCAGACCTTCCAGCGTGGCAACGTCGGCTTCGACCAGCGCCTTGAAGAATCGGCTGTCGGCCGCCAGCGCGCCGCCCTTATCGCTCATATTTTATAATTCTCGCCATTCGCGTATATTAGCGTAACTTATGGATCAACGAGTACGCCCGGATTCAAGATCGCATTCGGATCGAGGGCGCGTTTTGCGGCCGCGAGTGCCCGCGCGAAACCGTCGGGGCGCTGCCGATCGTACCATGGCCGATGATAGCGGCCTACCGCATGATGGTGCGTAATTGTTCCGCCCTGCCTGATCAATTCGTCGGAGACCGCGGCCTTGATCTCGTCCCATTGCTCCAATTCGGAGCCACGTCGCCCGGGCGCGAGTACCGTGTAATAGGGCGCTGGACCATCAGGATAGGCATGGGTAAAGCGTACCGTAACGGTCCCTTTGCCGCAGACCTTCGCAACCAACCGTCGCGCGGTTTCCATCACATTGTGGTGGAAATTCTCGAAAGCGTCCCACGTGATTGCGGTCTCGAAGGTGTCGCTGACCATGCCCATCGCGGCGACGGTGTCCATCAGATAGGGCGCATTGAGAAAGGTCTGACGCCACGCCCCGGCCTCGCCCTCGCGGAGGCCTTCGGAAGCGGTCTTGGTCGCGGCGGTTTGCTTGGGAACCTGGCCGCCAAAATCGGCACAGCATTCGAGTGCCCGGCGCATCCATCCGTCGAGCGGATGGTCGGCGGATTCGAACGCCAGCACCATCACAGCCGACTCGCCGTTGTTAGCGCCAGCGTTCAGCGCCTCGCCCGGGTCTAGCAGGCGGCAATTGGCGGGATAAAGACCGGCCTGCGAAATCGCGCGCACGGCCTTGGCGCCGGTCACGAAATCTGGAAAGGGCACTGAAGCTCCGGCCCGGAAGGTCGGGCGGTCCTGCAGCCGCATCCAGGCCTCGGTGATAATGCCCAGCATACCTTCAGAGCCGATAAACAGGCGGTCGGGACTCGGGCCAGCACCAGATCCTGGGAGGCGGCGCGATTCGATGATTCCGGTCGGGGTCACCACCCGCAGCGACTCGACGAAATCGTCGATATGGGTATAGAGCGTCGCAAAATGGCCGCCGGAACGCGTCGCGATCCATCCTCCGAGCGAAGAAAACTCGAAAGATTGCGGGAAATGGCGCAGAGTCAGACCATGCGGGCGCAACTGCTCCTCGAGCGCAGGGCCCAGCACCCCACCCTGGATACGTGCGGCACGCGAGCCGCGATCGATCTCCACCACGCGGTCGAGCTTGCCCATATCAATCGATATCGCAGCGCGATAGTCGCCTTTGTCAGGCGGTTCGACGCCGCCGACCACGCTCGAACCGCCGCCGTATGGTGAAGCCGCAATCCGCGCGCTGTCGCACCATTCCAGGATGCGCACCAGATCCGGCTCGTCCCGCGGATAGGCGACCAAATCGAACGGATTTGGGTAATAGCGGCGATAAGCGCGCACCAAATCGCGAAATCCGCGGCCGTAGGTATGGCCCGCGCGGTCATAGTCGCTGGCGGTAAAGAGCCCGGCCAATGAATCGGGAGGCTTGACCCGAGGAGCGCGGAGATTGAGCTCGGCTTCGGTCGGATGCGGCAAAATCGTCAATTCGCCCAGCCCAAAGCGATTCGCCATCCGTTCGGCCATCCGTTTCTGCTGCTCGGGCGTGGGTCCCTGGTCCTCGTAACCCCATCCCCAGAATTTGCGCCTGCGCTCGGCCATCTTATGCACCCCTACGGAAAAGGAGTTCGCTACTTCTCGAACTTGCGCAATTGTGCTCCGGCGATGCCAAGCCGGGCAACCGATGACCGCCGTCGCTTGCGCGGAATTCTCCGGCGTCATATCTCTCGGAGGTTCTCAGGGGAATCAGAATGAGCGACTCGACGATTTCGGCTGACGATCGATATCCGCGCAAACGCCTCTCGGCCGCAGGTGCGGAGATCGCGTATATCGACAGCGGCCGCGGCGATCCGATCGTCTTTCTGCATGGCAACCCGACCTCGTCCTACCTGTGGCGCAATGTGATCCCGCATCTCGAAGGCCTCGGCAGGTGCCTCGCTCCGGACCTGGTTGGCATGGGCGAATCGAGCAGGGCCCCGGATGGTTCCTATCGTTTCGTCGATCACGCCCGCTATCTCGACGCCTGGTTCTCCGGCCTGGGGCTAACGCGAAATGTCACGCTGGTGGTGCATGACTGGGGTTCGGCGCTGGGATTCCATTGGGCGAACCGCAACCGCGCGTCGGTCAAGGGAATCGCCTACATGGAAGCGATTGTCACGCCGCTTCAATGGGACGACTGGCCGGAGCAGGCGCGCAAGATGTTTCAGTTGATGCGGAGCCCGGCTGGCGAGGCGTTGGTGCTGGAAAAGAACATCTTTGTCGAGCGGATCCTGCCTGGCGCGGTGCTCCGCACGCTGCCCGGCGACGAGATGTCGGTGTATCGGCGGCCATACCTTGAAGCGGGTGAATCGCGGCGGCCGGTGTTGACCTGGCCGCGCGAGATCCCGATCGAAGGCGCACCCGCCGACGTAACGGCGATTGTCAACGACTACTCCGGCTGGCTGGGCAGCACCACCTCGCCGCCCAAGTTGTTCGTCAATGCCGAGCCCGGCTCGATTCTGATCGGACGACAGCGTGAGTTTTGTCGCGCCTGGCCTAACCAACGCGAAGTCACCGTGAGCGGCTCGCATTTCGTCCAGGAGGATTCGCCTCATCAGATCGGGGAGGCGGTTGCGGCCTGGTACCGGTCCCTGTAGAAATTTCGCTCCGAAGCAAGGAGACGGCCGACCATGGCGGACGTAGAGTTCCAATTACGCGATCATGTCGCATATCTCACCCTCAACCGTCCCGAAGCCGCTAACGCGCTGAACGCGGAAATGGCGATGCAGCTCGACCAGGCGGCACTCGAATGCGACGAGAATCCCGCCGTCCGCGCCGTGCTGATGACCGGTGCCGGGCGGATGTTTTGCGGCGGTGGCGACCTCAAAGCCTTCGCCGCCCAGCCGCCCGACCGCCTGCCGGGGTACTTGAAATCAGTCACGCTCCACCTGCATCAAGCGGTCCATCGCTTTTCGCGGATGAAGGCGCCGTTGGTGGTCGCCGTCAACGGCAACGCCGGAGGAGGCGGGATGAGCCTCGCGCTGGCCGGCGATATCGTGCTGGCCGGCGAATCATCGCGCTTCACGATGGCCTACACACGGGTAGGGCTTACCCCTGACGGTTCGTCGACCTACAGTTTGCCGCGGTTAATCGGCGTCCGGCGCGCCGCCGAATTGATGCTGACCAATCGCACGCTGAGCGCGAGCGAAGCTGAGCAGATTGGCCTTATCACGCGCGCTGTGCCGGACGGGGAACTAATGCAACAGGCCGAGGCGACTGCGCGCGAACTGGCGCAGGGCGCGACCCGGGCGTTCGGCGGCGTGAAGCGCTTGCTCTACACCTCCGCGACTTCGAGTCTCGCCGAGCAGATGGAACTCGAGACCGAGGCTATCGCCGAAGCGGCGCGCAGCGCCGACGCGCACGAGGGGATTACAGCCTTCCTCGGCAAGCGCGCGCCCAAATTCAGCGGCGCGTGAGACTTAGTAGCCGAGGGCCCGATCGACCAGGTTGAGGAGCGGCCGGCCGGCGCGAAAACGTTCAAGGTTGGCCGCGAACAACTCGCAGCAATAGCCATTATAATTCTTGAAAGCGCCCGAAACGTGCGGCGTGAGGATCACGTTCTCGAGGTCCCACAGCCCGCTTTCCAGTTCGAGCGGCTCGCGTTCGAAGACGTCCAGCCCCGCGCCGCCGATTCGATTCTCGCGCAGCGCCTCGATCAGAGCCGCCTGATCGATGACCTCGCCCCGGCCGATATTGACGATGTAGGCGTTGGGCCGCATCGCCGCGATCTCGCGGACGCCGATGAGTCCGCGGGTTTCCGGGGTGAGCGGCAGCGTGACCGTGACATAATCGCTTTCGCGCAGGATGGCCTCGCACTGATCGGGACCGTACCAGCGTGCGGGGATCGTGCCCTCGGGGTCACCGACCCCCGGCGGATTCCACCCGGTATCGCGCCGGTCGCCGGGGCTTCGCTTGAGCGCCAGCACGGTCATGCCGAGCCCCTGGGCGATGCGCGCGGTTTCGCGGCCGATAGAGCCGTAGCCGATTACGCCGAGAACCTTGCCGCGCATCGAATCGAGCGATTCCATGAAACCCGTTCGTTTCCATTCGCGGCGGATTTGCGAACGCATCGTGAGGTGGAGACCGTGCGACCACGCGAGCATCGAGCCGATGGTATATTCGGCAATCGGAGTCGAATGGATACCGCTGGCGGTGGTTACTGCCACTCCGGTATGCGCGGCCAGCGCGCCCTTGAGAATATGGTCGGCGCCGGCGCTCAGCAATTGCACCCATTTCAAGTGTGGCGCCTGCTTCATCAATTCGTCAGGTACCCGAAAGCCGAACAGAACATCACATCCGCCGGCCGCCGCCTCGATCATTTCCGCCTGCGAGCGGCATCGGCGATCAACGATTTCGGCGTCTCCAGCAGCCGCGTCGATCAAACGCCGCTGTTCAGGGGTGAATCCGATCGTCGAAAGAATCCTCATAGTAAGAAGGCGCTCCGGCCGCCGATTTCCTTTTCGCACGGAGTGTCGGCGATCTTCAAGCGGCCACGGATAAGCTAGAGGGTTCAAGCACGGCCGCGTTCAGATTAGGATTACAGGGGTATGGCCGTACGCGTAGCAACGCTGGCTGTGACTTTATGCGCGATCGCCGCTGCGCTCGCAGCAAATCTCTACGCTCAGAGCGGGCCTGCGGAGACGCCTGTCGCGCATCCCGGCCAAACGCTTCCACAAGTGCGAACTTCGACCGGCAATGGCAAGGACAACTCGCTGGTAATCGCGCCGCGCGTCGGCGCCCCGGGCCCGGCGCCGGCGGCGTCTCCCGCCACGGCTGATAATGGCAGCGAGCCGGGAACGCTGGAAAATTCGCCCGAACCCGAGTTGCCGGCAATCCCGACCAGCGGCCCGCCGGCGTCGATGGTCGCGAGCAATCCCGAACCGGTAAGGCCCTACCTGGGAATTGCGGTGCAGCGGGTCGAATCTCATGCCACCCCGGGTCGTGATATCGAGGGACTCGAGATCGTCAGTGTCGATCTTGATAGTCCGGCCGAGCATGCCGGACTCAAGGGACGGGGCGAGATGACCGAGTTGGGAGCGACGGGAGCGACCGCCGGCGCTCTGATGGCGCCGCTCAACCTGGTGGTGATGCCGCTGTTGAATAAAACCGGACAACTTGGCCAGACCGGCGACTTGATCGTCGCGATCGATGATCGGCGGGTTACCGGCGAAGTGGACCTGCAGACGGCGCTCGAAAACTCGAAGCCGGGTGACACCATCTACTTTACGGTAGTGCGGTTGGGGGAAAACGGCACAAAGAAGACTCTGAAAATCCCGGTCAAACTTGCAAGCCCCGAACAGCAGTCGGCCGGAGTGGCTTCCGCGCACGCGGCCGGACCCGGCGTCGATCCTTCCGGGGCCCACTGACACGTTCTTTTTTCCCGCGATTCCGGCCTGGGGGGTTTCGTCTGCTATGATACCTGTGTGCCGCGCCGACGGGGGTTGCCAGGGCTGCCGGACGGAGGTCAGGGTTCGCGGCGCACGAAGCCAAGGAGGCCGCGCATGGCTGCAATAGTAGCGCGGCTCTGCGGTGCTTTGCGTATTTTACGAAACCAGCACCAATGAATTGATGGAACGAAGTCTCAAAGAAGCGGCCAGTGAACTCAAGGCGCGCATCGATGCGGGCAACGAGCGGCGCTTTCCGGTTATGGGGCTCAAGGGCGCGGCCAACGCGCTGATGCTGCGCGAGGCCGCATTGATCATGCCGCGCCCACTGATCGCGATTACGCCGCTGGCGAGCGAGGCTGAGGCGCTGGCAGGCGAATTGGCCTTTTTTGTAGATCAGCCGGTCGACCGTGACGCCGCCGATTCCAAGGTGCATCTGCTGCCGGCCTGCGAAGTGCGGCCGTTCGCCCAGCTCTCGCCGCCGCCCGACGTTCAAGCCGCTCAGCTTGCGGCGCTATTTGCGCTGCTGCGTACACCCGCGCCGTTGATCGTCACGTCGGTGGAAGCACTCACGATGCGCACGATTCCGCGGCGAGTGTTCGAGGAATCGGTCATCCGTATCACGCTGGCTGAGCAACTCGACCTCGAAGCGCTGGTGGACGCACTGTCCGCGATGGGCTACCAGCGGGTGCCGCAGGTGGAGGAGCCCGGTGACTTCAGCGTGCGCGGTGGTATCGTCGATATCTTTTCGCCGCTGCATCACAACCCGGTTCGCTTCGAGCTGGACGAGGACCTCGTGACTTCGATCCGCCGTTTCGACCCAGCGACCCAACGTTCGCTTGGCGAAGTCGAGGAGGCGATCGCGATCCGTACCAGGCATGTCCCGGCAGTGGTGCTGCGCGAGCCGAAATTGGCGGATCGGGTGGCGGTACGATGCGCGGAAATCGGGATGGTGCGGAAGGAAACCGCCGAACTGACCGAGACCCTGCAAAACGGCTTGCTTTTTCCCGGCGTCGAGCTGATCGCGCCTTATCTTTACGAGAGCGGGCTGCAGAGCGTGTTCGAATATCTGCCCGCCAACGCGATCGCCTGGATGATCGAGCCCGGACGGGTGATGGGCGAGGCTGCGCGGCTGGCGGAGCGTATCGAGGCAGAGGCCTCGGCGGCGCAATCGAAGCCAACGTTTCATCCCGCCCCCGCCGAGATGTTTTTGACGAGCGATGAGCTGGAGCGCGCGATGGCCGCGTTGGTGACGGTCGAGGTGGGTTCGCTAGTAACGGTGTCGGCTCCGCGCGAAGGCTGGGCCAGCCCGATCGAAGTAAAGTCGCAGGCGAGCCTCAGGCTGGGCGCGACCGAGTTGACTGGCGGGCGCTCGGCGCCGTCGTTCGAACTGCTCGTGACGGAGTTGGCCGAGGTTCGGCGCGGCCACAGCCGTGCCCTGATGATCGTCGAAGGTGCGAACCAGATGGCGCGCCTGCGACGCCACCTCGAAGCCTACAACCTCGAAGTCAACAGTGAATGCACGAGCTTTGCCGAGTTGCTCGAGAGCGCCGACTTCCGTCCGGTCATCATGGAGGGCGAAATCGCCTCAGGGACGGTGCTCGAAAAGGATGGAATCTACGTTTACAGCGAGGGTGACCTGTTCGGCGAGCCGCACGCTCGGCGCCGGACGCGGCGCGGGGGCAAGGGGGCACTGCTCAACCTAGACGAGCTGCATCCGGATGATTACGTCGTCCATATAGAACATGGAATCGGACAGTACCGCGGCCTCAGGCATATGAAGGTCGCCGACGTCGAGGGCGATTTCCTGAATCTCGAATACGCCGGCAACGACACCATGTACGTACCGGTCGAACGTATCAATCTGGTTCAACGCTATATCGGCGGCGACAGCGACGCGCCAAAGCTTGACCGCCTCGGTGGCGGCTCATGGGACCGGATCAAGAAGCGGACTAAAGAAGCGGTTTTGGCGATGGCCTCGGATTTGATCGATATCTATGCCTCGCGCGAGGCGATCGACGGTCACGCCTTCCAGCTTCCAGGACGGGACTACGAGGATTTTGTCGAGCGCTTTGAATTCGAAGAAACACCGGACCAACAAGCCGCAATCGACGATGTCTTACGTGACATGACGCGTTCGAAGCCGATGGACCGCCTGGTATGCGGCGATGCGGGCTTCGGCAAGACCGAGGTCGCGCTGCGCGCGGCATTCATATGCGTCATGGACGGACGCCAGGTGGCCTTGCTGGTTCCTACCACGGTGTTGGCCGAGCAGCATTGGAACAACTTTCGTAACCGCTTCAAGGATTATCCTGTTCGTATTGAGATGGTCTCGCGCTTTCGCAGTCTGCGAGAAAACCGCAAGACTATCGAGGACGTGCGCAAGGGACTGGTCGACATCGTCATCGGGACCCATCGGCTGCTGCAGGACGACGTCGAATTTCCCAAGCTCGGCCTGCTCATCATCGACGAGGAGCATCGCTTCGGAGTAATCGACAAGGAGCGGATTAAGCGCTTGCGCAAGCTGGTTGAAGTGATGACTCTCACGGCGACGCCGATTCCGCGAACGCTGCACATGGCGATGCTCGGTATCCGCGACCTCTCGGTTATTCAGACGCCGCCGCCCGACCGTCAGTCGGTGCGTACCTTCGTCGCTCATTTCGACGACGGTCTGATCCGCGACGTGATTCTTCGTGAGCTTAACCGCGGCGGCCAGGTTTTTTTCGTGCACAACCGGGTCGAGAATATCGAATATATGGCTCGTCATTTGCGCGGACTGTTGCCGGAAGCGAAGATCGCGATTGGCCACGGCCAGATGAAGGAGCACGAACTCGAAACGGTGATGCGCGACTTCATCGAAAACCGCGTCAATGTGCTGTTATGCTCGGCGATAATCGAATCGGGGCTGGATATTCCGAACGCCAACACGATGATCATCAACCGCGCGGACCATTTCGGTCTCGCACAGCTCTATCAACTGCGCGGGCGCGTCGGACGAGCCAAGCGCAAGGCCTACGCCTATCTCTTGATTCCCGGTGAACACATCATCACGCGCGACGCCAAAAGGCGCATCGAAGCGCTGCGCGAGCTGGTCGAAGCGGAAACTGGCACGGGCTTCAAGCTGGCCATGCGGGACCTCGAGCATCGTGGCGCCGGCAATCTGCTCGGACGCGAACAGTCGGGACAGATCGCGGCGGTCGGCTTCGAGCTGTACACCGAGATGATGGAGCAAGCGATACGCGAACTGCGCGGCGAGCCGCAGCGGCCGGATTTCGAGCCCGAGTTACGGCTGGGCGTCCCGGCCTATATACCGGACAGCTTCGTGCCCGACGAAAACGAAAGGCTGGTGCTGTATCGCCGCATGGCGCGCGCCGCTTCGCCAGAGGATCTGGGCGAAGTTCGCGACGAAATGCGCGACCGCTTCGGACCGGTCCCAACCCTGGTCGAAAACCTTATAGCGGCAATGAACCTGCGGCGGCAGATGCGCGACTTGATGATCATGAGCGCGCTGCTCAAGAAGCGCGAACTCGAAATCAAGTTTCATCCAGAGGCGCCCGTCGAGACCGAAAAATTGGTGGCGATGGCCAACGCGAATCGGCGGACGATGCGGCTCACGCCCTCATACCAGGTCATCGTCACGCTCGAAACCGAGGTCGAATATGAACAGCTGTTCGGCCAGATCGATGCGGTCTTGCAGGCGTTGGCGGCCTGTGAAAAGTTGGAAAATGTGCTGAGCCGCCCCGCCGGGACGCTCGTGAACTGATGCAATGAGAAAGCGATGGTTTACCTGCCGCGGGGTTTGCTCCGCTGTCGCCGGTGTCGCATTGACATTGGGCCTCGGCGGCTGCGCCAGCAGCAGCATTCATCTGCCTTGGTCGCATAAACCTGCCGCTCCGTCCAGGCCATCGCCCTATGCGCCTGTGGCAATCGGGCCGCCAGTGCCGCCCGCCGCACCGATTAATACGGATCAGTACGGCGATTCGGTTGACCACGTCGTTGCGAGCGTCGATGGTGACCCGATAACCGAGTACGACGTGCAGAACCCGAATCGCGGGATGGGTGGGGCTAATTCGCTGGTTGCCAGTAATGGAGGCGCGGCCGGCCTCGATCAGGACGCCATACTCAAGCAGCTCGTCGCACAGCAGCTGCTGCGGAACGAAGCACAGAAGTATTCAGAACGGGTCGATGCCTCTGACGTCGACCGCTACATCCAGACAATCGAGGATCGCGACCATATAACCGACGCGCAATTGCGGGCACAGATCCAGTCACACGGAATGACCTACGAGGCGTTTCGCAAGAGCATTTTCCAACAGGTCGAAGCGATCACGATGATCGACCGCGAGATACGCCAGAAAATCCAGATCCCCGACTCCCAGATCCAGGCATACTACAAGGACCACCCCGCCGAATTCAGTGTGACCGAGGAAAAATATCAGCTCGCGCAGATCCTTATTGCGGTGCCAGAGGGCGCCTCGCCCGACCAGGTGGCGGCGGCGCAAAAGAAAGCCGAATCGGTGCGCGCGCAGGCACTCAAAGGCAAGGATTTCGGAGAACTCGCGCGCGAATATTCCGACGACGACTCGAAGAGCAAAGGCGGAGAGTTGGGCGAGTTCACTCCCGGCGATTTGAACGATCAGATCAAAGCCGGTGTCGACGAAACCAAGGTGGGCGATATTACGCGGCTGATCCATACCAAGTATGGTTTTCACATAATCAAGGTCGAAGCGCATCAGCAACCCGGCGAACAGCCCCTCACGGCTGTCAGAGAGCAGATTCGCGACAAGCTCCTGAACGACGAGGCCAAAACGCGCTTCAATCAGTGGGTCGACCAGGATCTGGCGAAACAGCACGATGTCGAGATCATGAACTGACGCCATGGCGCAATCTGCCAAGACGCCGCCTGTCGCGGTCAGTATGGGCGACCCCGCGGGGATAGGTCCCGAGGTGGTACTCAAAGCCGCGGCGACAATCGCATCACGCCGCATTCAACCGGCGCTTGTAGTGGTGGGCGATCTCGCAGCGCTGAAGGCCACGGCCCGCAAAATTGGCAGCGACCTGCCAACACCGAGACAATGGCAGCTTGGGATGCGACCCATGCGCCCATCCGACGGGCTTGCCGTCCTCAATGTCACGAACCTGCCGCCCGATGCGATCATACCGGGCCGTCCGACGATCCAGGGCGCCGATGCCGCGTATCGGTACGTGGTCGAAGCTGCTCGGATGACGATGCAGGGAGATGCGATGGCGCTTGCGACGGCGCCGATCAACAAGGAATGGCTCAATCGCGCGGGCCATGCCTTTCCTGGTCATTCGGAACTGCTGGCCAAACTCGCACATGTGCGGCGATGGCGTATGATGTTCGCGGGCGAAACGTTGCGGCTTGCGCTGGTGACGGTTCATATGGGGCTCGCTCGGGTCTCGGAAGTACTAACGCGGGATGCCGTTTTCCAGACGATTACCCTGCTCGCCGAGCATCTGCGGGCTCAACTGGAGATTGCCAAACCCCGGCTCCTGGTACTCGGATTCAACCCGCATGCCGGCGAGGGGGGGCTGTTCGGCAATGAGGAGTCTCGCGTAATCGCCCCGGCGATACGTCTCGCCCAGCGCAAAGGAATCGACGCTCGCGGGCCGGTCGCGCCTGACACCGCTTTCATCCGCTCGGGTCCGCGCTTCGGCTTTGATGCGGCGGTCGCCATGTATCACGATCAGGGGCTGATTGCCCTCAAGACGCTCGAGTTCGATCGGGCAGTGAATATCACGCTGGGGCTGCCTTTTATCCGCACTTCGCCCGACCATGGCACTGCTTATGATATCGCCGGCCGGGGCGTGGCGAGCGCGTCGAGCATGCTCGCGGCTATTGACTATGCGGCGCGGTCGGCACGTGGGATGCGTAAAATAAGGTCACGGGCAGTGGCGGACTGACAATGGACCGCATCATCATCAAAGGTGCGCGCGAGCACAATCTCAAGAACATCGACATCGAAATCCCGCGCGACCGGCTGGTGGTTATCACCGGCCTCAGTGGTTCGGGCAAATCGTCGCTCGCGTTCGATACAATTTACGCCGAAGG
>DATEGX010000238.1:0-6909 GCA_035279875.1 Binataceae bacterium (SeqCode)
GCCTTGACTACTTCATTGAGACTGCGCACGCGCTGGGAGAGCGGCTCGGGCCGGTGTTATTCCAACTGCCGCCGGATCTTGCCCGCGACGACGCGTTGCTCGCGGACTTCATTGGACAAATCGACGGCCGCGTGAAGTCGGCTTTCGAGTTTCGCAATAAATCGTGGTTCGCAGAGCCGGTCCTCGAGGCGTTGCGCAAGAATGGCGCCGCCCTCTGTATCGCGGAATCGGACAAACTCGCTTCGCCGGTCGAGCGCACCTCCCCGCACATCTATTTGCGTCTGCGCAAGGAGACCTACGACGAAGCGGCTCTCGCGCAATGGGCCGATCGGATTCGCGCTCTGGCCAACGACAACGCGGAAGTTTACATCTACTTCAAGCACGAAGCCGCCGCGCCCGAGTTGGCCACGCGCCTGCAGGCGCTGCTGACCAACGGCTGACACGCTGCGATGCTCCCCTCCGGCGCTTACCGCTATGAGATCCGCCGCGGGGCCGAAATCGTCGCGATCGAAGAGGCCAACCTCGATGGCGCAACGATCATGGCTTCGCGCCGCGCGGCCGACGGCCTCAACCACTACGAGGCTGAGGTAACGCTCGATCCGGACGGCCGGGTGCATCGCGTCAGCATCCGCTATTCGAGCAGCCTGTTCACGCGCAAGGCAACATACGAGGCAGCTGGTGAGAGCTTTCGCGGAAGCGTGAGCGCGCTCGCCGGCCGCAACGAAATCGTGGTTGGCCTCGGCCGTTTTCGCGAAGTCGACGTCGCCGGATTGACGATCTTCCGGGCCCTCATAATCGCCCATGTCTCAGAACGCGGGCAGACGCGATGGACCGGACGGGTCGCGGTGATCGATCCGAGCAGCCTGGTCGCGGCATCACTCAAGCAGAACTGCGCGCGGCGTGACGATTCAGGGCGGCGATGGAGCTATGAACCGCGGATGGGCGACGCCGAAGAGATCGAGCTTGACGAGGCCGGCCGGATTCTTCAGCGGCGCGACAACCGTGGGCTGGCCAGCGTCCTGATGGTGTGAAAGGGAATGACGCAGCCGCGGCGATATCAAGCTGCCTGGCGTTCGCCCGGCATTTTGCAATCGCCCTCGAACTGGGCGCCCTCATTGAGCACCAACTTGGGGGTTGTGATAGTGCATCGAAGGCGGGCGGTCGCCAGGAGTTCGACCCGTTCCCGTGCAATGATTTCGCCGTTCACCTGCCCGGCCACCGTGATCCGATTAGCCGCGATTCGCGCGGTGACCACCGCGCCGTGGGCGATCACGATGTCTTCGGCGATAATCTCGCCCTCGGCCTCGCCTTCGATTTTGGCCGGCTCCCGAAAATTAAGCTTGCCGGAAATCTTCGCGCCTTTGCCGATGCAGGACTCGAACGTCCCATTCAAATTAACTGCCATAGGCACCCCGCCCCTTGAGTTGTGGAGCCCCACTTTGCCGTGAAACTTTCGGCTGCGCAACCTGAGGCCGGTGAAAAGTTCACAGGTAGAACAAAAGCGACGTACAGTGTGTTAAGTTGGTTAAAGCTTACGCTAAAGCGGCGCCCAACTGCGGCCAACGAGGCTCATTGACGTGAACAATCAGCCTACTGTCATTCTAATCGGCATTGTAGTGGTGGTTCTTGTCTTTCTGGCCATTCGCAGGATCATCTGCTGGTACTGGAAAATCAACCGGATGGTTGCGTTGCTCGAATCGATCGACAGTTCGCTCAAGCAATTGCCTGCTGTACGCCATGGCACGGGGGACTAAATGCGCTATACGGCTATTGTCTCGATCGGATTGACCGCGCTGCTCGCCGCTTTGATTGTGTACGCCGCCAATTCTTCGGACGCGAAAGCGGCTGCGGCCAAATCGGAGGCGGCGGCATCCAAGAGACCGCCGGTCCAGTCGGGCGTCTACGGCTACTCGGGCGGTCGCGTGCCCTACGGAGACCCGGAGGGCGTGGTTGGCGAATGCATTTGGATCTTCGACGAACATAACAAGACCCAGGTCGCCAAGGGTGACTGTGCCGAAAGGTCACCCGGCAAGTTCCGGGTGGTGCTGAAACCGGGCCGTTACGTCGTGCATGGACCCGGCGGCAACACGCCAATCGAAGTCAAGCCGGGCAAATGGGTGAAAATCGAGTCGGTGGTGTCGTTGCCGCTGGCGCCCTGACGTGTGACCTCTCCGCGAAATTGAGCCGACTGCGATGGTGATTGAAGCACCGTTGAATCGAAACCCGCGTGCCCCCTATCCTGATGTCGCGTCGCGGCGCTAACTGGAGATGGCTGACTTCAGCGGGAAAATCGCACTCATCACCGGCGGCACGCGCGGCCTGGGGCGCGCGTTTGCCCTTCTGCTGGCGAGATCCGGCGCGGCGCTTGCGCTCAATTACCGTCGCGACGAGCAGAGCGCCGTGCAGACTCTCGCCGAAGTCAGGGTCTATTCACCGCGCTCGATTCTGATCAAGGCGGACATGGAAAGCGATGCGAACGTGCGCGCGATGGTTGCGCGCGCGGCGGACGAGTTCGGCCGCCTCGACTTTCTCGTGGTCAACGCCGCCGCGACCGCGTTCAAACCGTTGATGCAGGTTAAACCGCATAATCTGGCGCGAACCTTCAATCTCAGCGTCGGCGGATTCGTCGCCGCAGTACAGGAAGCCAGCCATCTGATGACCGCGGGCGGCCGTATCCTGATGGTCTCGGGAATCGATTCGATGCGCTTCATGGAAGGGCATGGCGTGCTCGGCGCGGCCAAGGCTGCGCTCGAGAGCATGGTGCGCGATTTCGCCTTCGAGTTGGGACCGCGCGGCATCACGGTCAATGGCGTAAGCTTCGGCGTAGTCGACAGCGATTCGTCGCGTCTTTATTTCGGGGAGGATTTCGAACGAGCGCGCGCGGCGGCGATCGAACGGTCGGCGCTCAAAAGACTGCCCGGCCCTGAAGAGATTGCGGCCGCAATGACGCTGTTGCTGACGGCAGAAGCGAGTTTTCTCACCGGCCAAACCATCATGGTCGACGGCGGACTTTCGCTGGCTTCGCCCGTCGCGCGCTAGCGGCCAATTCTCGTGAGTCCTCCGATTGATTGTGATAATTCGCGCCTCACGCTTAATCGGGAACTGTTTGAGTAGTCAGGTGAACTCAATGGGAGAACAGGGGAAAGACGACAAGGCAGGACGGAATCCGGCAGGTGCACTTACGTCGTTCACGCTCGAAGAAGCCCTTCGAACGGCCAGGGCGACGCCGCAATGGGCCAGCGGCGATCGCTTTGCTAATTCGCTCGTCAAGCATCGTGATTTCACGATTACGCTGATGCTCCTGCGAAAGGGTGCCCAGCTGAACGAGCATCGAGCGCGCGGCTCGATAAGCGTGCAGTTGCTGGCGGGCGCGATCCGTTTCGCTGCCGCCGGTGCTGTGAAAGATCTGCACGCCGGGATGATGTGCGTGCTCGACGCGGAGATTCCGCATGCGGTGGAAGCGGTCGAGGAAAGCGCGATATTGCTGACCGCCGCACTCCCGCCGGCGGCGTCCAGTTAAGGCGATTCGTCGAGCGGCAGGCGAAAATGATGGCTCGAGATGTTCATCCGCCGCCGCAGATAGAAGCGATGCGCGCCAAAGCGCTGCACTCCTGAATCCAACTCCAGCGTGGCGCATCCGCGGGCGCGCGCCTGCTCGACCAGCCAATCGAACAGCTTGCCTCCAGACCCGCCCGAACGGCGGTCTGGCGCGGTGACCAAATCGTCCACGTACAGAACGCGGCCGGAGGCCAGGTTCTCGAGGTAGCGGAATCCCGCAACGGAGCTGACCGCGCCGTTCTCTTCGAGGAAGGCGAGCCGATAGCCCTCGCGCTCCTGAAGCCGGACCCGCGCGACGAAGCTGTCAGGCTCCAGATGAGTTCGCAGCTCACGCATTACCGGAAAACACGAACGAATTTCGGCGTCGCTTTGCGCGATTTTGATCGCAGCTGTCGCCATCGCCGATTAGACGCGGCAGAGCAGGCCGCCATCGACCGCAACCGACTCGCCCGTAACGAAGCCGGCGGCCGGCGAGACCAGGTAGAGCAGCGCCCCGGCGATCTCCTCGGGCTTGAGCAACCGCCGGTACGGCAGGTACTTGATCAGGCGCTCGCTGAATTCGCCCTCTTGCCTGGCCGGACTGTCGTCGCTATCGAGCCATCCGCATTCAACCATGTTGATGCGGATGTTGCGGCGCGCCCATTCGAGCGCCAGTGCGCGAATCAGGTTGCGGACCGCGCCCTTCGCCGCGCAATAGAGCGTCGCGTTGGGCACCCCCCGCTCGGCCATGACATTGCTGATGTTGACGATAACGCCGCCGCCCCGCTGGAGCATCACGCGGCCGGCCTCCTGGCACGAAAGCCACACCGCCTTGAAATTCTCCTCCATGATACGGTCGAAGGTCGAGTCGTCGACCGTTTCGATGGGTCCGAAGAACTGCTGGTCGAGCGCGGTAATCATGATATCCAGACCGCCGAGTTCCTTGAGTGCGCGATCGACGGTTGCGCTGACGTCGGCGCGCAAAACGGCGCTCTGCGCCTGGATCGGCGGATTCTTTTGCCCCGCCGCCTGGACCGCGGCGGCAGTCTGGCTCAGCGCGTCGTCGGTACCCGGTTCCTGGGAGGCGAGCAGTACCCGGGCGCCGGCTTCGACCAGCGTGACCGCGGCCGTTCGTCCGACCGGGTGCTCGGCGCCAATCACCAGGGCGGCCTTGCCGCCAAGCGAAAAGTCTTTAAGTCCTTCGGGATGTGGCATTGGTTAGGTCCTCGGCTTCGGACGATCCGCGCTCACGCCATCTCCGGCACGACCCCGGTCGGAATGATTCCTCCGGCCAGCCCGCCACCGTCGATTATGATTAGTTCGCCATTGAGATGATTGGATGCCTCGGATGACAGGAAGACCGCCAGGGGACCGACGTCCTCGTCCTCGCCGACGCGTCCAATCGGAATGAATTTCCCGCCCTTGAAAAACTGCATCAGCCGTTCGTTGTGCGGGAAAATACCCGGCACGATGCAGTTGGTCTGGATGTTGTTGTCGGCATAGGTCAAAGCGAGCGAGCGGGTGAACTGGAGCACTCCACCCTTCGAGCACGCGTACATGTAGTTATGCTTGCCGCCGCGCAGTCCGTAACCTGACGCAACGTTGATAATCTTGCCGCGCTGCTGCTTGACCATGTGCGGGATGACGGCACGGGCACAGTAAAACTGACTGGACAGGTTGGTATCCATGCCGCGATGCCATTCCTCGTCGCTGATAGCCTCGAGCGGCTTGCCGAATGACTCCTCGCCGACACCCGCGTTGTTGATCAGAACGTCGATATGGCCGAACTCCTTGACCGCCGCCGCGACCATCGCGTTGACCTGCCCGGACACCGTGACGTCGGTCGGCACGACCAGGCATTTGCGGCCGATCTTCCGGACCCCGTCGGCGGTTTCCTCGAGTTGGCTCAACGTGCGCGAAGCAGCTATTACGTCCGCGCCACAATTGGCAAACCTGAGCGCCATAGCACGGCCGAGTCCGCGCCCGGCACCCGTTATGATCGCTACCTTGCCTTCGAGACTGAAGCTGTCGAGAATCATCCGAGGTCCTCGCTTGCGAGTTCAGGCGTCGCGCCGATTCGTGGCCCGGTCACCGCATCATCCTGAGGGCGCATGGGAGTTAGTTAACACACGGCGCGCAGCGTGAGCTATCCCGCGCATCGGTGCACGCTTTGACCCGCCACAGGCGTGCGTTTTACTATTCTGGCGAGGTCGAAACCAATGTCGCTCAAGCTCGTGATGTATTCCGACTTTATTTGCCCGTTTTGCTTTATCGGCTTCGAAACCGTTCGCAGGCTGATACCCGAGTTCGGCCTTGAAATCGAATGGAAGGGCTTCCAGATCCATCCGGAATGGCCGGCGGAGGGAATGCCGGCCTCCGAATACCGGCGCGGTATGGACGACGATACTCGCCGGATGATGTGGGAGCGTATCGCCGGCCTGGGCGCGACCGTCGGGCTCGAGATGAAGCCGCCGGCGCTGCTTGCCAATTCACGGCTGGCCCTGGAAGCGGCTGAATTTGCTCAGAAATGCGGCAAAGCGGAGGCCGAGGCGTTCGAAGAGCGGGTCTATCGCGCCTATTTCAACGAAGGCCGCAATATCGGAAGTCAGAGTGTGCTTGGCGAGCTGGCGGCTGAGGTTGGCCTCGACCGCGACGAGCTCACGCTGGCACTCGAATCGAACCGCTATTCCCTGCGGCTCAAAAACACCGCCCTGGCGGCACATCAGCGCGGAGTTGACGGTGTGCCGACTTTTTTTGTCGGCGATTACCCCTTGGTCGGCGCACAGAGCGAAGACGTGATGCGGCAGATATTGCAGCGTTACGTCCAGAAGATGGCGGCGGCCAAATAGCCTCCGCGAGCGTTTCAGCGCGTGTGCGGAGCGGGGACACGAAGGGGCCCATGCGTGCGCAGTCCGCTAGTGCTAACTTCAGATTGTGGCAGCTGAAGGCGAATCGATTGAGCTCGATCTGCGCGGCATCAAATGCCCGCTCAATTGGGCCCACGCCAAGGTCCGGCTCGAGCAGATGAGCCGCGGGCAAACGCTGGATCTCGTACTAGACGACCCACGGGGCGTGCGCGATATTCCACGCGCGGCCGAAGCCGAGGGCTACGCAGTCACCGAGATCAGCGGAGCGGGCGGAGTTTGGCATATACGCATCGAGAAGTAGGTCAAAAACACCCCTGTTACTCACCAAAGCGCAGTTTCCGCAGGCTTAACCTCAAGCAAAAACCCATACGGAAAGGAGACCAATGACCGCCGAAGAAAAAGCGAAGCTCGCTGACCTATTAGCCAAGGAGCATGTCGCGGTCGTGATTACTCAGGGTGAGCAGTGGCCGACCGGGACTATGCAGGCGTTCGCCGAAACCGATCG
>DATEGX010000239.1:0-11673 GCA_035279875.1 Binataceae bacterium (SeqCode)
AGCTGGCTTTCGAGCTCGCTCCACGAGAATTCGTAAGTCTCGGCCAACTCCAGCAGCCTGCGCGGCAGACGCAACACGCCGCGATATACCACCGCGCGGTCCAGCATGATGATGAGCGCGAGGGCGCCCAGCACCAGCAACGGGTAGACCATCGCGCCGCCGTATTTCAGCGCATTCCAGGCTCCGGTTAGTTCCTGCATAAAGCCCGATCCTCGTTGAACCATTTATTGGGTGAGTGCGGAAGGCTTGGACCACGGGAAATACCATTTGAGCCCGCCATAGACGGCGCGGCGCGCTCCGTATTGCGGTGCGAAGACGCCGATACCGGAGCCGCTGCGAAGCTGATAGATCCAGTCGCCGAGGTTAACCGCCGCGATCCTCGCCTCAAGCTGCCCCACCCTGGGAACTACCGTCCGTTTGACGATAGCCGCGTCGAACTGGATATAGAACGGCTGATTGCCGGTGTTGGCGAAGCCGCTGCGCAGGCCGCTGCCATAAAAGCCGTCCAGGGTGAACAGAAATTGATGGAAGTTATACGCGGCACCCCATGACGCCGAGAAAGTCTGGTCGTGATCGAGAAAAACGTAGTGCTTGCCGATGTAGGCTAACTCGTCGGCGCCGAACAGGAACTGATCGGAAACTATGTTTGTGCCCTGCGCCACGGAATAGGCGAAGTTGGTATAGGCCGTCAGGTTTTTGTGGGTTAGCGAGGTGGTGAATTCGACCCCGTATTGCCGGCCCTTGTCGTAGTTGAAGGGGGTGAATACCAGCGTTGGACCAAACTGGCCCTCATCGACCAGGTCCCGCGACTTCTTGTAGTAGCTGTCGAGGTCGAGCTTGATTCCATGTGGTAGATTCTGCGTAACCCCGGCGTCGAAGTAATGCGATCGCTCCGGTGAAATGTTCGCTCCGGTCTTGACCGCCGGTTCGCCGGTGGTGCCCGCGAACTTGCTGATGTCCTCGCCGGAGACTGCTTCGAGCGGCGGTGGTGTGAAGTAGCGCGCATAGGCGGCGTGCAAGGCCGTTGCCTCGAACAATTGATAGACCGCACCAGCCCGCGGGCTCGCCTGATCCGCGCGGGTCAACCCGTCGTACAAGTCGAAACGGACGCCGTAGTTGAGCGTCAGCTTCCTGATCGGCTTCCATTCGTCCTGCAGATAGACGCCATATAACCACTGCGTGTACGCATGGTTATCGACTACCGCCAGGGGTTCGTCGCACGGCGGCACGTGAGGACCTGTGCACTGCCCCGCCGCACTGCCTGGAAAAACCAGCGCATGGTTGTCGATCTCGGCCCGTTCACCTTGAAAATAGAAGCCGGCACGGAAGGTATGACCGGCGATCGCCCGGTAGGCGAAGTCACCCTGGAGGCCGTTGGCGAAATCGCCGCGAAAGACCCGCGAAGCGATGCCGTTGTAAATCAGGTCGCCAACCTGGTCCGGATGGAACGAAAGGGTCGAGTAGCGGCTGAAGCCGGCCACCTGATAATCGAGGTCTTTGGCCAGCAGTCCCTGCAGCGCGACGACCCCGTAGTAATTCTGCTCCAGTTGGGTCTCGCGGATATTCGCCGAGGGATAGCTGCTCACTCCGGCCAGGGTGAAGGCCGGGGTCTGACCCGGATTCGCGGGAATCTGGAAATTGGAAACGTTGAATCCGCCGAGCAGGCTGAGCCGTGTGGTTGGGCTGAGAAAGTACGAGAGATAGCCGAATTGGTTGCCGATCACGGTGTAGTCATGGATAGCCTGCGGACCCGGCGTGGGCGGTTCGAGGCCGCGGCTGTTCTGAAGAAAGTAGCCGGTGGTGAAGTAGCTCAGGTTGCCCTTGGCCCCGCCGATTTCAAAGCTCGGCTGCAAGGTGTAGCGCTGACCGCCGTACATCTCGATATCGCCGCCGCTGAGACTTTGGCCGCTCTTGGTCTGAATCTGCACGACCCCGGCGGTGTGATAGCCGTATTGGGCCGGCAGCGCGCCTTCGAGCAGCGAGATATTCTGTGCGAGCCGCGGACTCAGGGTTTGGGAGAACCCGCTGGTCACGCCCTCCGGCATTTCGATGCCATTGATGCGGTATTGGATCTCGGCGTGTTCGCCGCGGATGTGAATCTGACCGAAGGAGTCCTGGGCGACTCCGGGCGCCTGCAGCAACACTCCGGTCATCTGGGTGTTGCTGCCCTGCGGAAGTTGCTGGATGGCCTTTTCGCTGAAGCGATAAACACTGCCGCCCGTCTCCGGGCTCAGGCCGTTGCGGGCGACGTCCAGTCGATGAGCCGTTACTTGCAGGTTCAGCGCGGCCTCGGCCGACATCGAGATTTCAACCGGTTTGGCGCCGCTTGGGGTTACGGTCAGCACCGAAGCAGCGGTCGAAAAGCCCGCTTTGTTCGCCACGATCGCATACGTGCCCGGCGCAACGTTGGCGAAAACGAAATTGCCCTTCTTGTCGCTGCGGGTGCGTTCGAGAATCTGCCCATCCTCGCGTTGCAGGATAAGCACGACGTCGCTTAGCGCGCGTTGCAGCGGATCCGTTACAGTTCCGGTCACTTTCAGCCTCGCCGCCCGGGCCGGGCCGGCTGCGTCGGCTGTTGACGCCACGTTGAGGGCCTGAATCGCGCAAAAAACCAACGCGATTGCCGTGTACCTCCGCATCGTAGACGCTCCTCGACATCCTGAAGCCATCACCGCCCGCGCCATGGGGCCACGGAGCGACGCGCACACGCTAAAGCGCGTGCGACCCAAATCAGCTTGCTGCGGATAAACGAGCGGTTACGCCAGGGGAGGCGCCCTGCCGGGCAGGTACGAGCAGAACGAATAGAGCGGCCACGATTGCGCCGCGTAGAGGTCAATGTGCTCGACTATCGTTGGCCGGTTAGGCAGCGGCGCCACGGCCGAGACGGTAGGCGAGTAATGGTTGAGCAGGCACAACGCGCACAGCCCATTGTCGAGGCTGCTGGCGATCGACGCCGAATATTCCGTAGCGCCCGCGCCGCGATGGTAATGAGCGGCGGCCAACAATTGCGCAATCAGCAGGATTGCGGTGAAGGCAATCGCCAGGTTGGCCCGGCGATTTTTTTCAAACCCTGTTTCTATTGAAAGGTTCGACACTCTCAGCGCAAAGGCTGACGATTTCGCCGCGCTGGGTCAAGCCGCTCACCTCGCACGCGATGGGAAGTCAGCCTTCGCTGATGTTGTGGAGCATCTTCAGAAGCGCGCTCCTATGCTTCAACCATGACCAGGATGACGATTCCAGTAACCTCGACCCGGCATCAACTACGTCGATTCCCGCCCACGCATGACACGACCTTGTGAGTTTTAAGCGGTTTTTTCGACCTTGTCGGCGCGTTCTGGTCTTTCGGCGCGTTCCAGCCGTTCCGCACGCTCGTTGCGATCGCCTTTTTCGACGCTGCGCACGACATTGCCAGGCATCGGCACCTTGCTGGTGGTCAGGACTTCGACGAACTTGCGCACCGCCGGCGACAACTCGCGCCCGCGCTTGTAGATAATCGCCAGCGGCCGCGTGAATGGACCTTCGTTGAACTCGAGCATCTTGAGCGAGCCGCGGGTGGTCTCGAGTTCAACCGTGGAGCGTGGCACGATCGCCACCCCCTGGCCGATTTCGACCGCGCGCTTGATGGTCTCGATATTGTCGAATTCCATCGTATAATGCGGCTTGACCCCGTACTCGCGCAGAATCCGGTCCGAGGCCTTGCGGGTCGCGATGTCGCGTTCGTAGCCGACAAAGCGTTGGCCGACGAGTTGGCTCACTCCCACCTTGTTTAGTTTCGCTAACCCGTCCTCGGGTGGCACTACCAGCACCAATTCGTCATGGCGGAACGCGATCGTCACGATCTGGCTGCGCTTGTTCGGGTAGGCGACGACGCCGAGGTCGATTTTGCCCTCGACCAGGTCCTCGTAGATCTTGTTCGAGCGCAGGTATTCGAGATGGACGTTGACCTGCGGGAAGGCGCGCAAAAATTCGGTCAGGTAGGGCGGCAATTCGTGCAGGCCGACGCTGTAGACGGTGCCGACGCGAATCGAGCCGGCGACGACCGAGCCGATCTCGCGCAAACGGTTTTCGAGTTCGACGAAACGGCGAACGATCTCTTTGCTCGAATTGTAAAGGATTTGTCCGGCGGCGGTTGGTTTGACACCCGCCCGCGCCCGCTCTAACAATCGACACTCGTACTTGTCTTCAAGACTTCGAACCTGCTGGCTGACTGCCGACTGGGTTACGAAATTTTGCGAGGCGGCATAAGAAACGCTGCCGCTTTCGATAATGTCGCAGAAGACCTTTAGCGTTTCGATGTGCATAATTCTACGTCGTAATATAAGCGTATTTGATACCCATCAGTGACGCAACTACGCTTCGACGCCCTTCTGCCGGCAAATCCCTCCTCTGCGAAGAGCCTTGCGGTCCGCACCTACCGTGCCGAACCAAACGATTCTCAGTGTGGTCTGAGTCACAATTACATCTTATAGAGTAATAAAGCTTGCGAGGAACTGCGATGGCCGATTATCTGCGCGATCTCGACTTCTTCAGTCTCGACGAATGGCTTAGTCCCGAGGAAAAGATGACGCGCGAGGCGGTCCGCCGCTTCGTTCAACACGACGTCCTGCCGACGGTCGAGCGTCATTTCGCCGACGAGACCTTTCCGCTCGAAATCGTGCCGGTGATGGCCGAATTGGGCGTCTTCGGCGCGAATCTGAAGGGTTACGGATGCGCCGGCATGAACAATATCGCCTATGGGCTCATCATGCAGGAGCTTGAGGCCGGCGATTCGGGCTTGCGCTCATTCGCCTCGGTGCAGAGCGCGCTCGCGATGTACGCCATCTATTCGTCAGGTTCGGAGGAGCAGAAGAATCGCTACCTGCCTGAGATGGCCCGCGGCAAGTTGATCGGCTGCTTCGGACTGACCGAGCCCGACCACGGTTCCGATCCCGGTGGAATGGAGACGCGGGCGCGCAAGGACGGCCGCGGCTGGGTGCTCAACGGGACCAAACGCTGGATCACCAACGGCTCGATCGCCGACCTTGCGATCGTCTGGGCCAAAGTTGACGAAGGTATCACCGGCTTCGTGGTCGAAAAGGGCACTCCGGGCTTCACCACCCGCGATATCCATGGCAAATTCTCGATGCGCGCGTCGATCACTTCGGAGCTGGTGTTCGATGACGTACGGCTCGACGAAAGCCATCATCTGCCGAACGCCCGCGGCCTGCGGGCGCCGCTCTCATGCCTGACGCAGGCTCGCTACGGGATCGCCTGGGGCGCGATCGGCGCCGCCCGCACCTGTTTTCAATGCGCCCTGGACTACACCAAGTCGCGCAAGCAATTTTCGCGTCCGCTGGCCGGCTACCAGATGGTCCAGCGCAAGCTGGTCGACATGATGACCGAAATCACCAAGGGGCAACTGGTCTGTCTCCGGCTAGGACAGCTCAAGGACGCCGGCACGATGCGCCCCGAGCAAGTCTCATTCGCCAAGCGCAACAACGTCAACGCGGCGCTGGAAATCGCGCGGATGGCGCGCGACATGCTCGGCGCCAACGGCATCGTCAACGAATACCCGGTGATCCGCCACATGCTCAACCTCGAAACCGTCAACACCTACGAGGGGACTTACGACGTCCAGACGCTGATACTCGGACGCGACATAACCGGCGAAACTGCCTTCGATTAAGCCGACGCTCAATTGCGCGAGGAGATCTTCCAGGATGGAACTCAAAGGCAAAAATGCCATCGTCACGGGCTCGGCGCGCGGAATCGGCCGCGGAATTGCCCTGAAACTCGCCCGCGCTGGTGCCAATATCGCCCTGGTCGACCTGGGCAATCCGGCCGACGCGGCGCTGACCTACAATCTCGCCGCCCAGACCGACCTGCTGCGCACGGTCGAGGAAGTCAAGCAATTGGACGTAAAGGCGGTGCCAATTCTCGCCGACGTGACCCGCCTGGCCGATTGCGAGCGCATGGCCGCCGAAACAGCCAGGCAACTTGGCAGCGTCGATATTCTGGTCAACAACGCTGGAATAATCGCGGTCGGCTCGGTGGCCGAAACGACCGAGCAGGCGTGGGACCGCGTGATGGCGGTCAACGCCAAGGGTCCTTTTCTATGCGCCAAGGCCTGCATCCCGCATCTGACGCGCGGCAAAGAAGGGGCGATCGTCAATATCGCGTCGATCGCCGGCAAGACCGGGCGCGGCGGCCTCTCGGCCTATTGCGCCAGCAAGTTCGCGGTGGTGGCCTTCACCCAGGCCCTGGCTGAGGAACTGGGTCCGGCCAATATCCGGGTCAATGCGGTATGCCCCGGAATCCTGCGCACCGCGATGTGGACCGACGTGCTGGATAAATTTCTCAGCCAGATCTGGGGCGGTAATCCCGAGAGCCTGTTCGACCAGACGGTCGACCGCATGATCTATCTCAAGCGCGAACAGACTCCCGATGATATCGGCGAAGCCGTGGTGTTTCTCGCCCGTGCCGACAATATCACCGGGGTCGCGCTGAATGTCGCGGGCGGAGCCGAAGTTCATTAGGCTGCGCGTCAGTCAGAGGGGCCGTGGCGCCCGCGGCTCGCTAAATCTTGTTGAAGGTCGCGTAAATCGTTAAGCGTTGCGGATATGGCCAAATGCGATTTATGTGAACTGAAGGAATACACCCCCTGGTACGCGCGCTATACCCTGCCCTTCAAATTTGCGCTGCTCGAATGCGACTCGTGCGACACCCCGATGGCGGTGCTGGGCGACCATCGCAAAACCCCGACCGACGAGGAACGGGCCTTCATGATCGAGGCGCTGTCGCTGATAGCCCGTAACAAGTTCGGCGAGGACGGCTTCATAATCGACGACGTAATGCGCCAGATTCCTGATCATTGCCACATACATGCGCGTCCGAAACGTTGGCGGGGACAGTGGTAGCACCTTGATGTGGCTTTGAGGCAAAAAAAGATACTCTGATGCGCTGCTAGGGGCTTGGAGATAGCTATAGGCATGTGATATATGCCCCGGAGTGCCTGTCCGGCGTGGCTCGTTCATCGGGCCCGTGGAGGAGCGCTGGACAGGCAATTTGATACTCGTGCTCCGCACGGAGGTTGCCGGGGGAAAATGGCCATCGGAGTCGTCAAGTGGTTCAGCCCCAAAAAGGGCTATGGTTTCATCACGATGGACGATGGACAGGAAGTCTTCGTCCACTATAGCTCGATCGCTGGGAACGGATTTCGCTCGCTCGAACAGGGTGAGGAGGTCCAGTTCGAAGTGGCCGAGGGACCCAAGGGTCTGCAAGCCGCCAAGGTAAACCGCAAGTAAACTGCTCCCGGCCGTGGCTTCAAGCGGCCGGCTGCATCTTATCGCAGAGCGCGGCTATCATCCGCCGGCGCGGTGGTTTATGCGTCCGACCGGCATGCATATGATAGCGCGCGTATGGATCGCGCCCACGACCGCCTGACCGTCCCAACCGGGTATGCCTGGCGCCTGGCGAATGATCGGGCGGCAGGCGCGTTGTTCGTGGTGGTGGCCGTTGCTTTCGCGATCAGGCTCTACCTTAGCCTGACCAGTTATTGCATCTCGGGTGACGGCGTCGGCTATCTCGCGATGGCGCGCGAGTTTGCCGCCGGTCAGCGGCAAAAGGCGCTGAGTGCGGTATTTTCGCCACTTTATCCGCTGCTGATCGCCCAGGCCCATCGCGTGATGTCGAATTGGGAACTGGCCGGCGACCTGGTCTCCGTGGTTTTCGGCACCGCCGCGGTCGTCAGCGTTTACCTGATGACCTGGCAGGCGTTCCGCCGCCGCGATATCGCGCTCGGCGCGGCAATCCTGATGGCGATTCATCCGGAAACCACCGCCTACTCGGCCTCGGTACGCACCGAAGCGGGGTATATCTGCCTGATGACCGCGGGTTGCTGGATGCTGCTCAAGGCCTTGCACGACAGGCGGGCCGGTTTCGCGGCTCTTGCGGGCTTGGTGGGCGGCCTGGGCTATTTGTACCGGACGGAGGGAATCGGTCTGCTTCTTTTGGGAATCGCGGTGTTCCCCGCTGCGGCAATCGTATGGAAGCGAACCTCGCGCGGATGGGCGTTGGGGGCAGCCGCCGCCTTCACCGGATGCTTTGTCGTGGTTGCCGCCCCATATATCGCTTACCTGCGGTTTTCCACCGGTCATTGGAGCGTCGGGCGTGAGCTTACCGCCGCGATGATGTATGGGATGGGCGACGTGGCAAGTAACGGTGGCCATTGGCGCGAGCTTGGGTTTTCGCCCAGCGCGTCGCCGCTAACGGCAATCCTTGCAGATCCGGCCCTCTATGCGGAAAAGGTCGGCGATTACCTGGCCGCATCGACCTACAACTTCGTTCAGGGCCTCGAACCCCTTCTGGTGATCATGCTGGCAATCGGGCTATGGAGCCGTGGCCGGTCGATCGTTGAAAACGTCGGCGAAGCGTTTCTTGCTGCAATCGTCCTCTTTTATTTCTTCGGCTTCTCGCTGTCATACACCGGCACGCGTTTCATGGTCCATTTGATTCCGTACACGTTTGGTTGGGTCGTGGTGGGTATTCTCGCGGCTTCTGACTGGTTGGCGCGCCTTGCACAGCCCTCATGGACGAGGAGCGTGTATTACGCAGTGGCGGGGGTGATTGCCTTGACGTTGTTGCCGCGCGCATTGTGGCCGATAGGCTTCGATATGCGCGGAGTGCGTTACGCTGGCGAGGATATAGCGAGAATCTCGACGCGGCCGGCAGTGGTGGCGGCGCGCGACGGCCGGGTGGCGTATTACGCGGACGCACGCTTCGTTGAATTGCCGCCGGCGCCAATCGATAACCTGTGCGGCTGGCTCGGAACCCACGACCGTCCGAACTACCTGCTAATCGGAAATCGCGACGAACGGAGTTTCGCGATCTCGTCGCAAGGCGACTGTCTCGATTTCGTCAAACGTTATCCGCGTTACGGTTCGGGCTATTACGACCTGTACGCGATCCGCCGGGTGCCATCCGGCGGCGATTCCCGTAACGACGTGTCAGGAACTGGGCCACGCTCGTGAGCCCCGAGTCCATGCGTCCGCATTTCGCCTCGGTTTCGCCCCTTGAGGTTGCGCTGCCAGAGCATTCGCCGGTCGAAATATCGGTGGTTGTGCCCATTCGTAACGAAAGCGCAGGGCTCGAGGCCTTTTTTGCCAGGCTGGTCCCCGTACTCGAAAAAATCGGCGCCGCCAACGAAATCATCTGCATCGATGACGGCAGTATCGACGACACCCTCGCGCGCTTGCTGCGTCTACGCGAGCAGGTGCAAAACCTGAAAGTCCTGAGCCTGTCGCGCAATTTCGGCAAGGACGTGGCACTCAGCGCGGGCTTCGACCATGCCCGCGGGGCGGCGGTTATTCCAATTGATGCGGACTTGCAGGATCCGCCTGAGCTTATCGCCGCGATGGTCGCGAAATGGCGCGAGGGTTTCGACGTAGTCTACGCCACTCGCCAGCGAAGAACCGGCGAAAGCGTTATCAGGCGCGCGACCGCGCGCTATTTCTACCGGGTTTTCGCCCGTCTTACCGATATCCCGATTCCACCCGACACCGGCGACTTCCGGCTGCTCGACCGCCGGGTGGTCGATGTACTGGTACGTCTGCCCGAGCGCACCCGCTTTATGAAGGGGCTGTTCGCCTGGGTCGGTTTCCGCCAGACCTCGCTCAAGTTCGACCGGCCCGAACGCAGCGCCGGCGCGACCAAATGGAGTTATTGGCGGCTGTGGAATTTCGCGCTCGACGCGATTACCTCGTTCAGTTCCGCGCCGCTCAAAGTCTGGAGCTACATTGGCGTGGTCGTCTCGATCTTCGCGTTCCTCTACGCGTTATTTCTGGCGGGACTTAAGATCGTGCGCGGGATCGACGTGCCGGGCTATGCCTCGATCATGGTCGCGGTGCTGTTCTTTGGGGGGGTGCAGCTTATAACCCTGGGAATCATGGGCGAGTACCTCGCCCGGATGTACAACGAGGTCAAGGGGCGGCCGCTCTATCTGGTGCGCGAGCGCTGGGGCTTCGACGAGGAGCGGCCCGAATAGCTCGCGATGGATCCGGCGCTCTATCCGCGGATGGCGGCGCTCGAGGACGCGCATTGGTGGTTCGCCGGACGCCGCGCGATCTGCGAAAGCATGTTCGACCGTATGTCGCTCCCGCCCGGCGCAGCGATCCTCGAGCCGGGATGTGGCACTGGGGGCAATTTCCCGATGCTGGCGCGGCGCGGCAAGCTTTACGCGATCGACGCGGATCAATCGGCGCTCGGCTTTGCGGCCTCGCGTGGACTGGCCGAATTAGCGCGCGGTTCGCTGCCCGGCGAGATTCCCTTCGGTAACCTTCGCTTCGATCTGGCGGTTATGACCGACGTGCTCGAGCATCTGGACGACCCGGCCGGGTCGCTGCACGCGGTACGCTTGCGGCTCAAGCGCGGCGGATGGCTGCTGCTGACGGTGCCGGCGCTGCAATGGCTCTGGAGCCAGCACGACGCCACCCATCATCATCGGCGCCGCTATCGAGCGCGGGAACTGCGGGAATTGCTCGGCCAATGCGGCTTCACGGTCGAATATCTCACCTACTACAATTTCGTGCTGTTCCCCGCGATCGCCGCCGTGCGGCTCTTCCATCGCTTGCGCGGCTCGGACGGGCGCGACGGCGGCCATGACCTCGCAATGCCGCCGCGGGCGATAAATGGCCTGCTGCTGCGCCTGTTCGCGAGCGAGCGCTATCTGCTTGGTACCGTCCCGATCCCGATCGGCGTTTCGCTTATCGCTCTCGCCCGCGCCTGAGCAGCAAGTGCGCTCTCGCCCATGACCAGTTTGAGCGGAACGCGCCGGCTGATACTCGATGTCGCCCTGGTATTCGCCGCCGCGATGGCCTTTCTGACCGCGCTGGCCCCGTCCGCACCGTTCACCAAGGAACTCGGCGTATGCGAATCGGGCGCGGTGCGCGACGTGCTCGCCGGCCACATCCTGCTGCCGCGCTTTCTTCCCGGGCCAATCGTCCATGTGCCACCGCTCTACTGGTGGACGGCGGCTTTGTGCGTCAAGGCGCTCGGATGGAACGAGTTGGCGTTGCGCCTGCCTTCGTTGATCGCCGCCGCCTTCACCTGCGCGCTGGTATTCTATTGGGCTGCTGTGACTCTGGGACGGCGCACTGCCTGGTGGTCGGCCGCGGCGCTGCTCTTCTGCCATTTTTTTCTGGATGCCGCGCGCCAACCACGGATGGATTCGATGCTCGCGCTGTTCGTCAGCGCCGCCATCGTCAGCTTCGAGCGCGCACTGGCGACCCGCCGCCTCGGCTATTTTGCCGCAGCCGCCGCGTTCGTCGGGTTCGGATGCCTGAGCAAGGGCATCCTCGGAGTCGCGCTGCCTGGAGTAACCGTGGCGTTCTTCCTGCTCGTCCGCGGACGCATCAGGGAGCTATTCCGGCCCGACCTCGTGGCAGCCTTCACGGCCGGACTGGCGATTGGCCTGGCCTGGTTCGCAGCCGGCTACGAGATCGGTGGGCGCGCATTTCTCGACTGGCAAGTGCGGATGAACCTGTGGAGCAGGTTTATCCCGACCGGCGCGGGCGGAGCGGGCTACTGTGCCCATCCGTTCTGGTATTTCGCGCCGCAGACGCTCAGCGGATTCATCCCGTGGAGCCTTTACCTGCCCACTTTCGCACTAGCCGTATGGCCGCAGCGGGGTCGCAAGCT
>DATEGX010000240.1:0-3492 GCA_035279875.1 Binataceae bacterium (SeqCode)
TATACATGCCCTGATGGACCCCCATACCGCCGTCGCAACAATGCGTAGCAGGGCCATACACAGGCTGCCAAGGCTAGCGCGATTACCAAATCGCTAGCATTTTGCGAAACAGCCACTCCGAACGTCGCGATCCATGTCAAAAGCGGCGCCCCGGCAATCGCATACAGCCCGGCGCGTCCACCGCCGATGACAAACAACCCCTCGCGACGCGGATAAAGTCGCCGCAGACGGATTAGCGCCCACATCTCCAGCACCAGCGCCATCATGTAGAAGAACACGTCGAGGACTACCAGCATCACGAAGCCAAACGGCACCAGCAGCGTGAAGATGATGCAACACAACAGGATCGACCGCCCAGGGATCGCTCGCCGGCTCGAGATGGTCCCGAGGAAATCGGGCAGGTAGCGCTCGCGCGACAGTACGAAGGGCATCCGCGACACCCAAAGCATTGCCGCCTCGAACACCGCGAACGATGACACCGCCCCGCCGATACCAATAGCGGCGCCGAGCAGCGGTCCCCCGATTCGGAGGCCCTGATCAGCGAACGAGCCGCTGCGCCATCCCGCGCCGCTGGTCGCGCCGGACAGGCACACGGCCAGCGGCAGCAGATAACCGAGGGCGACAGCCGGCACCACGATCATGATCGCGCGCAGGTAGTTGCGGCGGGGCTGGTCGATCTCGCCTGCCACTACACTCAGGTTTTCCCAGCCGCCGAAGTTCCAAATGACAATCGTGAGCGCGCCGCCCAGTGCCGGGAGCAAATCGCCCCTCGCGAAAGTCTGCGGTGGCAGCTGCAAATGAAGCAGGCGGGGGAAGCCAATCACGATCAAAGCGGCGAAGGGAGCGATCAGGAGCGCCGCGAGCAGCACGGAAACCCGGCCCACCGGGCGCACGCCCATCGCGTTCAGCCCTCCTGATACCCAAACCATCGCGATACCCAGTGCGAGTTGTCCCCGCGTACCAATCGGCAGCAAAAACGCGGCATAGGTCGCAAAAAGCACCGGATAGATCGCGGTATCGACCGCGGTGTACAGTATGGTGAGGTAGGCCTCGGCGAAGCCGGCGAAGGGCCCCAGGGCCGCCTTCACCCAGAAGTAGAATCCACCTTCCAGCGGCATCAGCGCGGTCAATTCAGCCGCCATCAGCGCCGTCGGGAGGCTCAGACTCAGAGGCACGAGCAGGCAAAGCAGCAGCACCAATCGAGGACCCGCAAGACCGACCGCGTCTTCCATCCCGTAGGGGCCGCCGCTTATGACGAGGTACATCACGCATACGAGCGAGAGCAGCCCTAGCCGGCGCCCCGCCGCTGGCAGGCCCGACGCGACCGGACGGGATTCCGCGGCCAGATCCGACGGCGCCTTCACGCCATCTCCTTCGATCGCGGGCGTTGAATTGTCACCGTCGGTCAAGTCGATGCGCCGAATCGGCACTGGCGAGGGCAGGAATACTCGAAACCGGGGAGGGGGGATTGCGCAACTATCGGGCCGCTTGCGAAACTATGGGTCAACCGGTCAGCCGCCATCCGAGCCGGGTCTGTGTCTCGGTGGTCCCTGTTGATCGCTGGAAGCGTCATGTTAGCCAAGTTGTTCGCAAGGTCGCAAGGTTCCCATCAAAAGATGAAATTTCTTGCCCAACGAGCGCTCATCGCGCTTGCGGCGGTCTCGATAGTGCTCGCGGGGTGCTCCAACGTCCGCACCGATGATCGTGGACCGCTTCAATCCGTAAGTCTGAACCGCAGCGCCTTCGGTGGAGCGCCGGCGGTTGATATCCCGCCGTCAGCATACGCGATGGGCGCCTATCTGAAGGCCCAGATGGCGGTCCAGAACGGCAATCGCGTGGAGGCCCTTAAGCAATTCGAAGAGGCGGTCCGTTACGATCCGCACAACGCCGCATTGCATGTCCAGTTGGCGAATCTCTACGTCGGCGAGGGTCGGCTCAAAGACGCCCTCGATGAGTCGGAGGCGGCGGTGGCCCTCGATCCCGACTACGTCAACGCCCGGTTGATGGTGGCCGGCATAAGTTCGGCGATGGGCGACGAGACCACTGCGCTCGATCAGTATCAGAAAGTGATGAAGCTCGACCCGAAGAACCAGGAAGCCTACCTGTTTCTCGGCACACTCTACGCAAAGCAGGGCGAGTACACTCAGGCCGAGGCGATTTTCAAGCAGCTTATCAGCCTCGATTCGACCTCTTTCCTCGGTTACTACTACGCCGGACGGGTGATGGTCGCGGCCAAGAAATACCCGCAAGCCGATAGCTATTACCAGAAGGCGCTGGACCTGAATTCACAGTCACAGCTCGTGCTGCTCGACGTCGCCGTACTGCGCGAGCTGCAGAACCGCCCCAAGGACGCGATCGCTATCTATCAGAAGATCCTGCAGGGCGATCCGAACAACGATACAGTTCGCAAGCGGCTCTCCGAACTTTACGGCGGCGACAGCAAAATCGAGCAGGCGGTCGCTCAGTTGCAGCGCCAGGAGCAGCTTGAAACCAATCCGGCCGATACCCGCACCAAGATCGGACTGCTGTACTTCGAACGCGGCGACTTCGACCGGGCTGCGACCGAATTCAACCTGGTGCTTGGGTCCGAGCCCAACAACTACCGGGTGCGCTATTATCTGGGGACCGTCTACACCGAGCTGAATGAGAATGAGCAGGCTATCGCGCAATTCCGGCAAATCCCGGGAACCGACGACCACTATACCGAGTCGCGCCTGCAGATGGCGTACCTGTACGACAAGGACAGTAACTATAACGACGCGATTGCGAATCTGAAGGATGCGCTGCAGCGCAAGCCCAACGACACCGAGATTATGGGTTTCCTGGTTGGCGTCTACCAGGAAAAGAAGGATTACGAGAGTGCGATTACCCTGGCCAAAAAAATGGTCGCGCTCGAGCCGCGCAATGACAAGTTCCATTTCACCCTGGGCGCGCTTTACGACGAGAACAAGCAGAAGGACTTGAGCGCCGACGAGATGCGCAAGGCGATCGAGCTGAATCCCAGCAATGCACCGGCGCTCAACTACCTGGGCTATACCTACGCCGAATCGGGCAAGCGTCTCGATGAAGCGGAGAAACTGGTCAAGCGCGCCCTGGTGATCGAACCCGAGGACGGCTTCTACGTCGATAGTCTCGGCTGGGTCTACTACCAGCAAGGCGAATACCAGAAGGCGGTCGATCAGCTTGAGCGCGCGGTCAACCTGACCGGCAGCGACCCGACTATCACGGAGCATCTGGGCGACGCCTACAGCAAAATCGGCAAATATCGCGACGCGCGCCACGAGTACCAGGACGCAATGAAAAAGAGCCAGGAGCCCGAGCAAATCCAACGGCTCAAGACCAAAATTGCGGCGCTGAGCGATGTCGAGCAGCACGCGCGGCATTAGCCGGCTGCGCTGCCGAAGAATTGCGCGAGTTGGGCTTCTGGCGGCGGCCGCGCTCGCAATCGCCGGATGCGCCGCACAGCGGACGCCCTCTTCCGCCATCCAGGTC
>DATEGX010000241.1:0-8377 GCA_035279875.1 Binataceae bacterium (SeqCode)
ACGCTTCGTGCGCGCGATGCGGATGAGCAATATCGAGTCGGTTACTGTGTTAAAGCTGCCAATGGGCGATATCTCGGGCGATCATTGGTCTATAACCGGCCGCGGCGTCCCCGGCTACAATGCTGCGCTCAGCTCGAATTACATCTTGGGCCGTAATTTCGCCTTGCTCGCGAAAACCGCAATCTTTTGCGCCCGCGCGAGGATCGGAGAGATTGCGATGGCGCCGCTGGAGAGCAATCCCTTTCCCGACGCACGTCCGGAATTCTTTCGTGCGTTGGCGCGGGCCGTCGAGCTAGGCGTTGGCATCAAGCTCAGGATTACAACGCCGTTTGCCGGACTCACCAAGGCCGACGTGGTGCGCCGGGGCCGCGGAATGCCGTTGGAATTGACGGTCTCATGCGCTCGTCCCGACGGCAACATTCATTGCGGAAATTGCACCAAATGCGCCGAACGAGTCGAGGGATTCCTCGCCGCTGCTCTCGATGACCCGACGATCTACGCGCGCAAGCCCAAGCGGCCTAATATCAAACATTAGCCTTTTGGTAGCGCCAGCACTCGCTCGCCGATGATGTTGTGTTGAATTTCGCTGGTGCCGCCGGCGATCGTAAGCGCTCTCGCCGCCAGCATTTTGTAGAGCCATTTCCCGCCATCTTCTGTGTACGGCGACTTGGTCTCGAGTTGCGCATAAGGCCCGAGCAGTTCCATTGCGAACTTCATCATTCGGAGGTTGAGTTCGCTGGTAGTCAGCTTGCCGACCGATCCTTCAGGCCCCGGCGGCAGGCCCTTTAGCCGCCTCGTCAACTGGCGCAGGTTCGAATAACGCAGCGCCGCGGCCTCGCAGGCAAAACCCGCGATTCGCTGGCGAACGGCGCTTTCGTTCCATGCATTCGCGCCGTTACGCCTCAAGCGTTTAGCCAAAACGGCTAGATCCTCGACTTGACTGGTCATGTCGCGTCCTACCGCAATACCGCTACGCTCGAACATCAAGGTAGTGACCGCGACCTGCCATCCCTGGTTCTTCGGCCCGATCAGATTCTTCTTCGGGACTCGTACATCCTCGAAGAACACCTCGTTGAAGCCGCGCTCGCCGGTAATCTGCACCAGCGGCCGCACATTGATTCCGGGGCTGTGCATGTCGACCAGCAAATAGCTGATTCCCTTATGTTTCGGTGCTTCAGGATCGGTCCTGGTCAACAGGATGCACCAATCGGCGCGATGGGCGGCGGAGGTCCAGACCTTCTGCCCATTGACGATGAAGTCGTCGCCCTGCTCGACTGCGCGAGTCTGCAACGACGCGACATCCGATCCTGCGTTGGGCTCAGAATAACCCTGGCACCAGATCTCCTCCGCGGAGAGAATCTTCGGTACGTAACGTTTCTTTTGCTCTTCACTGCCCCAATGCATCAGCGTCGGGCCAACGAGCATTATTCCAAGGCCATTGACGAGACTCGGGGCATTCGCACGCACCAACTCCTCGTTGTAGACAACCTGTTGCTCAAGCGTCGCGCCACGCCCGCCGTATTCTTTTGGCCAGCTAATCCCGACCCATCCGGCGGCGTGCATTTTCTTGTGCCACGCGAGATGAAAGTCCCAATCCGAACCCTCGGCGCGCATGAATTCGCCCTGAAGGTCGACGGCACCGGAGCGTCGCGGAACGTTAGCCGCAAGCCAGCTACGAAATTCGTGCCGAAAAGCCTCGGCTTCCGGGCTATAGTTGAAATCCATCGACACCTCCGGACTGAGCGCATGGGTCGCCAGCGCGTGATGCAGAAAACGCCAGCTTCAAAGCAGAAATCGTATCATAACCGCGCCCTACGCGACGCCAGGCGCGTGCAGGAGCGTCGCCTAACCCTTTGGCAGGCCTAGTACGCGCTCTCACGCGGGCAAGCTGATCATGACAGTATTTGCCGGTCTCGCCGAGTTTGAACGCGACTGACCCGGGAACGCGCCAGCGCTGGCCGTGAGGCTGCTCGTCGTCGGGGCATTCACCTGGGGCGTCCTCGAAAGCTAAAAACCGAGCAGATAGAGTTGGTACACCGGTTCAAACGAGGGGAAGGCCCTCAAAGAGATCGCCGATACCTTCAACGTCCACACGGCAACTATCTATCGGCTCTCAGCGGCGGCGCTTGATAAACTGCACTGCGGCAACCTGGTCCCAATGACGCGTTCACGTTGAGAAATGAGCGCAGCGATGAACCTCGCGGGCGGATCGCGTGGCACTCGGCACAATGAGACGAACGCAGTGGGCTGTTACGCCTCCAACCGGCTCGAAACACTTCGACACGACCTCGACCTTCCCGGACAAAACCATGGTAACCAGGATAGGTATATATGCGTTGCTCAAAATGTGGCAGCGATAATCGCGAGGGACGCCGATTTTGCCGAAGGTGCGGCTCCAAGCTTGGCACCGTATGTTCCAAGTGCGGCGCAGCTAACGAACCAGACGAAGACTTCTGCGGTGATTGTGGTGCCGGATTAGCTGATGCGGCCGCTCCGAAGCCTCCGGAACTCGTACCCATTGCGGTCTCCAACACCGGCGAGCGGCGGCATCTGACGGTCCTCTTTTGCGACCTGGTTGGCTCGACCGAGATTGCCTCGCGCCTCGATCCCGAGGAGTGGCGAGAGACCATCGCGATTTATCACACTGCTGCCAGCGAGACGATAAGCCGATTTGGCGGTCATGTTGCCAAGTACCTCGGGGACGGGATCATGGCTTATTTTGGCTGGCCCGCAGCGCACGACAACGATGCTGAGTGGGCTGCCCGCGCCGGTCTCGCGTTGCTCGAGGCGATCGCGAGACTCAACGAACAGACATCTTCGTCTGATCTGCACACCTCGCAGACTCGTTTGCTCGGCTCCGCTGGCGCTCCACGTAGTGCGCGTCCAAAGCTGTCCGCCCGGGTCGGCATCGACTCGGGAATGGTGGTAGTCGGTACCGGAGCCGGCAAAGACGCCGAGGTTTTTGGCGATGTCCCCAATATTGCGGCAAGGGTGCAGTCCGCGGCGGAACCGGACACGGTGCTGATCACGGCATCGGCGCATCGGCTCATCTCGGGGCTCTTTATCGTCGAAAACGCCGGTGCGCGTGACCTTAAAGGTGTCCCCGCACCGATTGAGCTCTTCCGTGTCATACGCCCGATTGGCGTCCGCGGACGCATCCGCACTGCACGAGGACTCACCCCGTTAGTGGGGCGCGAGGAAGAGTTTTCCACTCTGCTAAGGCGATGGGAACGTACCCGCGAAGGCGAGGGCCAGATGGTGCTGGTCGTGGGTGAAGCGGGGATCGGCAAGTCGCGTCTGGTGGCAGAGTTCCACGAGCGCATACGAGATACTCCTCACATCTGGATGGAGAGCGCGGGCGAACAGTTGTTCGAGAACACACCGTTTCATGCGATCAGCGAGATGCTCTCCCAGTGGCTGGAGCTGCAGGGCGCGGTTGGCTCGGACGAGCAAGCTGCTCGTCTCGAGCGCGCTCTGGACTCGGCCGGCCTCAAGGTAGACGAAGCCGCACCGCTGGTCGCAGATCTCCTGCAACTTCAAGTGGGTGCCCGTTACCAGGGAGTAACTTTTACGCCGGAGGAGAAGCGCAGACGGCTCCTTGCGGTACTGACCGGGTGGACCATGGGGGCAGTGCGGCTGCAGCCGATGGTAATGGTGGTGGAGGACCTCCATTGGCTCGATCCATCTTCCCTGGAACTCCAGCAACTGCTGGCTGAGCAGGGTGCTATCGCGCCGCTAATGCTCTTGTACACCGCGCGGCCGGAATTTCGTCAACCATGGCCGCTCCGCTCCCACCATACGCAAATTACACTGAACCGGCTATACACCCGCGATGCACAAAATATGATTGCGCAGATGGCCGCGCTCCAAGCGCTCGCCCGCGAAACACTCGATGCGGTGGTCGAGCGCACCAGCGGAGTACCTCTGTTCGTCGAGGAGCTTACGCGAGCGGTGTTGGAGAGCAGCGATGCGAGGCCGGGGACACACGCGATACCTCAAACTTTGCACGACTCGTTAATGGCGCGGCTGGACCGGTTGGGAGCGGCCAAGGAGGTGGCTCAGCTGGCCGCCGTGATCGGCACAGAGTTTTCCTACGAACTGCTTCAACTGATCTCGGAAATTCCCGAAGTCGAATTGCGGACAGCGCTTACTAAACTCACCGATGCTGAATTGATCTATGCGCGGGGCTTCCCGCCCGAAGCAAGCTACCAGTTCAAGCATGCTCTTATCAGGGACACGGCCTACGACGCTTTGCTCAAAAGCCGCCGTCGAGAGCTGCATCGGCTGGTGGCGCAGTCGATTGATAAGAAGTTCCCGGCACTCCGAGAGCAGCATGAAGTTCTTGCACATCACTGGACAGAGGCGGGCGAAACCGAACTGGCGATAACTCAGTGGTCAAAGGCAGCCGAAGCAGCAGCAGCCCGCAACGCGTTCCGTGAAGCTCTGCAGAGTTATCAACTGGCGCTTGGCCAGTTGAGCCTGCTACCCGAATCGCCTGAGCGGGATGCGCGCGAACTACAATTGTTGGTATCGCTTTATTTCGTGCTTTACGTAACGCGCGGCTGGGCCGCGCCCGAGACGGTCGCTGCGGTTGAGCGAGCCCGGATGCTGGCGGAGAAGCGCGGGAATCTGAGGCAGCTGATTGGCTCGATGCTTAGGCGCTGCGGCCAGGGTTTACTCGCGGGCGAACTCCGTATGGCGGGTGCATTGGCGGACCAGGCGCTTGAACTTGCTCAGCGCGAGCGTAGCTCAACTATGCTCGCAGGCGTGCACACGCTTCAGATAGTGATTTGCTACCATCGCGGCGACCTCGCCGGCGCCGAGAAGCATTTCGTCTCTGGCCTTGAGTTCTTCGATGACCCTGTGTTCAGACGGGCGCCTACTGCTGGTCGCATCGACGTTTTTGCGAATGCGGCCTTTTGCGCGTGTATTACTGGTCGAGTCAACGTCGCGCGCGAGCGAATCACGAGTGCTGCTGCTGCGGTAAATCCCACGAGTCCCTACGAGCGGTCCTTTGCAGACATGAGCGCCGCTTGCGTGCACACGTTCATTGTTGAGAACGAGGAGGCGGAGATCGTAGCAGCACGTGCGCTCGACCTTTCCGAAAAGCATAAAATCACTAGTGTGACCGCCTTTTCGCGATGTTTGCTCGGCCATGCGCGGGCGCAACTCGGCCGCCCGGCCGATGGTATCGAGCTGATTCGGCGCGGCATCACCGAGGCGCTCGGTACCGGGTCGCGGATTCTTTGTTAGAGCTTGCACCGCTTGGCTCGCGGTGGCCCAGCAGCGTGCAGGCGCACTCGACGATGCACTGGAAACAGCCGAAAAGGCGCTCGAGGTCACTCCCGAGGTGCTCGTCTATCGTCCCGAGACCCTCAGGGTCCGAGGTGAATTACGGCTTGCAAAGGGACAGGCCGCGCTGGCGGAAGCTGACTTCCGCGACTCTATCAAGCTCGCAAAAAGTATGGGCGCTAAAACGTACGAGTTGCGCACTGCCATGAGTTGGGCGCGTCTGCTGGCGTCCCAAGGCCGCCGCAATGATGCGCATGAAAAGCTCGCCGAGATCTACAACTGGTTCACTGAAGGCTTCGACACCGCTGACTTGAAAGAGGCTAAGGCGCTGCTGGACGAGCTGGCCATCTAAACTGGGGTGGGGAGTATGCGCAGTTAGAAATACAGCTCGGGACCTTCTGCGCGCCTAAGTGCGTTTTCTGTTCCATTACTCCCCAACACCCTAACCCTTTGGCAGGCCTAATACGCGCTCGCCGATGATATTGTGCTGTACCTGGTTGGTCCCGGCCGCGATCGTGCCGCCGCGCGCCCCCAGCATTCTGAAGGACCAGCGTCCTTCGTCCAACGCTCGCGGTGAGCCATACTCGAGCTGGCTGTAGGGCCCCAGAAGCTCCATCGCGAACAACTGGATGCGCAGGTTCAACTCGCTCGCGCCCAGCTTCATATGCGAGCCCTCGGGTCCGGGCGGCAGCCCTTTGAGGCGGCGGGTTAGCTGGCGAAAATAGGTATATCGCAGGGCCTCGCCTTCGCATTTGAACTCGGCGATCTTTTGGCGAACATCATTGTCTTCCCACGCCGGTTTACCGTCGCGAAGCACCCGGCGTGCGAGCCGCGCCAATTCATCGACGACCCCGAGTAGCGGGCGTCCGCCGCCACCGACGTTGCGCTCGTACATGAGCGTCGTAATAGCCACTTGCCAGCCCTGGTTTTTCTCGCCGACCAGGTTTTGGCGCGGGACCTTGACGTCGTCGAAGAACACCTCGTTGAAGCCCTTGGCGCCGTTCATCTGAACCAGCGGGCGCACAGTGATGCCTGGGGTCTTCCAATCGACCAGGATATAGCTGATACCCCGATGCTTGGGGGCCTCGGGATCGGTACGGCACAGTACGAATCCCCAATCGGCATATTGCGCCTGTGAGGTCCAGATTTTCTGGCCCGTGATGCGAAAATAGTCGCCGTCTTCGATCGCGCGGGTCTGCAAGGAAGCTAGATCCGAGCCGGCATTCGGCTCCGAGTAGCCTTGGCACCAGACTTCCTCGCCGCTGATGATCTTCGGCACGAAGCGCGTCCGTTGCTCCTGGCTGCCCCATTGCATAAGGGTGGGGCCGACCAGCCCGGGCCCCGAACCAATAAAGGGTGCCGGCGCATTAAAACGCTGAAGCTCCTCATGGTAAATGATGGTTTGCAGGATGCTGAGGCCGCGGCCGCCATATTCCCGTGGCCAGTCGACGCAGGTCCATCCGCCCGATGCCAGCTTGCGATACCAACCGATTTTACCGCGCCAATCCTCCTCTCCTTCATCAGCCATTCCATCCACTGGCGGCTTATGCCGGCGCGGGGCGTTCTGTTCCAGCCAGGCGCGGAATTCGCGCCGAAAAGCCTCGTCTTCCTGGCTATAATTGAAGTCCACGACAAATCACCTCGCTGCCGGCCGCTTTTGCGATCCGGCGCCGAATGACACTCGATGCGGCCGGCGGCGGCGCCTATTAGACCTTGGCACCGCCATCAGAAAAACGCCCGCGGTAATTATGCGGTCATTGTTACGATTAGCGGCGGGCGGGCCGATTGACAAGATTCGCGCGTCACGGGAAATTGGGGCAGCGACAATGGAAATCAAGCTCGACCTTCCGGAGGGGGTCTTCGACCAAACTTTCCCCGCCGATCAATTCGCCTCGCGGATGCGCGAACTTGCGATAATCGAGTTGCTGCGCGCCAAGCGGATTCACGAGCACGAAGCCCAAAGCCTGCTTGGGCTCGAACGATGGGACCTGGTCGAACGGATGGAGCGGGCGGGCATCAGCCCGACCGAGAAGGTGTTCGAGCGGATTACCGATGAGCTGGACAAAGTGATTGCCGCGCGCACTCGCGGCGGTAATCGATCTTCCGATCAGGAGAATTGAGCCAATGCGTCTGTTGCATACCATGATTCGCGTGAACGATCTCAACGAAAGCCTTAAGTTTTACTGCGATGCGCTCGGCATGAAGCTGATGCGCAAGAACGACTTCCCGAACGGCGAATTCACCCTGGCCTTCGTTGGCTACGGCGACGAGCATGACGACACGGTGATCGAACTCACCCATAACTGGGGTAAGTCCCGTTATAACGTCGGCGATGCTTTCGGGCATTTGGCGATCGGCATGGATGATATCTATCGCTCGTGTGCGGAACTCAAGCAAAAGGGCGTGAAAGTCGTGCGCGAGCCCGGCCCGATGAAGTTTGGCGGACCTGAGATTGCCTTCATCGAGGATCCCAACGGTTACAAGATTGAACTGATCCAAACCGCCAAAGCCTAGCAGCAAGGGTCTGACTGCCGCAGTTGGCGGTAGTCGTTTGGCCGGGAGAATAATATGAAAGCGGCGGCCTTCAGGCGTCAAAACGAAATGGAAGTGATCCAGGCGCCCGAACCGGTGGCCGGTCCTGGCCAGGTCGTGCTCAAGGTGCACAATTGCGGCATCTGCGGCTCGGACCTCCACGCCTGCCAGTACGGCTTCGGGATGCCGCCAGGCTCAATCATGGGCCATGAGTTCTGCGGCGAAGTTCGCGAAATCGGCTCGGGAGTGAGCGGTTTCGCGATAGGCGCACGCGTTGCTGCGTTGCCGTTCGAGAATTGCGGAGAATGCGAGCGCTGCAAGCGCGGCATGCAGATTCATTGCCTCAATCTGAAGGGTCTCGGACTCGGACAACTGCCCGGCGGATACGCTGAATACGTCGCCTGCTCCGCTGCGACTCTATTCAAGCTGCCGGACAACGTGAGCTCGCGTGACGGTGCCCTGGTCGAGCCGCTATCTGTCGGACTGCACGGAGTAAAACGCTCCGGGGTGAAGCCGGGGACGGTTGCAGTGGTGATGGGCGCGGGACCGATCG
>DATEGX010000242.1:0-7416 GCA_035279875.1 Binataceae bacterium (SeqCode)
GTCGGCGACCAGGGCGCCGTGAAAGGAAGGCGTATTGGTCCCCAGTTCGAACAGGCACAGCACGAAAGCCGCCAGCAGCGCCACCAGCGCGATAAAACCCAGTCCGGCGCTGTCGTCCTCCTCGACTCGCACCCCCGCCAGCATCACCACCATCGCTCCGATCGAGACCGCGATCAGCGGCAGGATCGGCAGCCAGGCGAAAGCCATCGTACTCAGGTTGAACGGGCTCATTTGGGGATCATGAAAGCGGCCGGAACCGTCAGCGCGGTAAGCGTCCTTTGATGCGAACGGTCGAGCTCCGCCTGCGCGCTATGGACGCGGTTGAGAATCGCCTCTACCGACGGCTCCATCCGCGTAAGCAATGGCCGCGGATAAAATCCCATGAACAGCATCAAAACGACCAGCGGCACCATCACGGCGATTTCGCGCGGACCGAGGTCCGCGATGGTCTGGTTGAGCGAGTTGGTCAGCGGCCCCCACATCACCCGCTCATAGGCCCACAGCATATAGAGCGCTCCAAGGATTAACCCGGTGACCGCGAAGTAAACCGCGATCTTGACGCTCAGGAAGGTGCCGAGCAGGATCAGGAACTCGCCCACGAAGCCGTTAAGGCCCGGCAGGCCGATCGAGGCCAGCATCACCACCATAAAAATTCCGGCGTAGATCGGCACGCTCTTCCAGAGCCCGCCGAACTGCGAAATCTCGCGCGTATGGCGCCGCAGGTAGATCATCCCGACCAGCAGGAAGAGCGCGCCAGTCGTGATCCCGTGGTTCAGCATCTGGTAGACCGCACCCTCGACTCCCTGCGGGTCGAACGCGAAAATTCCGAGCATCACGAAGCCGAGATGGCTTACCGAGGAATAGGCGACCAGCCGCTTCAGGTCCGGCTGCACCATCGCGACCAGCGCTCCGTAAATGATCCCGATGACCGCGAGCGCGATGAATAGCGGGGTGGCCTCGATCGCGGCCACCGGGAAGAGCGGTATCGCGAAACGGAGGAATCCATAGGTTCCGGCCTTGAGCATCACGCCTGCCAGGATTACCGATCCGGCGGTGGGGGCCTCGGTATGCGCATCCGGCAGCCACGTATGAACCGGCCACAGCGGCACCTTGATCGCAAAGGCGATCGCGAAGCCGGCGAACAGCCAGCGCGATTCGCTGTGAGTCAGTCCGACCCGGTAGAGTTCCGGCAGGTCGAAGGTCACGTGCCCGAGCGCAGCGCCCGCGGCCCGTCCCAGGTAGATTATTGCCACCAGCATCAGCAGCGAGCCGAACATCGTGAAGAGCACGAACTTGAAGGTCGCATAGAGCTTGCGGCCGTGCCCCCAGATGCCGATCAGGAAGTACATCGGCACCAGCATCACTTCCCAGAACACGTAGAAGAGAAACAGGTCGATCGCCAGAAAAGTGCCGATCAGCCCGGTCTCCAGAAACAGCATCAGGAAGCAGAACTCGCGCGGCCGCGTCTCGATATCGCCGCCGCCCGAATAGAGCAGCGACAGCGAGATCAGGATGGTCGTCAGCATCACCAGGAACAGGCTGATTCCGTCGAGGCCGAGGTGATACGAAATCCCAAACTGCGGGATCCAGCGGTACTGCTCGACGAACTGATAGCCTGCCGAATGGGGGTCGAAGGCCGCGAACAGGTAAAAGCTAATCGCCAGCGGAATCAGCGAAAACACGAACGCCGACCGCCAGATCGCATCATCCTCGTTCTGCAACAGCACCGCGGCCGCGCCCAGCAGCGGCACGAAGGTCAGCACGGTCAGCGCAACGCCGCCCATCAGTGCATCACCCGGTAGAGATAATAGGCAGCGATACCGAGCGCCCCGAGCAGATAGACGAACGCATAATGCTGCACGTTGCCGGATTCGATGTGGCGCAGACCCTCGCCCCCACCCTCGACGCCAAGCCCGGTGCCATTCGCGATTCCGTCGATCAGCCCCTCGTCGACGCCGCGGAACAGCACGGTACGGGAGGTCCAGAACAGCGGCCGGCTGACGAACAGGTTGTAAAGCTCGTCGATGTAGTATTTGCCCATAAGCAGGCGATAGAGCGCGCGCATGCTCTCCGCGGTGCGGGCAGGTAGGTCCGGACTGCGCAGATAAAAGATCCAGGCGATCAAAATCCCTACCAATGCAACCGCCAGCGCAATCGCGCTGAGTGCCGGAGGCGGCAATCCGCCAACGACCTCCAGCGGAATGCGCGTCGGCGCCGCTGGCGACAGGAAACGGCCGAACGCATTGCCCCACAGCCGATTCCCCGGCAATCCCACCCAGCCCCCGACGGTCGCGAAGATCGCCAGTACGATAAGCGGCACGGTCATTACGGGCGGCGATTCGTGAATCTGGCGCTCACGCTCGGGCTCAACCCGCGAACTCCCGTGAAAGGTCATGAAGATGAGGCGGAAAATGTAAAGCGCGGTCAGCCCGGCCGTAACCACGCCAAGCGCCCATAACCAGATGTGCCCGCTCAGGTAGGCGTATTGGAGCACCATATCCTTGGAAAAAAATCCGCTAAACGGCGGAATCCCGCTGATGGCCAGCGCCGCGATCAGCATCGTAATCCAGGTGATCGGCAGCTTATGCCGCAACCCGCCCATCCGGTTCATGTCCTGCTCGCCTGCGAGCGCGTGCATCACCGAACCGGCGCACAGGAACAGCAGGCTCTTGAAAAAAGCGTGGGTCATCAGGTGGAAAATGCCGGCGCCGAACGCGCCGACTCCCACCCCCAGCATCATGTAGCCGATCTGGCTGATGGTCGAATAGGCCAGTACGCGCTTGATATCGGGCTGGACCACCGCGATCGTCGCGGCGAAGAAAGCGGTCACCGCGCCGACGGTCGCGACCACCATCATCGCGGTGGGCGACAGTATGTAAAGGAAGTTCAGCCTGGCGATCATGTAAACACCGGCCGTTACCATGGTCGCGGCATGAATCAGGGCGCTGACCGGGGTCGGGCCGACCATCGCGTCGGGCAGCCACACGTAGAGCGGAATCTGGGCGGATTTGCCGGTCGCGCCCAGGAACAGCAGCAGGGCTGCGAGCGTCGCGACCGGCGCCAGCAACTCGCGATGCGCCGCCATGCCGGTGAAGCTCAGCGTCGACACACCGTGATGGGCCAGCGCCCAGGTAATCGTGAAGATCCCCAGCAAAAAGCCGGCGTCGCCGATCCGGTTGGCGATAAAGGCCTTGCGGCCGTTATAAGCGAACTGCGGATTGTCGTACCAGAACGCGATCAGCAGATACGAGCACAGGCCCACGCCCTCCCATCCAACGAACATCATCAGCAGATTGTTCGCGAGCACGAGAATCAGCATCGCGAACGCGAACAGGTTCATGTAGGCGAAGAAACGCGCATAATCGGCGTCATGCGCCATGTAACCGTCGGAGTACAGGTGAATGAAGGCGCCGACCCCGGTCACCACCAACGTCATCACGGCGGTCAACGCGTCGAAGCGCAGCGCAATGTCGACATGAAAATCGCCGGCCTGAATCCAGCGCCATAGGGTCCATTCGAGGGCCGCACCACGCGGCATCGTCAGCAGCACTGCGAAAGCGGCCAGCGACACGCCGAACGCCAGGAATATCGCCAGCGGCGAAATCCAGTTGACCAGGGTGCGCCCGGCTCGCCGGCCGAAGAAAACGTTGAAAATCACGCCAAGCAGCGGAAAGAGCAGGATAAGGCCCAGGGCCGGAAATTCGCGCGTCATGGCTTACCAGCGCATCAGGTTGATTTCGTCCGCGTTAACCGTCTCGCGATTGCGGAACAGCGAGATGATTATGCCCAGGCCGACCGCCGCCTCGGCCGCCGCCACCGTCATCACGAAAAAGACGATTACCTGACCGTCCATCGAGCCAATCCGGCGCCCGAGCGCGATAAACGCGAGATTGACCGCATTCAGCATCAACTCGATCGACAGGAACATCACGATGACGTTGCGGCGCACCAGCACACCGACCACGCCGAGCGCGAAAAGCAGGCCGCTCAATATCAGGTAATCGCCAATCGGCGCCATCATCCGGCCTTGCGCTGGAGTTCCGGCGCGGGTGGTGCGACGGGTCGCATTCGCGTGTCGGGCGCCCGCTCAGCGGCCGTTACTCCACCACCGGCAGCCCCAACTACCGGAATCCGTCGTGCCAGCCCAATCGCGCCGACGATCGCGGCGAGCAGCAGAATCGAGGTGACTTCGAACGCGATCGAGTACTCCGAGAACAGCAACTGCCCAAGCTGCGTGATCGAACCGTAATCGGGCGGAATAATCGCGACCTTGGAAAGAGGCGCCGCACGGGAGAATATCAGGCTCAATTCCGCGGCCAGCGCTGCCGCGCCGATCGAGCCGAAGAACTTGAGCGCCAGATGACCGCTGGGGCCCGCCTCGGCCTGCAGATTCAACAGCCAAATCACGAACAGGAACAGCACCATGATGGCGCCGACGTAGATGATTATCTGGAGCAGGCCGACCGTCACCGCTCCCAATCCGATGAAGATCACCCCGATATCGATCAGGTTGACCGCCAGCGCCAGGAGACAATGCACCGGATTGCGCTGCACCACCACCCCAAACGCGGACAGCAGCGCGATAACGGCGAGGAAGATAAACAGCCAGACCGGCATCAATATTTCGCTCCCACCGCGATCACTACCAAGGCGGTGACCACCAGGTTCAGCAACCCCACTGGCACCAGTCCCTTCCATCCGAACCGCATCAACTGGTCATAGCGAAAGCGTGGCAGCGTCCATCGCACCAGGATCTGAAAGGCGCACAGGATCACCGTCTTTATCCAGAACGAAATGACCTCGAGAATCGCCACGGCGTAGTTGGGCAAATGAAACGCCGCACCATGTGGCCCCGGAAAGTGGAAGCCGTCGCGATACAGCCACGGCACCTGCCATCCGCCGAAGAAGAACAGGGTTATCAGCACCGAAACCAGCACCACTTCGGCGAAATCGGTCATCATGAAAACCGCCTGCTTCCCGCCCGAATATTCGGTGAAATAGCCGGCAATCAACTCCGATTCGGCCTCTGGTACGTCGAATGGCACGCGCTTCGACTCGGCCATCCCGGCCGTCAGTAGCAGCAGAAACGAGACCGGCTGGACCAGGATGCCCCACCGCGGCAGCCATCCGAACCACACCCCGCCCTGGATTCGGCAAATCTCTTGCAGATCAAGCGTCCCATAGGTGACCGCGACGGCAAGAAACGCGAGCCCAATTGCGATTTCATACGAAATCATCTGTGCGCTTGCGCGGATACCACCAAGCAACGACCAGCGGTTGTTCGAGGCCCATCCGCCCAGCGCCAGCCCGTAAACCCCGATTCCGACCGCCGCGAGCAGGTAGAGAGCGCCAACATTGAGGCTCGAGGCCTGCAAATCGATGGTTCGCGAGCCGATTTTCAAGATATCGCCGATCGGCACCACCGCGAACGCAATCAGGATCGGAAACAGCGCCAGAAACGGCGCCAGCCCATGCAGGAAACGGTCGGCGTTCTCGGGGACGAAATCTTCCTTGGTGAACAGCTTGATCGGGTCGGCCAACACCGTATTAACGAAGCCCAGATTGGGCAGTCCGAGCCGATGACCGAGGCCCAGTATGGAGGCCCGGTTGGCGCCGATCCGGTCCTGGATTAGTGCGCTGCCCTTGCGCTCGAACCATAGCAGCACCGCCGTCAGGTTCAGCACCAGCAGCACAATCACTATCGCCTTGAGCGCGCCGATACCCAGGTCAATCAACACGGCCAGCCAGTTCGTAAGGTCATCGTGGAAAACCGGTTCAGGCTTTCAGATCGAATCGGTCAAATCACTGAGGTGGCCGCCAAGGCGTGCCAGTCGGAGCAACTGCAAACGTCCCCCATCCCTCGCTCGAACATCGCGCACGGAATCCAGCGTCAAAGCCCGGCAACGTTCCGCCACATATTCAAACATCGTTCGGGTCTGGTTCACCCGAGACAACGTCCACCTTTCACTGATCGTTCGCCGACGCTCGAACGGAGTCCTCAACGGTCTCTGGTTTCGGAAATCCAATAAGACCTAACGCAAATCATCCGCCCGCGCCAGAGCCGGCTCGCGAATCATCGCGAGCCCGATTTGCCGCATCGCGCACGCTCTCGGCCGCTGCGATCGGCGAAATCCGCCGCCCATTGATGATATTGTTCACGCCGTATCGGCTATGGAAGTGCCAGCGTGCGGGTGATTGCGGGAAAAGCGCGCGGCCGCAGGCTTAATGCGCCGCGCGGCATGAACACCCGGCCGGCGACGGCGCGGGTGCGCGCCTCGATCTTTTCGCGGCTGGAGGCGCGCGGTCTCGTGCAAGGGGCCGGCGCGCTCGATATTTTCGCCGGCAGCGGCTCGCTCGGCCTCGAGGCGATGTCGCGAGGCGCCAGCGAGGCGGTTTTCGTCGATTCTTCGCGTGAGGCTGGTGCGGCAATCACGCGAAACCTGCGCGAATTTGGGCTCGAAGCGCGCGCCCGCGTGATCATTGCTGATTTCCGTCGCGCGCTTGCCCAACTAAGCGCTGAAGCCTGCCACTTCGGCCTCATTCTTATAGACGCCCCCTTCGCCGACGATTCAACCGCCGAGGTTCTTGCGCTGATCGCCCGACTCGGACTATTAGCCCCGAATGGCTGCGTTGTTACGCGCCAGTTTCATCGCGTGGCGGCGCCGGCGGCGGCGGAGTACGAATGCATCAATGTTGCAAGAATCGGCGATCATCGAATCGCCCTTTACCGGCGACTCGATTCGGGAGCGCCGAGATGACTGGAATGGGTCCGCATGGTCAATAAGAACAAAACGCTAACGGCGATCTATCCTGGCAGCTTCGACCCGATTCACAACGGCCATATCGATATAATCCGACGCAGTGTCGCGATTTTCGACGAGGTGATCATCGCCATAGCTTATAATCCGCATAAGGATTCGGCCCTGTTTTCGCCCGATGAACGGGTCGAGATGATTCGCGAGGCAATCCATGACCTGGAGCCGCGCGCGCGGGTCGACAAGTTCAGCGGACTGTCGGTCGACTATGCCGAGCGGATCGGCGCGAGCGTGATAATCCGCAGCCTGCGGGCCGTGACCGATTTCGATTACGAGCTGCAGATGGCACACATGAACAAGCAGATGAAGACCAATATCGAGACGGTCTTCCTGTTCGCCAATCCGAAGCTGTTTTTCTCCGCCTCGCGCCTGATCAAGGAAGTCGCCGGCTACGGCAAACGCCTGCCCGAACTGGTGCCGGAACCGGTGATGAACCGGCTGCGCGTCAAACTCAAGGTCGACTGAGCCGAAACGCTCGCACTGACTCCCGCCGCCAGCTCAAACGGCACTTTTCGAAGCTATGATCGGCGGGTTTCGCGTCAGGCTTCGATCGCGTCAAAAAAGGCTCTCGGGCTCAAAATCCGGAATCGTTTGAACGAAC
>DATEGX010000243.1:0-8926 GCA_035279875.1 Binataceae bacterium (SeqCode)
CCATGCGAATTGTCCGGGCTGCTCGAGGATCGCGCGACCGTACTTCGCATACGTGAAATTGCGGAAATCGGCGCCTTCGTCGACGAAGCGGCGGCCGTGCGCATTCACCATGATGCCGAACGGATAACTGTGCTTCTGAAAGCCGTCGCCAACTGCCAAGTCGCCGAATTCCGGGGCGTTGCGGTCCCATCCCACGGCATGACATCCGGACCAGTTGCCGTACGGCATCGCGCCGATTTGAAGCGCCATGCGAATTCCGTCGCCGGTGTTGAAACGGCTGCCGCGCACTTTGGCGAGATCCCAGCCGGGACCAAGATAACGCGTCCGCCATTCAGCGTTGGCCTCGAAACCGCCGCTGGCGAGCACGACACACTTGGCAGCAATAGTCTCGGTACGGCCCTGCTTGCGCACGACAACACCGTGAACGCCCGAGTCGTCGTGAATCAGTTCGAGTACGCGGCTTTGATAGGAAATCTCGATCGAGCTGCGGGACGCGATCGAATAGACCGAATCGATCAGACCCGGCCCGCCGCCCCAGGCTTCGACCGTCAGTCCGCCCCAGAACTTGAACCGTCCTTCGATTTTGAACGCCTGGCGTCCGTAGATTGGTGCAAATCGCACGCCCTTGGCGCGCATCCACAGCATGGTTTCGAGGCTATGCGAGACCAGCGTTTCGGCTAAGCGAGGATTGGTGTGATACTGCGTCACTCGGCAAAGGTCGTCGTAATACTGATCCTGGGAATATGTGCCGAAGTCGGTGTTGGCGCGTTCTTCATCGGTCAAATCCGGCATCAGGCGGGCCAGGTCCTCGACCCCCTCATAGGCGACCCTCATCGCCCCTGCGGTAAAGCGGGAATTTCCGCCGCGCTCGTCCTCCGGGGCCGCTTCCAGCACCAGGACGGATGCCCCGAACTCTCGCGCCGCGAGTGCCGCGCAGAGCGCCGCGTTGCCGCCGCCAACAACGATTACGTCGTACGCCTTCATATCAGCAGTCGCCCACTCGATCGCGCCGTGGAGCGCTTCCGCACGGAAGCTCGGGCGCGCTGAGCCGTACGTACGAGACCGCCGACGTGCATGGATTGAGCAGCGCTCATTTGTTGCGCAAATCCGGCGGCACCACACTGGCCGCGATCGACGCGTCGAGCGACTCGTAATCCGCGTAGCCGATAGTTTCGTAGAGTTCCGCCCGAGTCTGCATCCGGTCGAGCATCGTTAGCGCGCTGCCCTCGTCAGCGAGCGTCGCGTAAAGCTGTTCGACAGCTTTGGCCGCAACCCGCAGCGATGACACCGGCCAGATCACCATCTTGTAGCCGAACTCCTCGAACTGCTGCGCGGTGAAATACGGGGTGCGGCCAAACTCGGTCATATTCGCGAGCAGCGGCGCATCAAGCTCGCGGGCGAAACTGCGAAACATCTCGGCACTTGTCAACGCCTCGGGGAAAATAGCGTCGGCGCCCGCGTCGCGGTAGCGGCGCGCCCGCCGCACCGCCGCATCAAATCCTTCGACCCCGGCCGCATCGGTGCGCGCAATAATCCGCAAATGGCGCCGCGCCCGTACCGCCGCCCTGATACGGGCCTCCATCTCCTCTGGCGCGATGAGCCCTTTGCCGTTCAGATGCCCGCATTTCTTCGGCAACACCTGGTCCTCGATCTGCAGCGCGGCAGCTCCCGAATCCTCCAGCTCCCGCACTGTCCGCATAACGTTGAGGACGCCGCCAAAGCCCGTATCGGCATCGACCACGAGCGGCAAGCCGGTGGCACGGACGATCGCGCGCGCGAAGAAGCAAAGTTCGTGCAGTCCAATTATGCCGAGGTCGGCCAGCCCCAGGCTCGCCGACAGCGCGGCCCCGGAAAGGTAAAGTGCCTCGAACCCGGCGCGTTTGGCCAGCATCGCCGCGAGCGGGTTATGGGCGCCCGGAATCCGGACTATTCCTGGCGCGCGCCACAATTCGGCGAGTCGCTCGCTGGTGGAAGTCGAATCGTTTCTGTCGCTGGTAAGCCAGGTCATCGCAGCGCACTGCCCCAAGCGTTACTCTTGCATTTTTCCTTGCACCGGGACTAGGCAAAATCATGGTGGATTACGACGTTATCGTGGTTGGCGCGGGCAACGCCGCGCTGTCAGCAAGCGTTTCGGCACGTAACTCAGGCGCACAGCGCGTCCTTGTGCTCGAAAAGGCCTCAGAGGACTTGCGCGGAGGCAATACGCATTACAGCGGTGGCCTGCTGCGGATGGCTTTCGAACGGACTGAAGATATTCTTCGGCTGATGCCCAAGGCGCGCGAACTCGAAGGTTTTGTCGAAGGGGTCGAAGCTTATCCGGCGCAAGCGTTTCATGCAGATCTCAACCGTATGACCAGCGGCCGCTCGGATCCTGAGCTCTCGCATATTCTTATCTCCAATTCCTATGAAACCGCCTGCTGGATGGCTGAGCAGGGCATCAGGTTCGAACCGGCTATCTCGCTTGGCGCGGTCAAGGTCGCAGGTGTCATCAAATGGCCGAAGGGCGCAATCGTCCGCGCGGCCAATGAAGGGGTCGGGCTCTCGCGGATGTGGTTCGCGATAGCGCAGCGCATGGGCGTCGAAATCCGCTACAACACCGCGGCCGTACGGCTGGTCCAGAGCAGTCAGGGCCGGGTATGCGGAGTCGTGGTGCGCGATCCGAACGGGATCCAGGAATTGAGCGCGCGTAGCGTGGTGCTCGGATGCGGCGGCTTCGAGGCCAACATAGCATGGCGTGCGCAATACCTGGGCCGGCCCTGGGATCATGCCAAAGTGCGCGGCACCAAATATAACCAGGGCGACGGGTTACGCATGGCCTTGGAGATCGGCGCGATGCCGTGGGGGCAATGGAGCGGCTGCCATGCGACACCGATCAATGCCGAGGCGCCGGCCTACGGCGACCGCCAGCTCACTGACAAGACGAACCGCCTCTCCTATCTGTACGGCGTCATGATCAATCGGATGGGCCTGCGTTTCGTCGACGAGGGCGAAGACCAGGCGCTCTTCACGTACGCGAAATTCGGCGGCGCGATTCTCAATCAACCGGGCGGGGTCGCCTACCAGATCTTCGATGCAAAAGTGAACGCTTTGTTGGAGCCGCGTTACGCGACCAGTCAGCCAATTGTCGCTGAGAGGCTCGACGACCTGGTGCGCAAGCTCGATGTGGATCAGGAAACCGCGCTTCGCACGCTGAAGGATTTCAACGCTGCCGCGGGCTACCGTGGATTCAATCCGGGCGAACGCGATGGGATGGCGACGCGCGGCCTGACCCTGCCCAAATCGAATTGGGCGCAGAAGCTCGACGTTGCGCCGTTCTCCGCTTATCCTGTTACCGGCGGAATTACCTTCTCCTTCGGAGGGCTCAAGATCAATGATCGCGGGCAGGTGCTTGGCACGGATTGGAATCCGCTTGCCGGCCTCTATACATGCGGCGAGATGGTTGGTGGGCTCTTCCATCATAACTACCCGGGTGGCTCCGGACTGATGTCGGGCGCGGTGTTCGGGAAGATCGCGGGAGCCAGCGCGGCCGCAGATCGCGACTAGCCACAGCATCGCATCCGGAGGACCGGTGACGCAGCAAAAGATTCCCGCGATTTTCATGCGCGGCGGAACCAGCAAAGCAATTTTATTCCATGCACGCGACCTGCCGCGCGAGCGATCGCAATGGGACCCGATTTTCCTTGCCGCGCTCGGCAGTCCGGATATCAATGGACGCCAGCTCGACGGGCTGGGCGGCGGCTTGTCGTCGTTGTCGAAGGTTTGTGTAATTGGCCCGCCAACTCGCCCCGACGCCGACGTCGACTACACCTTCGCCCAAGTCGCAATTCGGACCGCGTCGGTCGATTACAGTGGAAATTGCGGAAACATGTCATCCGCCGTCGGTCCCTTTGCTGTCGATGAAGGCCTCGTGCCAGCCCTCGGTGGCGAAGCCGTCGTGCGAATCCATAACACCAACACGCGCAAGATCATCGTGTCGCGGTTCGCAGTCGAGAGCGGCCATGCAGCAGTCGACGGTAATTTCGTGCTACCCGGCGTCGCCGGCAGCGGCTCTCCGGTACGCCTTGATTTTCTCGATCCGGGCGGCGCCGGAACGGGCAAATTGCTCCCGACCGGAAGTCCCGTGGATTACCTCGATGTCCCCGGCCTGGGGCGGGTGCAGGCTTCGATGGTAGACGCCGCCAATCCGTGCGTTTTCGTTCTGGCGGATGCGCTCGGGATGAGCGGCACCGAAATGCCGGATGTGTTGGACGCGGACCGGGAGCTGCTCACGCGCCTCGAGGCGATCCGGCTGGCTGCGAGCCTGCGGATGGGAATCGCGGCTAGCGGCGAAGAGGCGGCGCGCAAAGCAAGCATCCCCAAAGTCGCGATGGTAACGGGTCCACGCGATGCGCCTACACTCTCCGGCGAGCGACTTTCCGCCGAGACTGTTGACGTCACGGTCCGGATGATATCGCTGGAGCAGCCGCATCGTGCTGTGCCGCTCACGGGCGCGATGTGCCTGGCGGTCGCTTCGAGGCTTAAAGGTAGCTTGGTCCAGAGTGTAACGCGTCCGCCGCAACGGATGGACGATCCTGTGCGAATCGCACAGCCATCCGGGCTCACGGTGGTCGGCGCGATGGTGCGGCGCGAAAATGATGCCTGGCACGCCGAGCACGCCACCGTATATCGCACAGCACGCCGGCTGATGGACGGAGCGGTTTACGTCCGCACTCCCGAGCTTGGTGAAGCGAAGCGCTGACCCCGGATTGGCTGCGAGGTTCAAGGCGGGGTAAGGTGGGCGGCCGAGTTCGGTGATTCGAAGCTGGCCCGGTTCATCAATTCTCGAGATCTTTAGCAAGTCAGATTTCGCTGGAGCAGAGCTGCCGGGCCGCCGTCGGATGCTACGATGATATTCAACACTTTCGACTACTACCTCTTATTCTTGTTTCCCGCGGCACTGGCGTTCAAGTTGGCATCTGACCAGTGGCGCCCGTGGGTCCTGACCCTGTCAGCCAGTCTCTTCTACATCTACTTCTCGCTGCACGGATTTGGTGGAATTGCGGGAGCGTTATGCCTGTCGATATTTGCCTGGGAATGCTTTGTCAGCCGTTGGTATAGTCGTGGGGCTGCTATCTGCTTTTTCGGTATATTCCAAAGCATAGTTGTTTTGGCGGTTTTCAAATATTGGAACTACCTGACCGGACTTGTATGGAGCGGTTCGTTATACAATCCGTGGCGCTGGCGCGGGGCTTTTCTACCGCTTGGCATCTCGTTCTTTACCTTCGAATTCATCCACTACGCTGTGGACAGGTACCGCGGCAAAAGCTCTGCCGGAACGGCCGGAGAGTACCTCGCCTTCATAATGTTTTTCCCGACTATGGTTGCCGGGCCGATCAAGCGTTACGAAGACTTCCTGCCCAAACTGCTGGCGGCCGATGCTGCCCTGATCGATTTGCAGTCTGGAATCACTCGAATCCTGGTAGGGCTGGTTAAGAAGTTCGCGATCGCCGATCTTATGACGGCCTTTACGAAACATCTCAATCACTCCGATATAGCTATTGCGGATAGACGAGTGCTGCCGTTGTGGCTGCTTGCTTATGGCATAAAAATCTATTTTGATTTTGCCGGTTACTCCGATATCGCTATAGGGTCGGCGCGCTTGTTTGGGATCACGGTACCGGAAAACTTCGATTGGCCCTATCTGCGTTCCAACATAGCCGAGTTTTGGCGCTATTGGCATATCTCGCTCTCGCGATGGTTACTCGACTACGTCTTCATCCCGCTGGGTGGTTCGCGAGTCGCTCGAATACGTATCTGTGCAAATTTGGTAGTCACGATGTTCGTAAGCGGCGTCTGGCACGGTGCGGGCACAAACTTCGTGGTCTGGGGATTGTGGCATGGGATGCTCCTGGCGGTTCATCGGATTTGGCGCGAAGCGAGGGGAAGGCGTTCGTCCAGCTTCGCAGGCCAGGCCGTCGGGTGCGTCATAACATTCGCATCGGTCAACCTCGGATGGGCGTTCTTTTGCATGGATCTTCCAACCGCGAGCTTTTTTTTCCATAGACTATTCATTGGGTAAAATGTCTAAATTACTTTGGCTCAAAGAAGTGCTTGACTATCTCGGTGGAGTTGTGGATTCGCCACCTGCGGACGCTCCGCGTATTTTGTCGCAGCCAATTTTCCGAGGACTATGGTGGGCCTTGCTATTGATCCTGATCGTTATCTTTTCGGGACAGACCTCCAGGTTCATCTATATTGACTTCTAAGGCGACTCCGCTGGTTACCACCAGGCAATTCCTGACATCGCTGCTAGCGGCGGCAATTGTCTTGGTGGCCTTCAATCTGCTGGTGATCCGCTTTGCGCGGAACTCGGTGCCGCGTCAATTGATTGAACGGATCGAATCGACTCCGGGCATTACGACTCTAGGGCTGGGCAATTCGTTGATGGCGGCAGGGTTCGACGCGGCGGTATTCGATAGTCAGATGAGCCCGGCGCACGTACTTGCTTTCAATGCTGGACTTGGGGCTTCTTCTCAAGTTGAGCATCTGACTTTATTGCGCGAGGCCTTTCGGCGCGACCCGACCATTAAGGTGGTGATTTACGGTTTCTTCGACTTCCAATTGACCGACCCGCCCGTCATCAACAATAGCGACTTGATCGGAAACCTGGCGGCAAGCTATTACCTCGAGCCCGCGATCGCCGCTCAGTACTACCAGATGAGCACCCGGGACCGCGTGGAATTCGAAGCAATGCGATTCTTCCCAATGATGGTCGAGCGGGGGAACATCTGGGCTAAAGTCGAGCTGCTGCGGCGAGCGGTGGACCGTATTGGAATGCCGCATATCGAAACGAACCAGTTCGGGCGCGCGTCTGATTTTGCGCTGCTCGAGGCTCGCTCGAGAGAAGCCTTTGCTGCTAGTTGTGAAAATTGGTACAAATCCGGCGCCGGATTGAACGAGCCGGTATCTGAGATGATTCGGGAATCACACGCGCATGGCGCCGCCGTCGTAATCGTTGAGATGCCAATGGCACCGTATCATCGACGACAATTTTATTCGTTGGCTGAGTGGGATCGTTATCGTCAGAAAGTGCGAAAGCTGGTCCAGGAGGCAGGGGCTGAGTACATTTCAGCGAGCGACTGGATCAGCGATCCTCGCGACTTCGCCGACCATTTGCATCTTCGCGCAACTGGTGCCGGCGACTTCAGCCGCGAGTTGGCGCTCTATCTTCGCAACTCGCCTTATCGGGCGTCGTACATGGCACCTTCAAGTGAAAACGACGCGTCGCAAGTGCCGTAGTTGCGTGTAATGCCAAAATGGGAGCGACCGAAGAGTTCTCCCGGTTTCTCGCGCAGATAACCACCGCGACTATACCGGAAGCCGCGTTTGCGGCGGCGCGCAGACTGCTGCTCGACGGGATTGGGGTGGCCTTCGCCGGCAGCCTCGAACGCGCATCCGGGATTCTCGGCGACCACGTGCGCAGCCTCGGTGGCGAAAAGCACGCCACTGCACTCAATTTCGGCTTCGAGACATCGACCGTATCGGCCGCGTACCTCAACGGCGCGACGATGCACGTACTCGACTACGAGCCGATGTGGAATCCGCCCAGCCATGCGCTCTCGACTACCCTGCCGGCGGCATTGGCGCTTGGCGAGAGCCTGAGAGCGAGCGGCAAGGAAATCCTGGCCGCACTGATCAAGGGTGTGGAAGCCCATGGGCGTTTGCGGGTCGCCTCGCGCCAATACGAACCTCGCGAGTTGGTTTTCCACCCTCCGGGCGTGGCTGGCCCGATTGGCGGCGCGGTCGCGGCGGCTCATTTACTCGACCTCGACGTGACCGAACTCAGAAACGCGATGGGAATCGCGGCGTCGCGCGCCGGCTCGCTGCTCGCTAACGTCGGCACGATGACCAAATGCACCCATTGCGGTAACGCGGCCGCGGCCGGCCTTGAGGCGGCTCAGCTCGCAAGTCGCGGGCTGAGCGCAAATCCTGACGTGATAGAGGCGCCAAATGGTCTGGCGGCGGCCTTTTTCGACGCTAATTGGGAAGCTAAAGCGTTGACGATAGTCGGCGCACCGCTCAGAATCATCGAACCCGGTTTTGCGATTAAAATGTTTCCGAGCCAATTCGCGACGCATTTCGTGATTCTCGCCGCGCTGGACGCTCGCTCGCGCCTCCCGTCACCCGACGATATCGCGGCGGTCGAAATCGCCGGCCCGATCATGCCATACGTGGACCGGCCTCGGCCCCTGACCGGACTCGACGCAAAATTCAGTTTCCAGTACACTGCCGCCTCCGCGTTGGTGGATGGCGCGGTGGGCGTGAGCACATTTACCGACGGGAACTGCGCACGTGCGGATATCGATGCGATGCTGAAAAAGGTCCGTTTTGCGCAGTTGCCCGAAATTCCAGCAACTCTCGACCGTATGTGGATAGAAGTCAAAATAACCCTGGATAACGGCCAGGTAGTGACGGGCAAATGCGTTCGTCCGCCAGGCCTCTGGGGAACTCCCATCTCCGAGGAAAGGCACCTGGCCAAGGTGCGCGATTGTTTCCGGATGGTGTTGGGCGAGAGCGACACCGAAGAACTAATCGATACCCTGCAGCAATTCGACACATTGAGCGGCTCTGAAGTGCGCGGTTTGATGCACACGCTCGGCAGGTTCTAACTGCATGGCCGCTGCACCCTCGCATAGCGCGGCGCCGCCACGCCACGACGCCGCTTCTGTCAACAAGTGGCTGATCGCCGTTGCGGTGATGCTCGCCACGATCATGGAGGTGCTCGACACCACGATTGCGAACGTCGCCCTGCTTCACATCCGCGGCAGTCTCTCCGCGGGGGTCGACGAAGCCGCCTGGGTACTGACGTCGTATATTGTCGCCAACGCGATCATCATTCCGCTGACGGGATGGTGCGGCGCGTACTTCGGACGCAAACGCTTCTTCA
>DATEGX010000244.1:0-3564 GCA_035279875.1 Binataceae bacterium (SeqCode)
CGGCGAGCCGTGTGGCGATGATGGTATGACACCCGATGGACCATCCGATGCCGATGCGATCGATGGCTATGGTGATAGGCCACGCGATGAATCCGGCTATGGTGCCTCCGTGGCGGGGTGAAATCCGTTCGTACCACGGGCGGCGGCGGAGCCTCCGCGTATTCGATATCGGGAAAATAGACGTTCTCGTAACGATGGATCTGTAGCGCCGCGAGGAATTCCGGATAGTAGTTCTTGCTGGCGAAACCGAAGTGCGGGCCGTCGTAGCTTCGCAGTATTCGGCCGTAATCGCTTTGATACTGCTCCGCCGCTTGCTCCATCCCGGCGGTGCCATAGTTGTAGGCGGTGATCGCAAGCGGCCAGTTTCCGAAAGTCAGATAGTTCGAGCGCAGCAGCTTAGCGGCCGCCTCGGTTTCCGTGGTCGGGTCCAGGCGGTCGTCATGATAGCGGGTGATCCGCATGAACTGGCGGCCGGTGCCGCGCGTAAACTGCCAGATGCCGACGGCCCCGGCGTCCGAGCGCGCCCGATTGTAGAAGCCCGACTCGACCTCGGCGAGCGTCACCAATTCGGGCGGCAGATCGGCGTCGCTGAAGATCCGCTCCATCGTGCTGCGATAGTAGCGGCTGCGCAGCAGGCCCTCGCGGAATTCCTCGCGCATCCCCTGCTGTACGCGCAGGTTCTGTGCCGCCAATGCGTAGGCCGAAAGCGGTTCGCCCTTGAACAGCGCCGCAACCTGGCGTTCCTCGTAATCGGCCGGCGCCTGACCGGACGCCAAACGGTTCAGGATGCCGCTGAATTTGGTCTTGAGATAATCGTTGACCGAATCGATCTCGCCGCGGCCGGGCGCACCCTCGCCTGGAAGATGGAGGACCTGGTAGATACGCCAAACGCAGTCGCGATCATGGATGAGGAAATCGCGTTCGCTGTAGGCGCTGAAAACGTCGACCCAGAACTTGATGTTGGGCTCGATCGAGGCCGGCCGTGGAAACGGAAAGCCGGTGGCGGAAACGGTTGAGGGCGCGAGCGAAGCTGCCAGGCTTCGCGAGACCGCCGGCCCGAGCAGAAATGCGCCGACCGCGATCAGCGATCCCATAAGAGCCCGGAAAGTGACACGCGAAGACGCTTTTACGCGCAGTGCGATCTTCCCGCGAATCAAGCACGCTCCCCCGGATTGAACCATCACTTTGCCTCCCCCCTCAACAACAACACCGCATCAGATACCGTTATTGATTCCACCTTATGCAGTCAACTGCTAAGCCGATGTACCTCGGCGCTCCCCTGAGCGTCAAGGATCACTTTACGGAACATAATTGCAGCTAAAACAGCACAAGACTAGTGGATATTTGCCGTCTTTAGCAACGCCCGCCTTGCTCTTATTGGCTCTTTGTTAACTCCCCGCGCTCGCGCACTCGATCACTTCGGTTGCGAGTTCCCACCACTCTCTCACCTATGATATTGGAACGAAAGCCTGCATCAGGAACTTTCATTGCCGTGCCACGCGCGCGGCGCGCACCGCGCGTTTGAAGCAGTGACTACGGGGAACGTACCGATGGCACCCAGTTCATCGAGCAATTACGCGGCGCTGCTGGGCCGTATCAGGGCACATACGCCGGGCGAGCGCCACGAAGCGGATTTACCGCTGACCATTTCCCAAAGCCGCGCCGAGGCGGTGCTGCATGTCGTTCACGATCTTGGCGGACAGCCTGATGGCCCGCTGGACAAGTCGCTCCATACGACGGCGCTATGGGAAAAGCGCACGCATTGCACCGCCGAATGCCTGGCCTGGCGCGGGGTATGGGTTTCCGAGGAACGGCGCAGGCGCGAGAACGATCTTGGCGAAACCCTCTATTTCGGCACCCCTTATTACGCTCGCTGGCTGCTCGCCGCGACCAAGATGCTAATCGACAAGGGCCATATCACTCCTGATGAACTGATTGCGAAGATGGAAGAGGTGCGCGGTCGAGAGGAGCCCGGCGAATGAACAAGTTCAAGGTCGGAGACCGCGTAACCGTCCGCGACGTTCCCACGACTCTGTTCCATACCCGTACCCAAGGTTATACCCGCGGCCGTACCGGCGAGGTCGTGATGATCCGGCCGGAATGGGTCATCCCGGAGGACGAGGCGTGGGGCCGTTACGAAGGGCGCCGCGAACCCTTCTACATGGTCCGCTTCAAGCTGTCGGACCTGTGGGACGACTACGGCGGAGCGTCAATCGACACCCTGGAGACCGAGTTCTCCGAGCGCTGGCTCGATCCTGCCGGCGCCGAAAAAGCCGCTTAAAACCGCGACCAGGAGACCACGCATGAGCTCGTCACTCGATCATGATGACGCCCACGCCCCGATCGAGGAGCACGATGAGGCGCTCGAATTCACGATCCTCGAGACCGCTATCCGCGAGCTGGCGATCGCCAAGGGACTGTTTTCCGCCGAAGATCATCGCCGCTTCATGGAATGGTACGACAATATCGGGCCGACCGGGGGCTCGCGCGTGGTCGCGCGGGCGTGGGTCGATCCGCAATACAAGCAGCGGCTGCTGAGCGACGGTATCGCGGCATGCAAGGAGTTGGGCATCGACTGGATGCGGCCGACGGGGACTGGTACGCCCAGCGACTACACGTTCCTGGTGGTTTGTGAGGACACCCCCAAGCTGCATCACACGATGGTCTGCACGCTGTGCTCATGCTATCCGCGGCCCTTGCTGGGTCATTCGCCAGCCTGGTACGAGCGGCCGAACTACCGCCGCCGGATGGTCCGCTGGCCGCGCCAGGTGCTGGCCGAGTTCGGCACGATCGTGCCGCCCGACGTCGAGTTGCGCGTGCACGACTCGAACCAGAAGACCCGCTACATGGTTCTGCCGCTGCGCCCGGGCGGTACGGAGGGCTGGAGCGAAGAAAAACTCGCGACTATCGTCACGCGCGACACGATGATCGGCGTAGCGTTTCCGCGCGTCGACTGGACCACTTCGTCAACGCCTTCAGGAGTGGCGTCGCGATAGACCGGCAGGGGTAACCGCCCCTGCGTTGCCCCGACGCTGGTTTTGGAATCCGGCGAATTGCCCGTGATCTACGGGCGATAGTTAGGCGCTTCCTTGGTTACGAACACGTCGTGGACGTGACTCTCGCGCACGCCGGCATCGCTGACCCGGATGAACTTCGCCCGCTTGCGCAATTCGAGCAGGTTGCTCGCGCCGATATAGCCCATCCCGGCCTGCAGTCCACCGATGAGTTGCTCGATATTCGAGGCCAGCGAGCCGCGATGAGGTACGCGGCCTTCGATTCCCTCCGGCACCAGCTTACCTTCGGGCACCGCCTCCTGACCGTAGCGGTCGCGCATCCGCTCGCTCATCGCACCCAGCGAGCCCATCCCGCGATAGAGCTTGTAGGTCCGGCCCTGGTAAAGAATGGTCTCGCCCGGGCTTTCCTCGGTGCCGGCGAAGAGTGAACCGATCATTACGCTCGAGGCGCCGGCCGCGAGCGCCTTGGTAATATCGCCGGAAAAGCGAATTCCGCCGTCGGCAATAATCGGAATGGAACGCTGCTCGGCCACGCTGGCGCAATCGGTGA
>DATEGX010000245.1:0-7502 GCA_035279875.1 Binataceae bacterium (SeqCode)
GAGACCGCTATGAAGGTTACGCTTCGTATCCTGGCAATCGGCCTGATGATTACGCTGCTGCCCTCTCTTGGGCTGGCGCAGACCGATCGCAGTGAAATGAACGATTGGCTGAAGGCCACGCAAAACCAGGGTGAGATCCCGGTCGGCACCACCATTACGATGGCGAACTGGCAGCAGTACAAGCAGTTCATGCCACTGGGGATGATCAAGCTGTACCAGGGCGTCTACGGCTGGAAGATGCCGGCCGACGTGCAAATGAACGTGGGCGCCGCTGAGTATGGGAATATTCCGCGAACCTGGGTCGACGCGACCGAGAAATACGGCTCGCAGACGCAGGTCGAGTTTCTGCCCAACGGGCACTATCAGATCAAGAACTACTACGGCGGAACGCCTTTCCCGAATCCGCAAGATCCGTACAAGGGCTGGAAGATCCTGGCGAATGTTTTCTGGTTTGCCCGCCCCGCTCTTTATGTCAACTCGCCGGAGAACTACGGCACGGTCTGGGCAGTGGACCGATACGGCGATATCGGGCCCTCGACCTTCGATGTGGTCTATCGCCAGACCGCCTATATCACCGATCCGGGATTCCCGCATGAAGAAACCTATGCCCCAGGCACCTGGCAAACTCAGTGGGGCATGCAGGAGTCGCCGGAGCAGGCGCGTTACACCGCTTCGCTCTCGATGTTTTACAAGGATCAGGAGAAGAACCCGTATCCCGATACGTTCGTGTTCGTGCCCGCGCTGCGCCGTTCGCTCCGGCTGTCGGCTTCATCGCGTTGCTCGCCGGTATTCGGGCTCGATTGGTCCTACGACGACGCCAATGGCAACGGCTTCAACGGCAGCACTTCGGTCTACACCGGTGACTTCCTCGGTGATCGCAAGATCATCACCATGACGAAGTTTTCGCAGGACGGCGCGGATTTCCCCTCTGGTTACGACATGCCGCTGGCCTTCCCGAAACCTTCGTGGGGCAAGTGGTCAGTGCGCCCGATGGCGATCGACGACGTCCACCGGATTCCGAGCGAAGCTCCCGGCTACTGTTATTCAAGCCGGGTAATGTATATCGACAAGGAGTTCTGGGACGGCATGTGGGTTGACCTGTACGACTCGAACCGGAAGTTGTGGAAGACCATCTCCTATCTCGACGACTTCGGTGACATCCCGCAACTGGGTCACAGTCTCGATGGCGTCTCCTCCGTCGCTTGGGACCTCCAGAATACGCATATGACGGTATGGTGCGGCTACGCTAATCCGGGCAAGCACAAGCCCTTCATCAATTTCCAGGCGCCGAAGGAATACTTTAACGGTGTCAAGTACGGCACCCCGTCGGGCCTGATGCAGATCCTTCGCTAGCCGATCCGATTGCCGCCGGTGCCCGCTTGCCGAGCGGCAGCGAACTGAACGAGAGAGCCCGCGGAACCATGATTCCGCGGGCTCTCGGCTCTTTTCGATGGAAAAATGCCTAGTTCGAGTCGGCCACGCGCGGCAGCACCTTGGTCCAGAACAGCTCCATCACCTTCATCAGCCGATCATGCGGCATCAGTCCGTTGTACATCCATGCGAACAGCCATCGCACCGGCAACCGCTTGAGCAGATGCTCTAGCTGGCGCGTGACCGTATCGACCGAGCCCACCAGGGCCAGCCCATTCTCGAACAAGTCAGGCATTTCATGGGTCTGCGGGTCTTCCATCCCCTTGGAGAAGCCGAACGGCTCGAACCATTCGTGGCCGCAGAAGTAACCCGTGCGGCGCCAGATATCCTTGGCTTCGGCGTCGCTGTCGGCAATCACGACGTCACGCAAGACGCCCATCCCCTCGCCCGGCGGCTTATTGGAAACTTCCGCGTAGAGGTCGCAAAGCTGGCGTTCGTAGGCGGGGAACAGCGGCGGCAGCACGGCGGTGACGCCCTCGCTCGCGCACCATCGGATGCTGCGTTCGGACGAAGCGAACGGCTGGAAAACCGGCGGATGAGGCTTTTGCAGCGGCTTCGGCACCACGCTGACAGCCTTGACGATGCCCTTTTCGACGCCCAAGCCCCATTTGTTGGTGGCTTCGATCGCCCACGGCGTCTCGCCCGGCGGCACCCGCCAGTAACGCCCGTCAAAGGAAAGCGACTCCTCCGTCCAGGCCTTTTTTATGATGCGGTAGCATTCCTCGAAGGCGGCGCGATTGGCGGCGTCGATCTCGTCGTGCTGATGCGGCTGCGCGCCATGAATCCCGTGGGTTTGCTGCGCCATTATATCGACCCATCGGCGCTGGTAACCGCGGGCGAAGCCGGCATTGGCGCGGCCGCCGGTCATATGATCGAGCATCGCGATATCTTCGGCGACGCGGATCGGATTATTGGCGGGCAAAACTACCCCGAGCTGGCCCACGCGCAGCCGCTTGGTCTGCATCCCGACGAAGAGGTCGAGCATGATCGGATTGTTGGAAAGCTCGAAGCCCTCGACATGGAAATGGTGCTCGGTGAAGCTGATCGAATCGTAGCCGAGCGCGTCGGCCAGCTTGGCCTGCTCGCCGAGTTCCCGCAGCATCTGGCCGTAAAGCTCGCCGCGCAGGCCGACTTTCCCTCGCTCGATATCCTCTTTGCTGCCGACCGAGGGCAAGTAGAAAAGCGATGTTTTCATCCCACTCCGTTCTAATTGGGGAATTTCGTTGTCGATTTCCAGCTGCCGGCTATTTCGCGGCCTCGCGCGAGGGCAGCCGAACTATCCCGTTCGCCAGCACCGATAACTCCCGATCCTGATTGACCGCCTTCTGCGAGATCTCGGCGTAGTGACCGCCGTCCTCGGCAAAGGTGCGGACAACCTCGCCGTCGATGTACAAGGTATCGCCGACCGGGTTATGGCGTCGAATCTTGACCTCGAGCTTGCGCAGAAAACCGCCGTCGCCCATCCAGTTTGTCAGATGATGCGACATCCAGGAACAGCGCTCGGGGCCGTAGTCGTAGGCCGCGGGAGTCCCCACCAGGGTCGCCAGGTCATCCTCCCAATGCACCCGCTCGGGCACGTCGGGAATGCCGAATTTGTTAGCTATTCCGAGGCCAGGGTGCTTGCGCAATTGCTTCCAGGCGAGCTTGTTCGCGCGGATATAGAGGCCGCCCCATCCCTGGGCGAAGGCGATAAACCCGGTGACCGTCATCGGGCCCTTGGCAATGGTCTGCAGCTTGTCGCCCGGCTTGACGTCCTCGATATAACGGGGCGTGGCGCCGCGCACTTCCTCGGCCTCGTAGAGGGCGAAGATCCGGGCGAGATCGTCGCGGGTATAATTCACCGGCGGCTTCTTGCGGGTCTCGTCGTACTTGGTGCCGCGTTCGCGGGCGGTGTCGCGTTCGGTGCGAAAACACCAGCTATCGCCCTCGGCAACCAATTCCTGGCGCTGGTTGTAGAACTCGCATCGGTAGATCTGCTGAATCGAGCGGCCGGCAAAGCGCGTTACATGCTCGACCAGGTCCTTGAGCCAGACCTTGGTGGTGAACTGATCGCCGAGCATCATCGGGCGATGCCAGACGACGTCGATTCCGGCGAACATCGCGTGGATCCCCGCCATTCCGCCGACATAGCCGCTAAAGGACCGGTTCAGCGGGAAAATGAACGACGGCGGCGCGATTATGCGGCCATGAGCGGTCTGTGCAGCGTACGCCGGGTCGCACCAGAGCGGATTGTCGTCGCCGATGCCGTGCGCCCAATGACGGATATTGTCGCGCGTCGCCTCGTAGCACCAGGGCTCGAGGGAATCTTCGATCGGCACGTTAATCAGGTTGCGTAAATCGGTGAGACTCCGATCTGTGATCACTGAAAAACGCTGCTGGGCCTCAGCCATAATTCCCTAACCTCCGGGGTCGCGAAGGTGCCAAACGCACCGCCTGCCTTTCTCCCGATGTTGTCAAAGCAGTCACTGGCCGCGCGGTCAGTTCAGTGCTTGAACCGACCGCCTGCATATCAAACCACTGTCCGAGTCTTCGCCGTTACCTCTGATGATACAACGGATGACCCCGGAAACTGGTGTGGACGCGGCTGAAATGCTCGCCTTCGAGGTTGGCGAAATACAGATCCTGCAGACCCGGACCACCAAAGGCGCAATTGGTCGGATGGTCGAGTTTCTGGCTCGCGGGATCGTCGATCAGCATGGTCCATTTGCCGCTGGTATCGGCCTTGAGGATCTGGTTGGCGGGCTTGAGAATTTTGTCGACCGGCGGTTCGCTCGGCGCCTTTGGTTTGCCGGGCAGCGTTATGTAGAGATTGCCGTCCGCATCGAAAGCCATGCCGTCGGGAATAGCCGGGAAATCCTTCGAATAGACCTCCGGCTTGCCATACGTACCGTCCTTTTTGATCGCGATTCGGAGACAGTCGTAGCGGGTCGATTCCAGCACGTAGACCGCTTCTTCTTTAGGATCGATCGCGGTGCCGTTAGCCAGGTAGATACCGCTGGCGACGATCTCGCTCCGGCCGTTGGCCCGGATACATACCAGCGCGCCCTTGGGCGACGGAGTGCTCAACTCGGGCAGGATTTCATTGATACCGGAGGTACTTGAATTGGAAACGTAAAGATTGCCTTCGGCGTCGTATGTCGCAAAATTCGGGAGCGTCAGAGCCAGCGAGCCCACCCGGTCGGCGAGCATCGAGACCTTGCCGCTCTGGGTCACGCGGATCATGGCCTGTTTGCCGAGATCGCAGTAGACCACGTCGCCATTGCGATCCATCGTAACCCCATTGGGGATCGAGCCTGCCGGCAGGGTCGCCAACTCGCTGACTTTGCCGGCGGGATCGACCTTGTACATGATCCCGTTGCGTCCCCCCCCATAAACGTTGTTTTCCTTATCGACGACGACGCCCTCGGCTTTCAGAACCCCGCGGCCGAAGACTTCAATTTGATCAACAGAGAATGTCGGCATGGTGAATGTCCTCCCTACCTGGTGACGTAGCGATCGCGAATAACGCGAGCATTAACGCAAAAAACTGCCGATTTCGTCAAACAACGTTCTCGTCTCGGCGTGAAAGCGCTATCGGAAGAGAGCTAGGCCGAGGCTGGCACGGCGGCAATCTTGATCGGCGAGCTTCGAGTGCCATACGCCTGACAGGCCAAAGCGGCGCAAGCACCCAAGGCATAGAGCGCTATAAATAGTTCGAAGGCGCTGACGTAGCTGTGGGTAAGGTCGAAAATGCGGCCCGCAACAACTGGTCCAATCACGGCACCCATCGTGCCAACCATGCCGGTCAACGCGCCCAGGAAGCCGTAGCGTTTGCGTCCCAGGGACTCGACGGTTAGCAGAGGCAGCAGCATCAGCGGCGCCGCGGCCGCAGTGCCGAATACCACGACGAATACCATGAGGAGCCCGACATGGGCCGCGCTGAAAACCATCGATAGCGCCAATGCACCGGCCGCGAAATCGAGCGTCAACGCCCGGCGCGCGCCGATCCGATCGGCCACCAGACCCATCGTCACCTTGCCTATGGCGGCGAAAGCGAAGAAGCCGCTCATCGCGAGGGCGGCGCTCCCCGACTTGTAACCGATGCCTTCGAGGTATGAGACCATATGGACCACCGCGCCCGCGGCCGCGAATCCGAAGCAAAAGTTGGCCGCGGCCAGCATCCAGAAGGATCGCGAGCGAATCGCCTCGCTAGTCTCGAACCCTTCGAGCAGGTCGGCGCTCTGCGCAACAGTCATTTTGACCGCACCAGGCGGCCTGTTGCGGACCATCAGCAGGACCAGCGGAATGACCACGACGATCATCGGCAGGCCGAGCGCCAGGTATGCCGCGCGCCATCCCCAACGCACGATCACGGCGTTCGCCACCAGGGTCATCACGGTTCCGCCAACCGTGGTGCCAGAGACCGCGATGCCCATCGCGAGGCCGCGCCTGGCATCGAACCAGTTCGCGATCACCAATGTGCCCGGCAGAACAGTCGCAGCCGAAAGACCAACGCCGAGCAGCAGGTAGGCGCCCATCATTGGGGCAAGTGAGTTAACCTGCGATGCAATCAGAAAGGCACCGCCCGAACCGAGTGCGCCGAGCACCATCACGATCCGGGCCTCCACACGGTCGAGCAGCCAGCCGATCGGTATGACGCTGACCCCCGCCGATAGGGCCAACATACTCGGCAGCAGCGAGACTTCGGCCCGGCTCCAATGGGGAAATCCCCTGAGCAGCGCGGGAACGAAGATTCCGACGGTGTTGTAGCCCGAGCCGAAGATCAGCAGAAGGACAAAGAACAGGCTGACGACGATAAACCAGCCCTTGCGTTCTTGTTGAGTCATGGCTGCCCCCGAGCCGCCCAATTCGATCGACCTGGGCGCCGCCTCGCCCCCGCGATGCAGCGCCTCGTTAAGGTCCGAACGAGTACTTCACAGTTCCCCTAAACTTGGATGCTTGTCCAGCGGGAATTCAGTGCTATACGGGCGCTACGCCCGCTCAACGGGACCCGCCTGAGCACTACCAGACGCGAGAATTCGTGTCACAGCGCGCAAATCCGAAAATTCCTGCGCTCTGCTCGCAAGAGACGTTAACCTCGCGCACATGCTCATGCTGGATGAGCGTGGGCCAGACCTTGGACGGGTCCGCGCCGAATATCAGGCCGGTCTGAATCGGCATCACGTCCCATGCGCCCTCCAGGATTTCGCCGCGAAGCTGCTCTTGGGTCCATTGCGCGCGGCCGAGATAGAAGCGCATCTCCTTGATATCGTGGGGATTTTTGAGCCGTTGCGCGATCGATTGGATATCCGCGATCGCGTAAGCGTCGCTGGTCAACTGGATGCTCTGCCCGGAGGCCTCCGCGGCATGAACCACCAGCAGCGGGACGTTGAGCTCGACCGGACCGCCGAAGTAGACCTTGTCGTTACTGTTGCTCGGGGGAATCGAATGCTTGAAGAGGTCGTTGAGCTTGATATCGCTCGGTTTATTGATAATAACGCCGGCGACCAGCGGCGGCTCGTCAGGCGGAAGCATCAGGATGACTGACTGCTGGAACATCGGGTCGCCCATGTCGCGGCGGGCGACCAGAAAGAACGACTTGGGCGCCGCGCCGGCACTCTCAGCGGCATTCGCCCGCGTCCGCTCGAGCGGCTCACTCAAGATCGCGGCCGCGCAGACGATCAAGCCGACGCATAGCGCAAAACCCAACCTTCCGGCGACGCTTCTGGCCAGCTTTTTGCCATTAGCAGGTGCCATCGTTCCCATCTTCCAGATGCTTATTCTCGCATTTTGTCCTGCGCTTTGCTGGCTTGCGCTGCCTGATTTCTGGCGAGCGACAGCTCACGAAGCTTGCTCAGGCTGATCCGGGTACTGATCGCTTCGGGATCGAGGCGCAGTTCGATCAGGGCGGCGCGATTGGCGGCCCGCGCACGAGCGAACGCGCCGGCAAAATCGTCAGTTCGCTCGACCGTCTCGCCGTACAAGCCATAGGAGCGAGCCAGCGCGGCAAAATCCGGATTAGTCAGCGACGTGCCGCTGACGCGAGCGGGGTACTCGCGCTCCTGATGCATCCGAATCGTACCGTACATGCC
>DATEGX010000246.1:0-4732 GCA_035279875.1 Binataceae bacterium (SeqCode)
CTTCGCCTCAACGTCGATGGTGAGCGAGACCCTGCTATTTCGGGCTGGGCGCTGGTGATCAGGGCGTTGGGGCTGCGCTGTCCTAGGTGCGGGCGTGGACGCATTTTTGGTTCACACTTTCGCATGAATGATAATTGCTTCGAGTGTGGGGCCACGTTCTGGAAGAACGACGGCGAATGGCTTGGTCCAGCGGTTGCCGATTACACAATGGCGACTGCTGCCGGGTTGGTCGCCTGGGCGGTCCTGGTTCTGCTGGGCGCGTCTTCGACTCTGCAACTGGTGCTCGCGGGCCTCGCGACGGTGGTCATAGCGTTGGCGTTCTCACGTTTTACGCGAAGCTTTTGGACCATGTTGCTGTACATTTCCGGGGACATGGCCGATACCCCGTCTCAAGCGCGAAACCCTTAGCCCATCACGCTTTCGCGCCAGTCTCCGACCCTCTGCTTAGCCCAGCCAGGCGCCTTCCGAAGTCTGCTATCACGGCAAATTCCTTCTTGAAAAACCTTTACTGGGCTATTGCGTTCTGTTTATGGCTCGACTAAGAAAGCGACTTGCGACGCCCGACTGATGGGCGATCTTGAAGCGGAGGTGAGTCACCTAGCAGACAGTAAACTGTCGCCGGTTGAAAAATAACAGCAGTAACAACAGCACATAAGCGTGTGGTCCTCATGCTCCTATCCCGACCTGGCTAGGAGCAGTCCGAAGGCGGAGATGCATGCCAGCCGAGGGGACGGTTGGAACGTTTCAGCTCATGAAGGAGGAAGGTATGAGGTTCAGGGAATGGCTGTGGTCTGATGTGTTCGGGGGAACCGGGAGAGCGATTCGGATTATAGCCGCGACAGCGCTCGCCGTCGCGGTCTCGGTCGGCGCGGGCTATGCGGGCGATATTTCGGCACAGCCCAACAATGGATTGAGTGTTACAAACTCGGCCGCGAATGTAATGCCCGACGATCAGGCGGCTGAAAGCGGGTGGCTGAGCGGACTGCATGTCTCGGGCTACGGCAGCCAGACGTTCGGCATGTGGCAGAACCCGACGACGCTCAGGGATTACACTAAGAGCCGCAATAACCTCGCGACCTCACGTACGCTGCTACAGGTCGACGAGAACTACCGCCTCAACGACGCCAATACGTTTTTCATGCGCGAATGGTTCGTCTACGAACCTCCTTACTCGTTCAACAGCGCCAACAATAAGGCGTATGGCGCGGGCACGCCGTTCCATTCGAGCTTCGGCGAGAAGATGAACGACTACTACAACAACTACCAGATTCGCGATGCATGGTGGGAAAACAAGACTGGACCGCTGACCACCTTCGTCGGAAATCAGATAGTTGTCTGGGGTCAATCGCTGGCCTTCCGGGTCGGCGACGTGATCAATCCCGCGGACACCTGCTGGGCGTTCGGCTTCGCCAACCTGGAGCAATCACGAAACGCGCAGTGGATGGTCCATCCGATTCTGAATTTGCCGGAATGGGGTCATTTCAGCTCAAATTTTCTGGAACTCGTGGTGCAACCCGGGTTTTCCCCGGTATGGTGGCCCGAGCAATCGGGCGACCCATATAACAAGTATCGCTCGGACATCACTGCGGGACGTGCGCTGCCGTGCTTGCCCGCGGCGAGCCATGGGCCAAGCGCACGATTCGACGTTCATTATGATAACCGCGCGATTTTCGGCGCCGATGCGCCGTTGTCAGCAGGTCCTTATGGACCCAGCGGCGCGGGTTTGGTCGCGCCTCCTGCTGCCCGCCTCTTCTTCATTTGTAACCCTGGTATCGTCCGCGCGGGCTTCAACCCGTATAAAGCGCAGATGGCGCATTTCGATCCTCATTGCAATCTGCTTCTCAGCAAGAACCAACACAACTACGGCCCCATCGGCGACAACGTAAACGGAGCCAACCCGGTCGACACCGGCTTCTGGCACGTGCCGGGGATGCAGCCACAAAACTGGAACGAGGGCGTGCGCTTCCATTCGCTCACCGGTCCGGCCGAATGGACGCTGCTCTACTACAACGACAACACCGGCGGCGCCTCTCCGTGGTCTCTCAAATGGACGCCATACACCAGCCTCTGGAACTACACACTTCCTGATATCCAGGAGGCCGGGGCAACGGTTGACAGTCCTCTACCAGTGCCATCGTCGATTGCTGAGTATTTCCCCGCGGTGGGTCGTGGCGAGATGCTTTACATCAACCACAATTCGTTCGAGACCAACGTCTTCAACAGCATGACCGGGCAGCGCTGGTCGGACGTGGTCAAGTGGATGGTGGCAATCGACCTCGACCAGGCCTATGCGCCATGGCTTACCAGCACCGGTAACCTGTCGGCGAACGTCGAAGTCGAAGACAACATCATCATGGACAACGCGAAGTTCTCTTACGTCGGAAACGACTTGAATGAACAGAACCTGAAGAACGACGTGAGCGTGTTGTTCAATATCGGCACTTCGTGGTGGTGGGAAGACTTCGCCCCGACCTGGACGATGATCTACAATCCGAAGGGCACCACCTTCGCCCTGTTCCCGGCGATCGTTTTGAATCCGCCGTGGACCAAGAAGTACTTCCTCAAGTTGCAGGCCATCGAAGTGCTGGGCGGCGACCGCGAGGCAGGCATTGGCTTGTTTAAAGGTCAGAGCCTGCTTACGGCGCAGTTCCAGTACAACTTCAACCTGTTGTAAGTGAGTAGACGCGCCTGGGTGCGGCGAACCATCGAGGTTTGCCGCATCCGGCGGCGCGCTTTACTGGATGTTGTGCCGAATGCAGTGCGAGCGGATACGGTGAGTGGGGATTGACGCTGTGAGCATCGAATTTGCCCAGGCCGCGATCGCCGAAGCCGAGCCGCACCGCCGCAGGATGTCCCCAAACATCACCTGCGGAAGGCCTCGCGCTCGCAGACTACGAGGACCTTATACGGGGCGCACTCCCGCCAGCGGACGGTAAGGGAAGCTGGAACCCGCCGGCGACGCGGCCCAGGGCACCGAATTGTTGCGGGATGATGACAGAGACGGATTGTGATTGCGAGGGCCGCGCATTATTTCTCTGATGCGCGGCCCTCTTCTCGCCGGTGTTCTCTCAGCCACCGCGATGCGTTTGCTTCATCCCTGATCCAAGCATGTAGACGCCAGCCGCGAACGGGGACGAGAAAAGCAGCGCAAAAATGAGTCCGCCGATTACCGCTATTGCGAGCGGCTGCTGGACCTTCGCTCCGGCGCCGATTCCCAACGCCAGCGGAAAGAGGCCCGCCGCGGTCGCGAGGGTGGTCATCAGGATGGGACGCAGGCGCAGGCGCGCGGCGTCGATGAGCGCGACACCCGGCGCGCTTCCGCCCTCTACGTCATGTTCAGCATGGTCGAGCAGCAGAATGCCGTTTTTCGCGGTGATGCCGGCGACCATGATGATGCCCATGAAAGACGATATGTTGAGTGTGATGGCGCTCAGGTCGAGTGCGACGAAGCTGCCGGCGATACAGGCGAAGGCGCTCAGCAGGATCGCTACCGCCGGCGCGAATCGCCCAAACTCCCACAAGAGTACAATGAAAATCGAGACTGCCGACGCGATCAGCGCGAGCGCCAGTTGATGAAACGCGCGGCGCTGGCTGGCGTAAAGTCCCCCGTACTCGAGGGTCACGCCCGCCTTCAGGATGAGCCCGCGAAGCGCGCTCCGCACCCGGTTCATTGCAGTGCCAAGGTCGACGCCTTCGACCCGGGCTGTTACGTGTACCAGCGGACGCAGCCGTTCGCGATCCAGCTCGGTGCGTCCACCCATCCATCGCAATTGCGTCACACTTGACATCGGTACCGTTCCGCCCGAGGGAGTCTTAAGCAGCACTTTCGGCAGGAGATCAAGCTGCTGGTGATATTCGTCCGGGTAGCGGACGCGGACGCCATAGAGCCGGTCGCCAACGGGAAGCTCAGTTGCCACTGTCCCCTCGATCACGGTGCGAAGGGCGGCGCGGACCTCATCGGCGTCCAGGCCGTAACGCTCGGCCATTGTTTCGTCGACCAGCACCTCCTGTTCAGGGCCGCTGATCACCAGCCCGTCGGAAACGTCGACCAGGCCCGGAATCTTCCTGAGGCGAGCTGCGACTTCGCGCGCGGTGGACTCGATAGCCGCCTGGTCGGTGCCGAACACCTTGACCTCGATCGGCTCAGGCGTACCCGAGAGATCCCCTATCAGGTCCTGCAGCACCTGCGAGAACTCGATTTTGACGCCCGGCAGCGTGGATCGGATCCGCTGACGGACCGAATCGATTATGGCGTTGATATCGCGATTGCGGTTGCTCTTCAGGCGCACGGAAAGGTCACCCCGGTTCGATTCGGTCAGGAAGAAGCCGAGTTGCGTGCCGGTGCGCTGGGAAAACGCCGCAACCTCCGGTGTGCTTCTGAGCACCGCGTCGATCTTGCCGAGCAAGGCGATCGTGTCGTTGAGCGTGCTCTCCGGTGGTGCGATGTAATCGAGGATAAAAGCGCCCTCGTCGAGCGCCGGAAGGTAGTCGGTGCCAATGGTCGAATAGAGCACGTAGCCGGCGCCGAGCGCGATCGCGACACCCGCCAAGCCGAGGCCGGGGAAGCGCACGAAGGGCCGGATCATCGCCACATGGGCGTTACGCAGTGCATTGAAGATCGCGCCGGGCTCGCGTGCCGGCCGGCGCCATCGTTCGAGAATCAATTCGAGCGACGGAGTGAAATAGATTGCGAGCACCCACGAAACCAGCAGACCACCGCCCAGGGTGAGAG
>DATEGX010000247.1:0-5562 GCA_035279875.1 Binataceae bacterium (SeqCode)
GGCCCGCCAGGCCATGACTATCGGAAGCAACGCGCAATCCCGCATAGCTGGCCGCGAGATATTCGTATCTGTCGAGCGCCAAGGACGGTATTGCGGGGTCATGCTCAGGGACGACGAATATTCGGGCGCGGCGGGCGTCTCTGGTTTACACTAAAAATACCGGCTGATAGGTTTCCGGTTGGCATCCAATGAGTCCACGCCTGATCGCCAAGCTGCTGGCGGCTGTCGGCGCCGTCGCCCTGGCGGCTATCGTCATCATTACCGTTGTAGTTGTTAGGTCGCGCACAACCGAGCAAAAGTTGCAAACGATTGCTGCGGTCGTTCCTGGCGCGCTACTCCATGCACATAATTTCCATTGGACGCAAATGCGTGGCGATAAGAGCCAATGGGTGCTGAAGGCCAAGGATGCCAGCTATTCAAACGACAAAACCAGTATCATCTTGACCGACGCTGAGCTCTCGATGACGACGAAGGACGGTAAGCGTCTGCTATTGCAGACCCCTCGCGCTAAGCTACGGATGAGCGGGAATCATATCAGCCGCGCGGATATGACTGGCGGACTGAGGGTCGATTACGGCGACTTCGTCCTGAGCACCGGGAACGCCACCTTTCTGCCGGATAACGATGAAATCGAAGCGCCGGGAGAAGTAAAAATCGACGGTCCGGGGCTTCAAGTCGCGGGAATCGGGATGACCGGACACCCCAAGGAACAGACCTTCCAGTTGCTCAAGCAAGTCACAACCCGCATCGATCAGAAGAAGAAAACAAAGGGTGCCAGTGCCAAAGTGTCTTGAACCAATCAGTGCGGGGCTCCCGCGAGGCGTTTTGGGCTGGGCCGGTTGCCGTGGAAACTGTGAGCGACCGGCCCAGCCGCTCATTACGAGGGGCCTGACCAGGCGAGTTGCCGTCGCGGCCCTGGCGATCGCAACGTTCTCGGCAATCTCCGGTGCAGCCGCAACGTCCGCGCTTGCTCAAACCGGGGTCGGCGTCGGTTCGACGAGACCGGCCGCTACGACTCTTGCCCCCGCCGCCGAGCCGTCGCCATCAACGGACGATTCAGCAGGCTCTAGCAAATCAGGGACTGACAACAACTCGCCGTTCGGCGCCTTCACCAATGGCAGTCACGGTCCGACCAATATCCAGTCGGACACGCTGTCGCTCGATTACAAGAACAATGCGGTGCTTTTTACTGGCCGGGTCCATGCGACGCAGGGCGAAGGTTCCCTAAACAGCGACACCCTTAACGTGAAATACGGTAAGGACTTTCATCAGGTGCAGACCATGGTGGCGGACGGTCACGTGCGGCTTAGCCAGGGTGTGCAATGGTGCACCAGCGATCATGCGGTTCTGGATCAGATGGCCAAACACACCCTGGTCCTGACCGGTTCTCCAATCTGTCACGACAAAAACGACCAGATTGCCGGGACCAGGATTACGGTCCATCTCGATAGCGGAAAGAGCGACGTCGAAGCGGCCAAAGCTGTGATCTTCCCTCAGCAGTCGAAAACCCGCGATAATGAACCGTCGGCCGACCATGTGAAATAGGTACGGTCAGGAATTATGGCGCTCGAAGTAAAGCTTCAACAGGACGTCAGGCTGCGCCAGCAGCTCGTGATGACGCCCCAGTTGCAACAGGCGATCAAGATTCTGCAACTGTCGCTGCCGGAGCTTGAAATGGTGGTGCAGAGCGAGCTGGACTCAAATCCGATGCTCGAACCGCTCGACCAAAGCCCGGGCGAAACCGCGGCGAACAGCACAATGGAGGACGATGACGCCCCGCCGTCTTCCGACGGCGAGCCGCTGCCGCCCGAGCCGGAGGCCGGGAGTGCGGAAGCCGACTCCGATTGGGAACGGACGGCGGTCGAAACGCCACCCGAGACGGTCGCGAGTGAGGCCCCGGACGCGGCGGCAGAAGTGCGCGACGAGAACCTCGACTGGCGCGAATACCTGGAGAATTACTCGAACAACTGGCAGGGCGAAGCGCCGAATAACGAGGACGATGATCGCCGGACCCTCGAAAATACCCTGACCCGCAAGAGCTCGCTCGAAGACCATTTGATTTGGCAGCTCAGGCTCTCGAATCTGAACGACGAAGAGCAGCAAATCGGCGCGACTATCATCTACAACTTGAGCGACGACGGCTACCTGGAAACACCGCTCGAGGAGTTGGCCGCCCAGCTTGAGACCGGGGTCGAACGGGTCGAATCGGTTCTGCGGCGGGTTCAGCGTTTCGATCCGCCCGGCGTCGCGGCGCGCAATCTGCGCGAGTGCCTGCTGGCGCAACTGGCCAATCTCGGGATGGAAGAATCACTTGCCGCGCGGGTGGTCGCCAATCATCTCGACCTGCTCGAAAAGCATCGTTACGCCGAAATCGCCAAGACGCTCGGCATTGGCATGGACATGGTGAGCGAAGCCGCCAAAGCCATCTCGCTGCTCGAGCCCAAGCCCGGCCGCGATTACGGTGGTGCTGAGCCGACCTATATCGTGCCGGATGTCTATATCCAGAAAATCGGCGACGATTTCGTCGTCACCCTCAATGAAAGCGCGGTGCCGCGACTGCGGCTGGCGAATTACTATCAGCGGGTGCTCAACGACGGCGACGCCGGCGCCGAAACCAAGGAATACCTGCAGGAGCGTCTGCGCTCGGCCAAATGGCTGGTGAAATCGATCTATCAACGCCTGCAGACGATCTTCAAAGTTGCCAATTCGATCGTGAAGTTCCAGCGTGCTTTCTTCGAGCACGGAGTGAGCCATCTCAAACCGCTGGTTCTGAAGGACGTTGCTGAAGACATCGGGATGCACGAGTCAACTATCAGCCGCGCCACTGCGAACAAGTACGCGCATACGCCGCAAGGAATCTTCGAACTCAAATTCTTCTTCACCTCGGGCGTCAAGGCGACCGACGGCGAGGACGTGAGCGCCGAGACCGTAAAGGAGAAAATCAGGGCGCTGGTCGGCGGCGAGCCGCAGAACGACCCGCTCTCCGACCAGGCGATCGCCGATATCCTGCGCAGGGATCAGATCAATATCGCGCGGCGTACGGTCGCCAAGTATCGGCAGGCCTTGGGTATCCTGCCCTCGAGCCGCCGAAAAAGGCTGGCCTGATCACCGGCGAGAGGGAAGGGTGGTGCCATGAGAAGTAAGGCAGCCGAAGGAAAGAGAACCCGGGCGATGACACGCAAGGTCCGCCGGGCTTCACTAAAGGCGCGGATTCCTGCGCCTGAGGTGACAGTAACTTTCCGCCACGTCGAACCAACCGAAGCGATCCGCGCATACGGGGTCCGCAAGCTTTCCCACGTCGCCAAATTCCTCAAGCGGGCCTGCCAGGTCCATCTGATTCTCACCGTCGACAAGTATCGGCAGTGTGGCGAAGTGACGGTCAAATCGGGGCATCTAGCCGTCGCCGCCCAAGAAGAGACCAAAGATCTTTACTCGGTCATCGACCTGCTCGCCGATAAGGTGGGCCGCCAATTGAAGAGCCACCTGGAGAAAACCGCCGCCAAGAAGGTCCGAGCGCTGTCGACCGGTGAAGTTCTTAGTGACTCGGAGGTGCCGCCCGAGTCGAGTACGGGACGCGTCTGAAATCATGAAAATCACCGAGATCCTGAGCCCGGAGCTGGTCGCGCCGGAGATGACCGGAACCAGCAAATCCGAGGTATTGCGCGAACTGGCGCAGAAATTGGCTTCCCAGTATCGCGAACTGCAGCTTGACGCGCTGGCCGCGGTGCTGGCCGAACGCGAACGGCTGGGCTCGACCGCGATCGGCGACGGAATCGCGATTCCGCACGGAAAATTACGCGGCGTGCGGCAAATCCTCGGGGTCTTCGGACGGCATAAGCGCGGTGTGGATTTCGAATCGCTCGACGGCAAGCCGACGCATTTGTTCTTCGTCCTGGTGGCCCCCGAGGATTCGACCAGCCTGCACCTCAAGGCGCTGGCGCGAGTCTCGCGCCTGTTCAGGGATACCGCGTTTCGTGAGCGCCTGATGGGAGCAAAAGACGGCGTCGAGATGTTCAACCTGATCGTGGAAGAGGACGGCCGTTACTAGCCATAGCGAGCGGAACGGCGGTTGCCCGCAGAGCGCTCACGAGGCTGGCCATTGCTTCGAAATCAGCGCGCGGGGCGAGTGAGCGGCATGTGCGATGGCCTCAGCGGATGACAATCGCTCGCGGCATTTCCGCCTGATTATCGTTACCGGGGTATCAGGGTCGGGCCGCGCCTCGGCGATGCGCGTGCTCGAAGACCTCGGCTTTTACTGTGTGGATAATCTTCCGGTCGCGCTGGCCGGCACGGTTATTCGCCTGGCCCGCCAGCACGATCCCGAAATCACCGGGGTCGGGCTTGGTATCGACGCGCGCGAGCGGCTGTTCTTTCCTCAATGGCCGCAGGCCTTCGCCGAACTCGAACGAGAGGGTTTCAGGCCGGAGATCATTTTCGTCGACGCCGCCGACGAGGTGCTGACGCGGCGATACTCTGAGAGCCGTCGGCCCCATCCGATGGCCGAGAGCGGGCTCAGTGTGGTCGAGAGTATCCGGCGCGAGCGTCTTGCGCTGGCTGAAATTCGCGAACGCGCGACCCGCATCATCGACACCAGTAACACCACCGCGCACGAATTGCGCGAGATCGTCACTGCCGCGGTGCTCGGTGCGCAAAGCGGCGATCGCATGACGACCGCGCTGGTATCATTCGGCTACAAGTACGGCCACCCGGTTGGACTTGACGTTATCCTCGACGTCCGATTCATTCCCAATCCGTTTTTCGTCCCCGAGTTGCGCTCGCTCAATGGTCTCGACCAGCGCGTGCACGATTACGTGATGGCGCAGCCGGAAGCCGCGCGTTTCGTCGACCAGGTCGCGCGCCTGCTCAGCTTCCTGGTGCCGCTCTATCGGCGCGAAGGCAAGAGTTATCTCACTATAGGCTTGGGATGTACCGGTGGACGGCATCGCTCACCGGTGCTGGCGCGCGAACTGCGCGAGCGATTGGCCCGCGAAGGTCTCGAGGTCAGCATCCGCGATCACGATATCGCGCGCTGAGCGAGCTATCCGGCCGACTCTCGGAGGAACTCGATTTCCTCGAGTGTGCTGGTGCGTCCGAGCACGCGGTTGCGATGTGGGAAACGGCCGAACCGCGCGATCGTCTCACGATGGCTCTCCGCATACGGGAGAAACCCGCTGACCTCCGGGTGCGCGGACGCAAGCGCGCGCGTTAGCCGCAGGCATTCATCCTGATTCGCCAAGTCCTCGCTATGTTCCAGCGGGAGGTAGAAGAAGATCGCCTTGGAAGCCGGAAGTTGATGATCGAATCCCTGTGCGAGCCCGTATTCAGCGATTTCGCGGGCGGCAGAGTCGCTGGCGAAGGCGCGCGGCGAATCGCGGAACATATTACGCGGAAACTGATCGAGCAGAAGAATCAGTGCGAGACAGGTCGGCGGCGAGCCTTTCCATTCTTCCAGTTGGCCTGCTACCGCCTCTTCATAAGTATCGAAAAAACGCGCGCGGCAGAGATTATCGAACCCCGCATCGGCTGAGAACCAGCGCCGCTGGGTTTCCGCGCTCGAACCGG
>DATEGX010000248.1:0-3382 GCA_035279875.1 Binataceae bacterium (SeqCode)
AACCGCTGCCGCCCGCCAGCGATCACGCTTCGCGTGACGCTAAGAGCAGGAAGGGGAACTCCGCGCCGCCGCCCGGCACGCTGTAGATCCACCCCTTGGGCCAGGACACGGCGGCCGTGATGATCGCCGTCTCGACCGCGAAGGCCAGCGCCAGCGGCCGCGTCAGCACGCCCAGCGCCAGCAGCACGCCGCCCACCAGCTCGAGCAATCCTAAGAAATACGCCCAATAGAGCGGCCCGGGAAAGCCCAGCGGCCCCAGCACGTTCCGGGCCAGCACCGGTGCGAAGCTGCCGAACAGCTTCGGTATCGAATGCGGGATCATGATGCCGCCGGCGACCACCCTGAGCCACAGATCGCCCCACGGCTCCGCCGCGCGATAGAGCCCGGCCAGCCCCGGAAACATCAGCCGCCGCGAATCGATGTCGTGCATGTGCGTCCTCCCTGGCGTCGCGCTTCTTGCGCGATCGCCGGCGGGCGGCAGCGGTTGTCTTGGCAACCGCGAGAGCTGCCGCCGAGCAAGCATGAGCATGTCCCGCCAACGCTGGCAACCGCCGCGAGCAAGCCGCGGCGCCTCCTCGGGATGGGAGAAAGGGACGGAGGGGAGCCGTCTCGACCGCTCTAGGAAGGTCGCCGCGCTGTTTAGGACTCGCCTAAAGGTTGTAGCCGTGGTCTTCTGGCGGCAGGGACGATAGAGCATTGAAGGGTTCGCCCATGGACGCGCCTCAGCTTGCTGCCCAACTAGGTTTTTCTTTTACCGACACGTTGACGCTGGCGAGCCGGGTTCCTCGCTTTCTGGGCGTTGGAGACTTGCCCATTGCTGAGGAGACAAGAGCCTTCTTGTCAGGCTACAGCCGAGGCATCTATCCGCAATCAATCGGAGTTCATCAAGCCAATCAGCCAAGATACATTGAGGTCGAAGCGGCCGATGTGAGCAAAGGAAGTGTGACGGGGTTTCGTTAGGGGGCCTACCGTAGAATCTTGCCACATTGGCTACGTTCAATGCTGTCTCATCGTTGCGGTGAGCAAAGAAGTTGCGGCAAGTTTGTAGATGTCCCTGCGCGAGCGCATCATTCGGAATTGCAAATGCAGCCAGAATATCAGGATAATTCGACAGCCTGAGCAATGGGGCCAGTCTTAGCAGGGTTCCTGGATTATACCAGCCTGGCTCATTTATTCGCCGAGGGTTGTGTGGAGTAGCGCGGGCGCCCCGAATCTGCGTGATAGCATATCTGATCGCATCAACGTGATTTGGGAATGAAATTGGCGCACCAATAACAATCCTGGCGCCTGAACGGGCTAGCGAGTCGGTCGCGCATCATAGACCCTTGGAACGGTTCTGGAACGACAACGCAAGTGGCCAACGAGAGCGGACTCGTGGCCGTTGGTTATGATCTAAATCCCGCGATGGTAATGGTCGCTAAAGCTCGCTTGCTGTCAGCGACGGTGAATCCAAGCCACAATACCCTGTGTGAAAACATTCTTCGAACGGCGGATATGCGCGAGAGCGATGACGTACGTGAAGAGCCGTTGGCAAGGTGGTTCTCTCGGAAGCCAGCTCGGTATCTCCGCGATCTCGACTGGGCCATTCAGCGCCTGCTCGTCTCGCGAGACCGCTACGTGTCAATTCCAGAATTATCCAGCCTCTCCCAAATATCGAGCTTGGCGGCGTTCTTTTACGTGGCCCTCTTCCGCGTAGTGCGGCACCTCACTGTGAAGTTCGGCTCATCGAATCCGACTTGGATGAAAATCCCCGAAGCTCCGCAACGTTTACGTCCTTCCAAGTCAACGATCGCGAGCCTGTTCCGCGGCCACGTAGCAGCAATGGCTGCTGCTCAATGGGCAGATGGTTCCCGGGAAGTAAGATCGGCGAAATGGCCGCCGGTAGACAGCGTGACCGATATAGCTGACTCTACGGCAGTGCCCGAAGCGAACGGTTCCACCGCCGCGGCTATATGTTCGCCCCCATACTGCACGCGCATTGACTATGCGATAGCTACGAGAATCGAGCTCGCTGTTCTCGGATTTTCTGACCTTCGCGCGCTGCGAGAACGGATGATCGGAACCGCGGTTATCAAGCAAGATGTTCCAAAACAGTCTGAATTGTGGGGAAACACCTGTAATAAATTTCTCGATCGACTCCAGAACCACACCTCTAAGGCGTCCAAAACATACTATCTAAAAAATCACTTGCAATATTTTGCCTCTCTTTTCGAGTCACTGGCCGAACTCGACAGAGTGTTGTGTCCAAATGGACAGTCTATAATGGTTGCGCAAGACTCATATTATAAGGAGATACATAACGATTTGCCCCAGGTGGTCAGAGAGATGGGTGAAAACCTTGGTTGGTCGCTTATCGATAAGGCCGACTTTGTTTCAAATCGGCACATGGGACGTGTCAATCCCAACACTAAGTCATATCGTACATCCGAAGCGGCGATTGAAAGCGTCTTACATTTCCGCAAAAGCGTCTAAACCACCGGGCGCTAATCGGCACTGCTGGCTCGCTCGGGTCGCGTTTGGTCGCATTGAACCCTAGCTATCGCGCGCGGTTCACGCGTCGCATTCGCGAGCAACTCACCCGACTAGTATTCGCCACCTCACCCCCTATTCATCCGGTTCTCCACCAGATCCTTCACCACCGCCGGGTCGGCGAGCGTGCTCGTGTCGCCGAGCGCGCCGTGCTCGTTGGCGGCGATCTTGCGCAGGATCCGCCGCATGATCTTGCCGCTGCGCGTCTTCGGCAGGTTGGGCGCCCACTGGATCAAATCGGGCGAGGCGATCGGGCTCAAGTGCTTCCGCACCCACGCCACCAGCTCCTTGCGCAACGGCTCGCTCGGCTCGTTGCCGGTCTTCAAGGTGACGTAGGCGTAGATGCCCTGGCCCTTCAAGTCGTGCGGATAGCCCACCACCGCGGCCTCGGCCACCTTGGGATGCGCCACCAGCGCGCTCTCCACCTCGGCGGTGCCGAGGCGGTGGCCGGCGACGTTGATGACGTCGTCGACGCGGCCGGTGATCCACCAATAGCCGTCCTTGTCGCGGCGCGCGCCGTCGCCGGTGAAATACTTGCCCTTGAAGGTCGAGAAATAGGTCTCGACGAAGCGCTTGTGGTCGCCATAGACGGTGCGCATCATGCCGGGCCACGCCTCGGCGATGCACAGATTGCCCTCCGCCACGCCGTCGAGCTCCTTGCCGTCATTGTCGACCAGCAGCGGCTGGACGCCGAAGAAAGGTAAGGTCGCCGAGCCCGGCTTCGTCGCGATGGCGCCGGGCAGCGGCGTGATCAGGATCCCGCCGGTCTCGGTCTGCCACCAGGTGTCGACGATCGGCACCTTGCTGTCGCCGACGACGCGGTGATACCACAGCCACGCCTCGGGATTGATCG
>DATEGX010000249.1:0-2832 GCA_035279875.1 Binataceae bacterium (SeqCode)
CGGCTTTTCGCGCCACCAAACGCGGTGCCCTTCCAGGTTCTTCCGGTGACGAGCTGGAACGGCCGCGTGGCGATCTCTTCGCCCGAGCCCGCCACTCCGATAATTACGCAGGTGCCCCATCCGCGCTGGCAGCACTCGAGCGCCTGGCGCATGAGTTTGACGTTACCGACACATTCGAAGGAAAAGTCCGCGCCGCCCTTGGTCAGGTTAACCAGAAACGGCACCAGGTCGCCACGCACTTCCGCCGGGTTGACGAAATGAGTCATCCCGAACTTCTCGGCCATCGCGCGACGCGCCGGATTCAGGTCGATTCCGACGATCATTGCGGCGCCGGCCAGCCTCGCACCTTGCACCACGTTGAGGCCGATTCCGCCGAGGCCAAAGACGGCGACCCGGTCTCCCACTTGAACCTTGGCGGTATTGATTACAGCGCCGATTCCGGTGGTGACACCGCATCCGATGTAACAAACCTTGTCGAAAGGCGCATCTTCGCGAATCTTCGCCACCGCAATCTCCGGCAGCACCGTGAAATTGGCGAAGGTCGAGGTGCCCATGTAATGGTGAATCGGCTTGCCGCCCAGTGAAAAGCGGCTGGTTCCGTCCGGCATCACCCCGCGCCCCTGCGTCTCTCGAATCGCGGTGCAGAGGTTGGTGCGTCCCGAGACGCACGAGGGACACTGGCGGCATTCCGGGATATACAGCGGGATTACGTGATCGCCCTTCGCGACCGAGGTGACGCCGGGTCCGGATTCGACCACAATCCCCGCGCCCTCATGTCCCATAATCGATGGAAACAACCCTTCCGGATCGCGTCCTGACAGGGTGTAGGCGTCGGTGTGGCAGATCCCGGTCGCCTTGATCTCGACCATCACTTCGCCCTGACGCGGACCCTCCAGATCCACCTGGGTTATTTCCAATGGAGCGTTAGCTTTATGCGCAATCGCGGCCCTGACTTTCACAGGTTGGTTTCCCCCTCCAAAGCTGGTCGAGCTTCAACCCCTCAGCACGACCACGCCGTCGCGGATTGCACTGCCACTCTCAGCGCTGAGTGTCTCGAAAAAAATTACGTCGTCCCCGTCGCGCTTCTCACGTTTCGTGATCCGCAAGAGTACTTCCGACGGCATCAGCACCATCGCGCCAAAGCGTGCATGGACGGACGCCACCCTTGCAGGATCGCCGCCGGCTTCGGCCGTAACGATTTTCGAGACGCTGAGCGCGAGTGTTGCCGTACCCATCAGAATAGGTCCGGGTAGGCCGGCACGCTTCGCAATAGCCGTATCGGTGTGGATATTCACCGCGTTCATTTGGCGGGCGCAGGCTGAATATACATGTGCGAGCGCGGCGGGAATCGGGATGGCGAATTCGCCGCGCGGATGACCATCCCATTGGCCGACTTGCGGCGCTAAGGGTATTTCGGTGGTCGGCCGATCACCGCCGACCAGCTCAACGTTGCGATAAATTTGGCCCCAGTAGACTGTCGAGACGGGCGCACCGGTTGCATCGGTAGTTTCATAACGCGTCACGATATAGGTGCCCGGCTTGCGCCGCTCAGCGCCGATAAGCGTGGCTCGCATCGTAACCTTCTCAGGCGGACGCAGCGCCCGATGAAGGATCATGTCCTGCGTCGCATGCACCCGGCGCACCGCCTCATCGCGCGCGAGGGGCGAGTCGCGCAGCCTGCGATCGAGTTCCGCGAGTCCGTTCCAGACGAAACAAACCGGGAACATCGGATGTGCGACCAAGGCGCCCGTCCCGAGCGAATCGACGTAGGCCGGGCTCATGTCGCCCAGCCCGGCCGCGTAAGCCATCGTCCAGCCCGCGTCGACCTCGAAGTCGAATGGACCGAGCTTAGTGCCGACCAGCGATGAATCGAACGGCATCGAGTTACCTCCCGCCGACCCGCAGTTAGCCGCTCAACAGCACCAGGCCGTCGCGGATCGCACGGCCACCTTCCGCACTGATCGCCTCGAAGAACACCGCCTCGCCCCCGTCATGCTTTTCGCGGGCCATGATGCGGACCTGCACCTCCGATGGCATCAGCACCATCGCTCCGAATCGTCCGTAAATTTGCGCGACGCGTCCCGGGTCGCCGGCGGCCTCGGCCGCGACCACGCGCGACACTGCCATTGCCAGCGTCGCGGTCCCGTGAAGGATCAGGCCGGGCAGGCCCGCCCTCGCTGCAACCCCCAAATCGGTGTGGATCGGGTTCCAGATGCGCGCGCATTCGGTATAGATGTGCGCCGCGCTCTCACCTATCGGAACGACCATCTCGCTCCGCGGTTTGGTCGAGGCGTGCCGCATGGGCGGCACTGACGGCGTTTGCGGCGGACGGTCCGCTCCGCTCACCTCGACCTCGCGATAGAGACTGCCGTAGTAGGTCGTGCAGACCGGCGCACCCGTTTCGTCGACGGTATGGAATTTCGAGACTTCGTAGGCCCCTGGCTTGCGGCGCTCGATGCCGATCAATTCGGCAGTGGTGGTGAGCTTTTCCGGCGGCCGCACGAGCCGGTGGATCACCGTGTGATGCGTCGCATGGACGCCGCGCGCGGCTTCGTCCGGCGACAGGCTCCCGCGGGTCTTGTTGCGAATCGCGCCGGCCGCTGGCCATTCAAAGCAGACCGGGAACATCGGATGGGCGGTGATTCCGCCGGCGCGCCGAGTGTCCAGGTAACACGGTTGCAGATCGCCGATCCCGGCGGCAAAGGCCATGGTCCACCGCGCATCAACCTGGCTGGTGACGAATTCGGTCCTGGTTCCGACCAACGACGCATCGAGAGGCATACTCTACTTCTAGCGCCAGCGGCCGTCTCAGGTCCAATGACTTGCAAACCG
>DATEGX010000250.1:0-8318 GCA_035279875.1 Binataceae bacterium (SeqCode)
CGTAACCACGCCCGCCGAAGACCGTCTTGCCGAAGCGTTGGCGTTGGCCGAACACGCCGAGCGCGAAGGCTTCAGGCTCAGCGGGGTGGTCCTCAACCGGATGCTCGATGAACCCACCTTCGACGCGCTTACGACCGCCCCTCGGCGGATGCCCGGTCATTTGCGTGATATCGCCAAATTGCGCGCGGCGCTCGGCGGTGATAGCGCCAAGGACCCGCGTCTCGCAGCATTGGTCGCGCACTTCGAGCGGTACGCCGCGAACCACCGGAGTGAACTCGAGCGCGCGTTGCGTTTCGCCCGCGAGCTGAAGTCCCCAATCGAGCTGATTGTCGCGCCGGAGATCGAAATGAGCGTCCGCGATTTGCGTTCGCTGGCAAGGCTCGGCGGAATTCTGACCGCGCCCGTCGCGGGGCGCAAATTTCTCGAAAACGCGGCCCTCGCTTGCGGTGTGACACAGAAATCGCCGCGCTCTGGTCCACCTCGCTGATGCAGCCAAACTCAGCTCGATATGCTCCGTAGATAACCGCCGCGGCGCGGAATCTCTGGCGCCCATCGCGATTCCTCGCCACACTCAAAACTATTATGGCGGTCGAAAAAGGCGACGCTGCGCAGTTTCTGGACAGCCCTGAACTCTACGATGCGATCTATCACTTCAAGAATTACGCCCGCGAAGCCGAACGTCTGCGCGAGATCATCATCAAGGCCGCACCGGGAGCCCGCACTATTCTGGACGTGGCGTGCGGAACCGGCGAGCATTCGCGCTTTCTCAAAGATTATTTTTCAGTTGATGGTGTGGATATTCGTGAGAGCTACCTGATTGCGGCGCGCCAAAAGAATCCAGCCGGCAGATATCTCCGCGCCGATATGACCGCCTTCGATTTGCAAGTCCGCTATGACGTGGTGACCTGCCTTTTCAGCGCTATAGGCTACGTCGGCACGCTCGAGCGGCTTGAACGCGCGATCACTTGCATGGGGCGGCATCTCAACCCGGGCGGCATTTTGCTGGTCGAGCCGTGGTTCCCGCCAGGTCGGTGGAAGCCAGGCCTGGTCTCGATCAACAGCGGCGAAATTCCCGGTGGAGCGGTCTGCCGCATGAGCTTGAGCCGCCGTGAAGGGCAGCTCTCCGTTATGTCGCTGCACTACTTGGCCGGCACCGTCGAAGGCGTGCGACACTATTCCGAACGTCTCGCGTTGGGACTGTTCACTCGCGAGGAGATGGAGCGCGCATTCGAACGCGCGGGCCTTCGGGTGTCGTACGAAAACGACGGCCTGATGGGCCGCGGCATGTATTACGGAAGGTTATCTCCTTAACACCCAATTGCTCGCCGTGGCGGTCGACGCGATGAGCGCGCCGGGGGTTATTTTCGCCTCCGCCTGGTTGGCCACTGCGATGAGGTCGAGCGCCTCGGGATGGAGGTACTGCTTGGCCACCTGCTGAATCTCGTCTTTGGTGACCGCATCGATTAGTTTCGGATAACGGTCTGCATAGTCAAGTCCGAGATTGTATAGTTCGATATCAAGCATGAAGCTGACGATCTGGCTTTGACGGTCGAGCCTCAGCGGAAAACTGCCCACCAGGAACTTTTTGGCGGAACCGATCTCAGCATCGCTGACCGGTTCGTTCTGAATGTCGTGAAGCTGGCCAACAATCAGCCTGAGTGCTTCCTGCGCGCTCTGGTTCTTGGTTTGCAGGACCACCTCGAAGGAGCCCGGGAATTTGCTGGCGGAGAAACCGCTCTCGATCGAGTAGGCCAGGCCGCCCTTGCTGCGCACGACCTTGACCAGCCGCGAGGCGAAGCCGCCGCCTCCGAGGATATAGTTCATAACCTGGAGTTTGTAATAATCGGGATTCGAGCGCGCGATACCGCCGGAGCCAAGGATCATATTGGCCTGAGCCACGTTGCGGTTAATCAGGTTGGCATGAATACCTTGCGGGACGCTCGGCGCGGCGGGTGCCGCCTGCGCGGTGACCGTCCCCGGCAATCCGGCCAGCTCTTTTTCGAGCTTGCCCTTGACACTGTCGGCGTCGACATCGCCGGCGACCGCGATCACGGCGCTGCCGGTCCTGTAGTACTGATGATAGAAATTGCCAACGTCCGCAGGCGTGATCCCGGCGACAGATTGGCTGAAACCTTCATCGGGATGGCCGTAGGGTCCGTTGCCGAACATCTGTTTGACAAACGCCACACTTGCAGCGTAGCCGGGTTCCTCTTCACTGGACTTGATGTCGGCTACCTGCTCGCCGCGCTTGCGCACAATATCACTATCGCGCAAGCCCGGATTTTCGAGCGACTGGGCAAGAAGGTGAAGCGTGTCGTCCTCGTATTTCTTGAGCGCGGTCATCGAAGCGTAGGCGTAGTCGCGATCCGTGGCGATACTGATCGTGCTGCCCATGAAATCGACTTTCTGATTAAACTGCGCAGCGGTGAGGTCTTTGGTCCCTTGTTCCAGCGACGCGGCAGTGAGTGAAGCGAGACCTTCCTTGCCGGCCGGATCGCGCCGCGAGCCAGCGTCGAAAGCGATACTCAACGAGACCATCGGTAGTTGATGCTGTTCCGAAACCAGCAGAATGGCGCCGTTGCTCAACTTCATCCGCTTGATCTCGAGCGCGAATGAAGCCGTGGCGCTGAGCGTCGCAAACAAGGCGGCGGCGACAGTTGCAGCGATGGCCCTGACTACTGCGCAGCTCATCGCTCCACCTCGGCGAAATTCCGCTCATGACTCACCGATTGCATCGCAACGCCACCGGCGTTCTCGGCGTCAACGCCGAGCGGCGGCGCGTGATGCACAGCGCCCATGCCACCGCCACCGGCCTCATGGGGGAGGAGTCCGGTCGGCACCAGCACGCCCACTGAACGATTGGGTTTGACGAGGTATTGCTTCACCACGCGCTGAACGTCCGCCGTGCTGACCCGTTCAATTTGCGGAAGGTAGCGGTCGGCCATGTGATAGTCGCCCAGCATCTGATAGGTCCCGAGCAGCATCGCCTCGCGGAAGATCGAGTCCTGGCCGAAGACAAAGCCTGATTCCTCCTGATTTTTGGCCTTCTGCAGCTCATCCGGTGTCGCCGTGCCGTTGCGCATCAGGTCGACCTGACGATCGACCTCGGCCAGTACGTCCTCGGCTTTGATTCCGGGTCTCATCTGTGCGGAAATCCAGAACAACGTTGGATCGAATGCGGTCATGTCGTAATCGATCCCAACGTCGACAACCATTTGCTTCTCGACCACCAAGTCCCTGTAAAGCCGCGAGCTTTTTCCGTCGCCCAGGATTTCGCCGGCGATCTCGATAGCGAAAGCATCGGAGGGATTGCTGTAATTGGGCACGTGGTAAGCGATCGCAATCGCCGGCAGGTTCGCCGCATGCCGCAGCGTAATCTCGCGCTCGCCTTCCTGCGGTGGTTCCACCTCGGTAACCGGCGGCGGCTTGGGGCCGTTCGCGATAGCGCCGAACGACTCCTCGATTTGCTTCATTACTTTGGCGGCATCGAAATCGCCGACCGCGACTACGATCGCGTTCTGCGGCGAGTAGTAGAGCGCGTGGTAATGCAGTGCGTCCTCCAGCGTCAAACCCTGGATATCATGCATCCAGCCGATGACCGGCCAATGGTACGGATGCGCGGTGAAGGCGGCCGCCTGGACCTGCTCTTCGAGCGCCTCTTGAGGGCTGTCCTCGGTACGCATGCGGCGCTCTTCCATAACGACCGCTTTCTCCGAGTCGAAGCCCTTGGGAGCAAAATTTGCCATCCGGTCGGCTTCGAGGCCGATCGGTACGTCAAGATGGTCCCGATTGATGACTTCAAAGTAGTCGGTGTAGTCCGCCGAAGTGAAGGCGTTATCCTCGCCGCCGTTCTCCTGGATGATATTGGAAAATTGCTCAGGACCGTATTTCTTGGTGCCGCGGAACATCAGGTGCTCACACAGATGGGAAATTCCGGTGCGGCCGAAGGTCTCGTTGCGTGATCCGACGTGGTAGAAGACGTTGAGCGTCGCGACCGGCGCCTTGCGGTTCACCAGCACCAGTATCTGCAAGCCATTGGCCAGCTTTTCGTATTTGACGTTATCGGCAATCCCGGCGCGAGCGCCCGACGCCGAGGCGATCAGTGCGAAAGCGGCCGCAAAGCATAGCATTAGCGGACGGCGAGAGGACCAATTTGTGATGTTCATGACAATTCATCCAGTTAAGGCCGCGCCATCGCGGCTAGTCAAGCCGCAAATCGCCGACACGGTCGCATCCGCGCTGGAACCGCATGTCCGGCCGCAGAACATCCGCGGCAAATTGGACGTTCGCGCCGCGATTTGTAAAAATAGCGCATGGCGATTTTAAACGCGTCCGCTGATGACCATGCGCTGTTCATGGTCAAAGGCATGTTGACCAAGTTCATGCGGATGCTTTTTCCGCTGGAATTCCGGCTCGATTCGATCGCTAATACCGGCGCGACCTTGCCGTTCCATTATCCACTGATCGCGGGCGAAATGATTTATCTGCCCGAAACCGTCTCGCACATCGGGGGCGCCGAGGGCGCGCGAGATTATTACATTCTGACAGCGGCGCACCTGGCCGCGCGTCACGAGTTCGGCACCTTCGAGTTCCGCCTTGCCGATATGCCCGGCTTCGAGGATCGCGGCGAAACCGGAGTCGAAGCACTCGACTGCTTCGTTGAATCATTCGAAGACCCGGCCCTGGCTGGCGCTCTGATGCGGCTGTGTGAATCGGCGCGGGTCGACGCTGAACTAGCGCGGCATTATCGGGGACTGGCCCCGCGCATCCAGCGAATGAACTCCACCCTGATCGAGACGCTGCGGCCCGAAGCCATGAGCACGATCCTGGTCAAAGCCTCGCTGGCGTCGGCAGCCGCGCCGTCCGCTCCTGGCGGCGCCGGGTTCAATGTGAAGGCGCGCGAATTTTTCGCGCCGCTTCGCGAACCCGGATCAAACGTTACCCAGAGCGCGCAGAGCACCGCGATGATGTACGAGTGGCTGCAGGCGCTGATCGCGGCAGCCCGCGCCGCCGGCGAGGGCGACGGTCTCGGCGACCGCGCCGAGCAGATGCGCAACGATCTGATTGGCAACCTAAACCGGCCCGACGGCGACGCCGGCGATGATCTGGGCGACGGGGCCGACGCCGATGACGGCGGCGGTGAGACCGATCAGCTCATCAAGATGGAAAGTTCCGGCCGTAGCGCCAAGGGTAAGAACGGCCGGCCGCTCACGCCCGAGGAGTTGCGCAAGCTGATCGAACAGGGCGCTCAATTGAAGCCGTCCGAATCGAGTGGCAACGCCGACGGCGAAGGCATGTACCTGACCCAGCTAACCAACAAGGATCTGCAGGAATTCGACCAACTGCGCGAGCAATTGGGCGAAATCGGGACGATGCCAGGTTCCGGACGGCTGATGATCGGCCGCAATCGTGCGCAGGACTCCTACTACGCGTATGACGAGTGGGACTATGTCGCCGCAGATTACCGCCGCAATTGGTGCAGGCTGCGCGAGATAAAGGTCGAGGGCGACGGCAGCGATTTTTTCGAAACCACGCTTCAGCGATATTCCGAGTTGTTGCCGCAGGTACGCCGTAATTTCCAGCGTATCCGGCCCGCCTCCTACCGCATGGTGCGTGGACTAGAAGACGGAGACGAAATCGATTTCGATCGCACGATCGAGTCGCGCGTGGCCCGCCGGATGGGCGAGGTACCCGACGGACGGGTCTACAAGGCGCGCAAGAAGGAGGCTCGCGACGTTGCCACGCTCTTCCTTTTGGATATGTCGGCCTCGACCGACGAGCCGATCCATCGCGAACCGCCGCGTTATGCGCAGGGCGAAGACGACAACGATGATTGGATGAAGGCCTGGCAGCGCCGTCCGCAACAGCCGCAGCGTCCGCGCCGGATTATCGACGTGAACAAGGAGGCCCTGGTGATCATGGCGCAGTCGCTCGAGGAAATCGGCGACTCCTATGCGATCATGGGGTTCTCCGGTCACGGCCGCGACAATGTCGAGTTCTACGTGATCAAGGAGTTCGACAACGAGTTGTCCGACGAGGTCAAGGCGCGCGTTGGCGCGGTCGAGCCGAAACGCTCGACCCGGATGGGCACCGCGATCCGCCACGTGCGCGAGAAGTTCAAGGACGTCGCCTCGCGGGCCAAGCATGTGATCATGCTGAGCGACGGCTTTCCGCAGGATTTTGACTACGGTCACGACCGCCGCTCCAACGCCTACGGGATCCAGGACACGATGGTCGCGCTCAAGGAGCTGGAAATGTCCGGGGTGCTGCCGTTCTGCATCACAGTCGACCGCACCGGGCACGATTACCTGCGCCAGATGTGCTCATCGTCGCGCTATCTGGTAATCGAAGACATCACATCGCTGCCGCGGCAATTGCCCAAGGTCTACGAGCAAGTCGTGCGCTGGTAAGGCTCGCCGCTTGCCCAGCAGCGAGAATTGCTGGTCAGGCTGCGGCCGTTCCTGCTAAACACCACAGAAGATTCAGGATTGATGCCGGACGGTGTACACCCCTTCCGGCGGACCTGTCCGTTCGGGCGAAACCACGGAGGAGCGGCGCGATGGCGAAAGTGATGATCGAAGCGGCAATCAACGGCAATGCGATGAAGAAGCTCAACCCGCACATCGCCTACAGCCCGGCGGAAATTGCCGCCGACGCGATCGCGACATGCCGGGCGGGAGCGGCGCTGATTCATTTCCATGTGCGGGATCCGGAAACCGGCGCATGGGTGCAAGACGTTCCTTTCTATGCCGACGTCTACAAGCGCGCGCGACGCGAAAGCGACGCACTTCTCTGGCCCACTTTTCCTTTCGGTGACGATCCGGCAAAGCGCTTCAGTCATTTCGTCGAGCTGTCGAAAGACCCCGCCACCAAACCGGATCTCGGCGCCGGCGACATGGGCTCGGTTAACCTGGTCGCCTACAATCCGATCGCCAAAAAGGTTCACAACGAAGACTTTATCTATCGCAATTCGTACGAGACCATCCGCTACTTTCTCACCAAGTCGCGCGAACTGGGCCTGCGTCCGACACTGCAGATTTTCGATCCGAGCTTCCTGCGCGCCGCGCTGATTTTTCTTGATCAAGGTATCCTGACGGAGCCGTTGCTGCTGAAGTTCTATCTCGGCGGACCGGAACTGCCCTTCGGTTTGCCGCCCACGCTCAAGAGTCTTGAGGCCTACCTCGAAATGGTCAAGGACGTGCGCGTCAACTGGTTCGCAGCTACGCTCGGCGGCGATAACCTGCCGCTGGTGCCAATCATCGTGAGCCTTGGCGGCCATGTGCGGATTGGTCTCGAGGATTATCAATACGCCCACGAAGGCCAGTTGAGTAATCCGCAATTGGCCGAGCGCGCCTCCGCGGTCATCCATGCGATGGGCCACGAGGTCGCGACGCCGGCTGAGACCCGCAGGATTCTAGAGATTTAACCGGCGCCGAAAATCACCTTCGTCTCATCGTTGGCCGCCCTATGCTAGAATTCGCGCGCCGGAGTGAGTCGGGCGATCGCCCCGCTGACGGGGAGGAAAGTCCGGGCTCCACAGGGCAGGGTGGCCGTTAACGGCGGCGCGAAGCGATTCGCGGAAAGTGGCACAGAAAATAGACCGCCCGCGAGGGTAAGGGTGAAAAGGCGGAGTAAGAGCCCACCGGTGCGCGAGTAATCGTGCGCGCATGTCAAACCCCACCCGGAGCAAGACCAAATAGGAGGGTGAGCGGCCCGCTCAGGACCCCTCGGGTATGGTCGCTCGAGCCGGCGAGCAATCGTCCGGCCCAGAGGAATGATCGCCACCCGCAAGGGTACAGAACCCGGCTTATAGACTCACTCCGGCAATTTCTCGTGGTCAGCTCGCACAAAAGCGGGCGCGCGTCGTCGCATCGCTTGAACCCGCCGCTCGATAGCGGAAACGTTCTCCTCGGCGTCTGCGCTACTATCGGCTACAAAATGCATAGCTTCCGGAATCTCGTCGAGCGGTTCGAATTGACCAATCTGGGCCAGGTAGATTTCCGCGTTTGCATCGGAGGCCTGGCTGCCGCGTCGCTCCCGTTCGTCCAATCGGTGCAGTACCTCCTCGCGACCGGCGCGGCATTCGACGAACAGCGGCTCGACCCCAAGCTCTGCCGCTAGTTGGCGAAGCGACTGGCGTTCACGGCGGGCGCTGAAAGTTGCATCGAGAATCACTCCTCGGCCTTCCGCTAGAATCGGGCGCGCCGCCGTCCCAAGCGCGTCGTAAACTCGGTCGGTAAACTCCGGCGTGTAGATACCCTGATTGTATGCAGCGCGGGCACTCTCGGATGGTGGAAGCCCGGCAAGGCGTTTCCGTT
>DATEGX010000251.1:0-2211 GCA_035279875.1 Binataceae bacterium (SeqCode)
GTCAGCCCTTTGCCACCGATCAAAATATCGGGCTTGAGGCCCCAATGCTCGACGGCGAAGCGCTTGCCGGTGCGGCCGAAGCCGGTCATCACTTCGTCGATAATCAGCAGGATATCGTGGCGTCGGCAAATCTCCGCGATCTTCGGCCAGTATTCCCGGACCGGGGGCACTGCCCCGCCGGTAGCGCCCATCATCGGCTCCGCGATAAAGGCCGCGATAGAATCTGCGCCATGCTTGGCGATCTCCGCCTCCAGCGCGCTCGCGCAATCGATATCGCACGACGGATAGGTCTTGCCCCAGGGACAGCGGTAGCAGAACGACGGCCCGATGTGTGGCCAATCCAGCAGCACATGCTCGAAGTCGGCGCGCCGCGTCATATTACCGCCGACCGATAGCGCCGCCAGCGTGTTGCCGTGGTACGAGAACCAGCGCGAAATGATCTTGTTCTTTTGCGGCCACCCTTTGGCCTTGTGATACATGATCGCGAACTTGAGCGCCGCCTCGACCGCCTCCGAGCCGCCGCTGGTAAAGAAAAAACGATTCAGCCCTTGCGGCGTCCATCGCGCCAGCCGCGCGGTCAGCCGTTCGCGCTCCGGTGACGACCATAGCGGCACGATATAGTTGAGCCGCGCGACCTCCTCGGCGGCGAGTTTCGCGACTTCGGCGCGACCCTGGCCGATATTGACCACCACCGCGCCGGCGCCCGCGTCGAGAATCCGCTGCCCGTCGCGCCCATAGAGCCACGGTCCTTCGGCCCGCTCGATCGCCAGCGGTTCGTGGGCCGGCTTCATGAACATTACCGATTGCGTTGTCATAAATAATGCCGCTCCGCGCTACCTAACCGCGCCTTCCGCGCGCCAGCGCTCGAGCTCCTGCTGCGAGTAGCCGAGGTCCGCAAGAATCGCCTCGGTATGCTGTCCTAAGGTCGGCGCAACCGACCTGATCGAGCCGGGCGTCTCCGACAACTTGACCGAAATACCGACCTGTTTGACCTTTTCGCCGGAGGGCGTTTCGACTTCGACGATCATGTTGCGGGCGCGGATTTGCGGATCGTTTTCGAGTTCGTCGAGCGTCAGCATCCGGCCTGCGGTTATGTCCGCGCGCGTCAGCACGTCCCACCATTCGTCGCGCGTCCTGGTCTTGAAGATGCGTGCGAAGGTCTCGAACATTTCCGGCCATTTCTCGCGGTTGTATTGACCGCCCAGGTATTGCTCGCAGCCCAGCCCGCGGCACAGGTTGGCATAGAACCACGGCTCCATCGAGGCGATCGTGATGAGCTTGCCGTCCTTGGTTTCGTACATATTGTAGAAAGGTGCGCCGCCGTCGCCGGGCGTGGTGCCGCGTTCCGGAACCTTGTTATTGCCGAAATAGTTGCTGAGCGACTGCGCCAGCAGCAGCATCGTGCCGTCCAGCATCGCGATATCGACGTACTGGCCGCGGCCCGTCTGCGTGCGCGCCATCAGAGCTGCCAGCACCCCGATCGCCGCATGCATCCCGCCGCCCGCGTAGTCGGCGAGCAGGTTGAGCGGAATCGTCGGCATCTGATTCTTGCGACCGATCAAGCCCAGCGCGCCCGCCTGCGCGATGTAATTCAGGTCGTGGCCGACCAGGTCGCGATATGGCCCGGTTTGGCCGAAGCCGGTAACCGCGCAATAGATCAAGCGCGGATTGCGGTGCGACAGGGTCTCGTAGTCAATCCCGAGCCGCTTGGCCACGCCCGGCCTGAACTCCTCGACCACGACGTCCGCGTCCTGTGCCAGCCGCATGAAGATCTCGCGGCCGGGCTCGCTCTTGAGATTGAGCCCGATCGAACGCTTGTTGCGCGCCAGTGCGTTGGTGGGAGCCGCGCTCGGCCGCGGCGCCTTGACCTGGCTGCCGCCGGCCTGCGCGGCGCGCCGGCCGGTTGGCTCGCCGGGTTCCTCGATCCGGATGATATCCGCGCCCAGATCGCCCAGGATCATCGTACAATGCGGTCCCGGGGCGAGCTTGGTCAGGTCGAGAAGCTTTATTCCACTGAGCGGCGCCAATGCGGCCATGCTTTTCTCCTTCTGCTGAAAGGCTTCCGGGCCGGAACGCCGGAACATCTGAAGCTATAGCGCGGAGACGCGGACCCGCGCCAGTAACCCCGCCAGCGACCTGAGTCCGGTCGTCATATGAACGCCGTACCAATGCAGGTCACGGCCATTGATCAGCACGACCCGCCGGCTGAGT
>DATEGX010000252.1:0-2929 GCA_035279875.1 Binataceae bacterium (SeqCode)
GGTTTTTCCGCTTACGCGCCAATAACCGTCGGCGGCATGCGCCGCGACCTGCTCATGGCGCACATCGACAATCTTGATCCCTTCGTTGAGGCAGCCGTCGTAGATATCGATTATGTGGCCGCCGCACAGCGTGAAGATAACCTCAACGCCCTCCGCCTTGAGCGCCTTGGCCACCAGGTTGCCGCCTGAAATTTTGCCGCTCTCTGACTTTGCCGGCACAATAGCGGCCTTTACTGATTCACTTGCGACCCCGGCCATGCGACGTCCTCCTTGCCTGTCTTCTCCAACGGGAGAGCCTGCGAATTGCCGATAGAAATGCTGGCGCACCGATGGCGCGTTTCATGCGGACGCGGGTATCGGCGTCATCGTCATCAATATATCGCGCAAACCCGCGCCGGCGAGCAATCGGCGCCGGCCGAACCGTCCTTTACCGATCGGGCCGCATCGGCGTATGGATCACATCGAAGGCTGAGCACCAAGGTCGACCCTTCGCCCGGCCCGGAGATGAACCATGTACGATATCCTGCTGAAAGGCGCGGCTGTAATAGACCCGTCGACCGGCCTGAACGGCGTCAATGATATCGCGATCGAGCAAGGCAAAATCGCCCGGGTCGAAGCGCAGATCGCGCGCGAGGAGGCGCGCAGGGTGGTCGAGTTGCCGGGGACCATTATCGCTCCCGGACTGATAGACCTCCACGTTCACGTCTTCGAGGGTTTCACCAGATTCGGTGTGCATCCCGACCAGGGCGGCGTTTACGCCGGCGTCACAACTCTGGTCGATGCGGGCAGCTCGGGATGTGCAACCTTCGGCGGCTTTCCCCGCCATATCATGCCGCACTGTCACACCGAGATTATCCCGTTCTTGCACATCTGCCAGACCGGTCTGGCGACTATCCCGGACATTATTGCCGAGGGCAGCATCGATTTCGACGGAACTTTGCGGGTGCTCGACCGTTACAAGAACCTTGTCTGTGGCATCAAGGCGCGGATGGTCTCGCCGGCGCTCGAGATTCTCGGAATGGAGATGCCGCGGTTGGCGAAGCGCGCCGCACGTGAGAGCGGGACCCGCTTGATGGTCCATATTGGCGACACCGAAAAGCGCTACGACCCGAACGTAATTCGCAGTCTGCTGCCGCTACTCGAGGAAGGCGACATCCTTACCCACTACTTCACCGCCAATCCAGGCGGCGTGCTCGACGGCAACGGCAGGCTGGTGCCCGAAGCTTGGGAGGCGGCCAAAACCGGCGTATGGTTCGACACCGCGCACGGCCAGGCGAATTTCAGCTTCGAAGTCGGCCGCCGCATTATTGACCAGGGCCTGCTGCCCCATTGCATCAGTACCGACTTGACCGTGCCGGGCCGGCTTCGCACGGTGCATAGCATGACCGAGATGATGACGCGTTTTTTGGGCCTGGGATTTACCCTCGAACAGGTCATCACGATGTGCACCGCCAATCCGGCGAAAGCGATTGGAGCGAGCGATCGGCTCGGCAGTATCATGGTCGGGCGGCAAGCCGATCTTTCGGTACTCAAACTCGTCGAGGGCGACTGGACGGTATACGACGTGCTACGCGCGAGCCTGAAGGTGACGCAGGCGGTAGTGCCGGTGCTTACTTTGAAACGCGGCGAGATGTTTACACCGGAATGGGGTCCGAGGCCGTGGGGCTGGGAGCCCGATCCGGGGCCTGCGGCTTTCAAGGGCTGCTGCTAACCGGTGCCCGAATGGAGGTTACGGCTACTATTGCGCGCTTGACGATCGAATAACTAAAAAAAGCGATTGATTGTCATCTCGAGCTTCTGAAAATTCACCGGCTTGGTCAGGTGAGCGTCAAACCCGGCTTCTTTGTACCTCACAATGTCCTGATCCATGCCGAAACCGGTCAGGGCTATAGCTGGAATCGTCGAGTATTGGCGAATTTCGCGGATCAAATCGATGCCGGTACCATCGGGTAAACCGATGTCGCTCAGCAGGAGGTCGAACCGGCGCTCACGGGCGATTTTCGCCGCTTCAGCCACCGTGGCACTGGTTTCAACGCTGTAACCCCGATCGGAAAGCAGCCGCTTCATAGCTTCGGCCGTGTCCTGATGGTCTTCGACTAGCAGGATACTGATACCGTGATGGTCTCGCCGCTCGACCGCACTGGCGGTGGCGCTCGGCAGCAGCTTCATCGTTGAGGCCTGGATCGAGGGCAACGTCACGGTAAACGACGCGCCATGGCCGGGGCCGTCGCTTGCGGCGCTCAGAGTTCCGGCATGGATGTCAACCAGCGCCTTGGATATCGTCATGCCCAAGCCCAATCCTCCATAGCGATTGGTGATATCCGCGGCCTGTTCGAAAGGCTGAAAGAGGTGAGCCAGGACCTCCGGTGCCATCCCGATGCCGTCGTCCTTAAAAACGACGTTAATCTGCCCCTGGGCATCATCAGAAGTCGTTATTGCGATATGGCCGTCGCGCCCGGTGAATTTGACCGCGTTGTTCAGGATATTGCCGAAGACCTGCTGGATACGCGCGGAGTCGCCCTTGACGTAGTGACGCGTGGCGTCCAGCCCCATCGAAACGTTTAAGCGTTTGGAATTGATGTCGCTGCGGCACATGGCAACGACCGATTGCACCAGCTCATGCGCGTCGACCAGCTCGAGATTGAGCGATACTTTGCCGCGCACGATGCGCGTCACGTCCAGCAGGTCGTCGATAAGGCGGGCCTCGAGCTCGACGTTCCGCCGCAGCATTTGGATGTCGGCAAGGAACGGAGACGGTAACTCATCGCTGGCTTCCCATGCCGTAAGTGTCGCCAGCACCGGGGTAAGAGGGGTTCGGAGTTCGTGCGAAAGGGCCGCCAGGAATCGGCTCTTGGCCTCGTTTGCCGCTTCTAAAGCGCTATTGATTTCGATGAGCTTCGTTTCGGCAGCTTTATGTTCAGAGAAGTCC
>DATEGX010000253.1:0-4689 GCA_035279875.1 Binataceae bacterium (SeqCode)
TGCCCATAAAGCCGACCTGCTTCAGGCCCAGTGCGGTTGCGAGCCGCGAGGCGTCGTTTCGATCGTTGGCGTAGCCGGAAATTCCGTCGATATCGCGCACGTCGATGCCGGCGTCGTCGGCAGCCTTGCGGATCGCCTCGCATGCAAGACGAAATTCACTCTGCGGTGCCTGCCCGCGCTTGTAATATTTGGTCTCGCCGATTCCGACGATCGCAACCTTGTCCTTGACCGTGTATTCGCTCATCAATACCTCGGACAGATGGCGGTAATCAGTGTTACCAGCGCATCATAGAGAAACGCCCGGAAATCGTCCCGGGCGTTCACTCGTTTTACCCACCAGCAGGGTTTATCAAGCCTTGGCAGCGATGCCAAGTTCAACACCAGCACCGCCGTGATGCCGCTCGTTAAACCTCGGTAGCACCTCCTCCGCGAGCAGGCGCATCGATTTGAACCACGGGTCTGGATCGTCGGCGTAGTCGAAGGCAAAGAGCAGCAAGGTCCCGAAACCGCCGACTTCCTCGTACATTTCGTCAAGCTTGCGCGTGACGGTTTTGACCGATCCGACCAGCCATCCGTGGTTTACCAGGTATTCGGGGGTAACGTCAGCGTCGGCCACGCTGGGGTCATGCTTGAGGTATTTGGTGAACTGAAAATCGTTGAACAGCGGTAACAGGTATTCCCTCATCATGCGGCCCATCATGCTGTGGACGCACCCCTGGTACGCTTCGTCGTCGGTCTCAGCGACGAAGACCTCCCGCACCACTCGCCATTCGGAGCGATCCGGCGTGCGGCCAGACCGGCGCGCGCCTTCAAGAACCGCGTCCCAATGCGAGGCAATATAGGAGGGACTCAAATTGAGGCTCAGCGGGATGAAGCCGCGCTCGCCAGCCAGCTTGAGCGTGTCCGACCCTGGGCTGAATCCCGCGATTCCGATCGGCGGATGCGGTTTCTGCAACGGCTTGAGGTGATGCTTGAGCGTGCCCAGCATAGGGGCAGGCACATTGACGTTCCAGTATTTGCCGTTGTACTCGAGGCCGCCGTCGCTCTCCCATACTTTGAGCATGATGTCGAGCGCCTCGCGGGTCATATCTCGGTTTTCGCCCTTTGTTCCGTCGACCGCGAAAAGCTGCCAATCGCTGGGTAAGCCACTCGCGCCAATGCCGAGCATGTAGCGACCCTGCGCGAGATGGTCCATAAAAGCTACCCGGCAGGCCAGTTCGGCGGGATTATGATAGGGCAGCAGATGAGCGCCGGGAGCCAGCTTGATGCGTTGGGTGCGCATCAACGCCTGCGCGATCAACAAGTCCGGGGCCGGATTTGGTTCCCATGGTGAGGTGAAATGCTCGCCAATCCAAGCCTCGTCGTAGCCGAGTCGGTCTGCCAACTGCAACATTTCGAGGTCCCACTCCTGACCGGCCTTGAAGTCGCGTTCAGGCGGGTGCGACGGCATCAGGAAAATTCCAAGTTTCATAAGCAGGCTCTACTCCTATCGCGCCCGGCCATTAGCCCGTTTCAGGTGGGCCGAGTCCCATTTTTCACGATCGTTTGCGGTTCGCGTGACCACACCAAGTCTAAGTTGAACATTCGATGCAAAGTCGGCAAAAAGGCTGGATTTTCCATTTCCTTTTCAGCCAACCATCATCGATTTCGCCGTTTCTTCACTTCTTCGGCCCGCGCGCGCCCGGAAAGGATTGCACCGCACCCAGCCCCTCGAGTGCAAGCCCATAACCCAAGTTGTCGAGCATCAGTTTCTTCAGTTGTTGGGTCAGCGCTACACGCGCATAGCGAACAGCGAGCGAAGGTCGTGATGTGATTTGCCGCGCCAGCTCCCAAGCTCGCGGAAGCAGCCGGTCGCGCGGGACCACTTCGCTAACGACTCCCAACTCAAGCGCCTCTTTTGCCGACAATTTTTGACCGGTCAGCAGAAAATAACGACCGCGATTCGGGCCCAGCACCAGCGGCCACACCACGTGAACGCCGTCCCCAGGCACCACCCCATTGGGGAAATGCGGCGCATCCTGGAATTCGGCGTTCTCCGAAGCAATTACGATATCGCACAACACCGCCAGCTCGGCATGGATCAGCGCCGGGCCGTTGACCGCCGCAACCATCGGGACCTCGATATTAAGATGATTCATCAGCAGATGCTTGGCATCGTTATAAATATGGTCCCAGGTGCTCGATTTGACCCCGAAGGGTGCTGGCTCGCCGGTCCCCTTGACGGCCACGCCGCGCCCGCCGCCGGCATCCACTTCCGCACAAAACGCATCGCCGGTACCGGTTATAATGACGCAGCGGTTCTCATGGTCGCGCGCGATATCCATGAAGGCGTAGGATAATTCCTCGTGCGGCGGCGTGCCCCATTTAAGTTCGGTGTTATTGGTGTGGAGCGTCATCTGGAGGATGCCGTCGCGGCGCTCCATTTTGATCGTGCTGTAGCGGTTGGAGTAGTCCTCGAATTTTATCAATGCCATGACCTCATTTCCCTCCGTGAGCGCTGGTGACAAGTCTACAAAACTTTGCCTCAACGCGGCCACCTGTGGCAGGGAATGATTTGACGACCCTTGCCGAACGATGTCGTGTCGAACGACACTAAGACACTGGCCGGGGAGGCCGGACCTCGATGAACACCAAAAGACGCGAGCGGATTATAGACGAGACCGAGGCTGCAGCATGGATCGAGGACGGCATGACGATCGCGATCGGACAGCCGACCCCGATGGCTTTGCTCCGGCAGATAATCCGTCGCGGGATCAAAGATCTGACGGTGGTTGACGCCGGCTTCTCACTCGACCTGCTGGTCGCTGCGGGGTGCGCGCGCAGGGTAATGAGTTATTACGCGGGCGGTGGCTTCGGTAATCCGGTAATGCCGTCGTTTCGGCGCGCCGCCGAGCGAGGAGAAATCGACGTATGGGAATGCGAGGAGGGAATTTTATGCGCGGGATTGCAGGCTGCCGCGCAGATGCTGCCGTTCCTGCCGTGGCGCGGAGGCGTCGGCACGTCACTCCCCGAGATCAACAAGGACCTGAAGCTCTTCACAGATCCGATCAGCGGCGAGACGTTGATAGCCGTGCCTCCAATCAAGCCAGACGTCGCGATCGTGCACGCGGCCGAGGCCGACGCGTATGGCAACGTGCAGCATCTGGGCGGCCCCGGGTGGATCGACCTCTTCATGTGCCGTGCGGCGGACCGTGTAATCGTTCAAGTCGAACGCGTCGTATCCAATGAACAGGTTCGCTCCGACCCGTGGAAGACCACCATCCCTGCCGCGGACGCGATCGTGCGCGCGCCCTATGGAGCGCACCCGTTCTACTCACGCGGGTTTTATACCCAGGACAATGATCATCTGCGTGAATACAGCGCCGCCTCATCTGACGCCGCCGCCGGCGCCAGCGCAAGTCTTCGCGCTTACCTCGACCGCTACTGCCGCGGCCCGCTGACCCATGCGGACTATCTGGAGACGGTTGGTATCAAGCGACTGCTGACATTGCATGAGTACTAGGTCAAAGGGCCCGCGATTTCAGGTGAACGCGCCCGAATCGTCGCGCACCACCGTTGCGGGTACCTGTGAAAATGCTTCTTCAACTGAAGCATCGGGCCTTTTCGAACTCGGATATCGGCATCCGTGAGAACTGGCCCTATGATTGCGACACAACGGTAACCCACGATGAGTGACGAAGTATTGACTAGTGCGCGGAAGATGACGAATCCGGGAGCCTCAAAGGCCGCGATTTCATTTCACTACGATCTCGGAAACGAATTCTTCAAATTGTTCCTAGATAGAGAGCTTTGCTATTCCTGCGCGATGTACCACGACGAATCAGACTCGCTGGAACTGGCGCAGGAACAAAAACTCGAGTTTCATATCCAACAAGCGCGGGCTAGCGGAGTCAATCGTGTGCTCGATATCGGATGCGGCTGGGGAGCTCTGCAAAGGCGCCTGGTTAATATCCATAAGGTCAGGACTGCAGTCGGGTTGACGCTGAGCGATAACCAAGCTGACTGGATCAGGACGATGGGTCTTCCTGGTGTTGAAGTCCGGTTAGAAAGCTGGTCAGACCATGTACCCAACGCAGTCTACGATTCGATAATTTCGATCGGGGCCTTTGAACATTTTGCACGGCCTTGCGATCGCGACTCGCGGGTGGCTGGCTATCGCGACTTCTTTTTACGATGCTACGGTTGGTTGAAGCCGAGCGGGTGGATGTCACTTCAGACAATTGGTTTGGGAGCAGTAGACCGGGGCACCGAGGGGCAGTTTGTCTCTGAAAATATCTTCCCCGAGAGTGACCTGCCACGCCTCGGCGAGATTGCCGACGCAGCAGAAGGTATCTTTGAGATTGTATCAGTCAGAAATGATCGCGCTGACTACAAGCGCACCAACCATGAATTTCGCGCACGCCTGCGCAAGAACTGGGACGAAGCCGTGGCTCTGGTCGGTGAAGAAACCGTGCGGCGTTTCGATAAGTATTTCCGCATTTCGGCGGCTGGCTTCAGCTTTGGAACGACCAATCTCTACCGGCTGTCACTTCGGAGACTTGCTCATCCACTATTCGGCATCGCGCTCTAACCCGAAGAGGCATACCCCGGTAAACGCATTTGTCTAATTCGAACAGTTGCGATTCGTCCTTGCCAGATCTTGGATTGAAAGATCGGGTCACCTTCTGGCTATTGACGGTAGTGCTTCAT
>DATEGX010000254.1:0-7780 GCA_035279875.1 Binataceae bacterium (SeqCode)
TCCCGCCATTGGGTGAAAGTATCGGACGGCAACGCCTCTCCGGCACTGATGCCGATGCGCAGCGTCTTGAGACGATAGCGGAATTCAGCCTCCGGGACGTTCAGCAATAGCCGATAAATCGTCGGCACCGCGGCCAGCACCGTAACGCCGCGCCGCTCGATCGCGGCGAACGTGGTTTCCGGGTCGAAGCGGCCCTCGGTCACGACCACGGTCGCGCCCGTGAGCAGCGGATGGAAAAAACTCGAACCCAACGGATACATGAATGACCAATCCTGCGGCTGGTAGCAGATATCCTCCGGCTGCAGATGAATCATCTCGCGGATTACCGGGTCGCCGGTGCCGAGCACCCATTGATGCATGTGCTCGACGCCCTTCGGCTCGCCGCTGGTACCAGAGGTGTACATGATGAAGGCAAGGTCGCGGGCAAGGGTGGGCGCCGGGATTAGCTGGGTCGAGGCGCGCGCCATCAGCCGATCCCACGAGAGCGCACCGTCGCTGCCAGTCAGGACGAGATGCTTCAGCGCCGGAGCGCGCGAGCGTACCGCTTCGATAGGACCGGCCAACTCCGGGGTCGAGACCGCGACCACCGCACCGCTATTGACCAGAATCTTTTCGACCTCGTGCTCGCGCAGAAGGAAGCTCGACGGCACCACTACCGCGCCAACTTTGAGTGTACCGAGGATCGCCACCATCGTATGAATGTTGGTGCCGAGCCTTAGCAGCACGCTCTCGCCCGGGCCGACGCCGAGTCCGCGCAAAACATTGCCAAAGCGATTCGAGAGCTCGGACAAGCCTGCGTAGGTGTAAGGCCGATCGTTGAACCAGGCGGCGACCTTGCCGCCACGGCCGGCGGCAACATGACGGTCGACGATCGCCTCGGCGATGTTGAAGTGCCGCGGTATGTAAAGGTACGGACGCGATTCGATCTGGTCGTCGCTCATGTGATCGGGAGATTTCCTCGTAATGTGTCCATTTTCACGGCGTAGAGTTCGGATTTTTCGGTATCCGCACTGAACCGAAAACCGCGATCGCCGACCCTCAATTGCGCGCTGTCCCCTCTAATGACCATTATGTTGGCTGGCGATCTCGCGTCAACGAGTCCGCGTAAATTTGCTGCCGATTGGAGAGCTCGCAAGAACACGGATGCTAAAGAAATCGCTGGGTACCGCAGCGCTAATCGCCTTCGGCTTTGCTTTGGCGCTGGTTGTCGCCGACGTCGGTATCCGAATCGCTAATCACTGGTTTCCCTACTTCTACTGCTATGACGAGTATCGCGGCTGGGCACTGAATCCGGGCGCCCACGGATGGTACACGAGAGAAGGGCACGCCTACGTGCGGATCAACCGCGACGGCTTCCGAGGTCCTGATTATCCACTGCACAAACCTCCCGGAGTTCTGCGCGTCGCAGTCTTGGGAGATTCCTACGTCGAGGCGATGCAGGTGGCCGAAGACCGAACCTTCACTGCGGTAATCGGCCGCGAACTGGCCCATTGTCCCGCGGTCAAAGGCCAGCGCGTCGAGGCCATGAACTTCGGGGTCGACGGTTACGGCACGGCGCAGGAATTGATCACGTTGCGCAAAAAAGCCCTCGCTTACTCACCTGATATCGTGGTGCTGGCGATCTTCCTCGGCAACGACATCCGCAACAACTCGGTAGTTCTCGAAGGCGACCAATGCCGTCCCTTTTATGTTTACCAAGGCGATGCCCTTACGCTAACTGGCCCACTGATAGACTCGCCTTCGTATCGAGCCTGGTGCGCGGCGCGTTTCGATTATCGCGACCTGCGGCTTATCGGCCTGTTCAAGAATACCTGGGAAGCGATCAAGAAAGGGCCGAATGCACCCACGTCCGAGCATCCGGTGGAAAGTGCGATCAACTACAACATCTACGAACCGCCGACTGATAGTGCCTGGCAAGACGCCTGGCGTGTGACGGAAGGTCTCGTGACGCAGGTACGCGACGAAACCGTCGCGCATCATGCGATGTTTCTCGCGGTCAGCGAAGACACTGGCATCCAGGTTTGGCCTGATCCGCGTGTGCGCCAAGGTTTTGAAGCGAAGCTGAGAGTTAAGGACCTCTTTTATCCCGATCGGCGCCTCGCGGAGTTGGGCCGTCGGAACGGTTTCGAGGTGCTCACACTGTCGAAAGCGCTTCAAACGTATGCGCAAGCGCACCGGGTTTACCTCCATGGCTTCAGCAACACCCCGATGGGGTTCGGTCACTGGAACGAGCTCGGACATGCGGAGGCTGGCCGGCTGATTACGGCCAAGCTGTGCGCCATGTTAGCCGGAACATCGTGCGAATCTTGCGGCTCTGAGGGACGTGCGAGCGCCTCGACGAATCGCTGAAGCGGAAGCCAACGCCCGATAGCGCAAGGATGCGATTGCGCGCGATGGTTCGTACCCAGACTTTTGTCGCCGAAGATTCTTCCGATGACGTCTCGCGCCGCTGATACGGAAACCTCGCAGGGGGCCCTAGTAGCGTTGCCGATGCACTTCTTCGCGTTGGCGACCTTCTCATTCTTTGCCGCGATGGCCGCTTCGCCGTGGGTAATCGGCCAGGCGATCGTCTATTTCTATCAGCCGGCGGTCCTCGCGCTGGTACACACGCTGACGCTCGGTTGGATCACCTCGGCGATCATGGGCGTCATGTACCGCTATGTGCCGTCGCTGACCCATCGTCCGCTGCCCTTCCCACGCATCGCGTTCGCACAGTTCGTGCTTTTTCTCATCGGGGTCAGCGGGATGGTGACTCATTTCGCACTGGGATCCTGGGTAGGAGTGTGGTCGGCGGCGATAGTGGTTCTGATCAGCGCGGCCATGTTCGCTGCGAATATGCTCGTATGCCTTTGGCGGCAATTCGGCCGCGGAGCCACTGAGACCGGGATGTTCCTTGCCACATGTTTTTTGCTGGTCGCCGCGTCACTCGGCTTCCTGCTTGCGTTTGACAAGTCTTTCAACTTCCTCCGCGGGGACGTGATCACGAACCTGGCAGCGCATGTCGATCTCGCCGCTCTGGGCTGGGTCACGTTGGCGATTTGCGCGGTCTCTTATCGAATGCTGCCGGCGTTTACTGTGCCGACAGCCAGTTCGCCGCGAAACGCGCTGTTTCAGCTCTATGCGCTGGCGGCTACAGTGAGCGCTCTCGCGTTCATCCTGCTCGCGGACCTTCCGGGCGCGACTGTGACGGCCTCGGCGATCGTGGCAACCCTGCTGCTGTACATCGTCTCCGTCGCGCGAATCGTACGTAGCCGCCGGCGTCCCATTGACTGGACCGTGCGGCACGTAGTCGTGGGTATGGTAAGTCTCGGGACTGCTGCCGGACTTGGCCTCGCACTGACCCGTGCTGGAACCCAGGACGAAACGGGTGCGCGTATTGCCGCACTCTACGGGCTTTTCGGGCTGATGGGATTCTTCGGCAACCTCATCATAGGCATGTCGTACCGTTTGTTCGCCGGTTTTGTTGAGCGTGTGCGCGCAGTGCGGGGATGGCGGGCAATCCCGGCGACCACGCTGGCGTTTGCCGGTCCGCGCGCGTTGGTCTTTTTCGGCTTCAATGTCGGCCTGGTAATTGTCGCGGGAGGTGTAATTCTCGCCAATGGCGCCATCGCACGGACGGGAGCGACGCTGATGGCGGTCAGTGCACTGGTATACACTCTCGGCACGCTGAGGACACTGGCCTTTGCGTACCTGCCCCGCTCCGGTGCTTGACATTTGGACACGGCGGAGCCTAGGCAAAATGTGAAGGTCTCGCGGGAGGAATGCGGCCATGCCTTATGATTTGCTCATCCGTAACGGCACTATCGTCGACGGCACCGGCCAGCCGCGTTACCATGCCGATATCGCGATTACGCAGGGGCGGATCGCGGAAATCGGCAAGATCGACGGCAGCGCAAACCGTGTGATCGACGCCTCGGACCTTATCGTTTCTCCCGGATTCATCGACCCGCACACTCACTACGACGCCCAAATCTGCTGGGATCCTCTCGTCACCTGCTCTTCGTGGCATGGCGTCACGAGCGTGATCATGGGCAACTGTGGCGTCGGACTCGCACCCTGCAAGCCATCCGAACGCGAGGTCGCAGCCTGGAACCTGGTCCATGTCGAGGCGATACCGTACGACGTCCTAAACCGGGGAATCACCTGGGAATGGGAAACATTCCCGCAATACATGGACGCCGCAGCCACCCGCGGAGTTGGCATCAATGTCGGGTTTCTGGCCGCGCTCTCGCCGTTTCGTCACTGGGCAATGGGCGAGGAAGCGATGAACCGCGCTGCGACCGGCGACGAAACCGCGCGTATCGGCGAAATGCTGCGCGATGCGATGGCTACAGGTGCGTTTGGTATCTCGCTGACGGTGATGCCGCAGCACGTCGGCTACAAGGGCCAGCCGCTCGCATGCCGCCTCGCGAGCGACGACGAGTTGCGCGCCTACTCCGGGATTCTCCGACAGGGCGGGCATGGCATTGTTGAAATCGCTCTGACAAAACAGCCCAGCACCGTTTCGGACAAGGAGTACGCGTTACTCGATCTGCTTTCGACCGAAAGTCGGCGGCCCGTAACCTGGCTCAACCTTCGCGATCGCGACGACGCGCCCGAAGCGTGGACCGAGACGCTGGAAAAGGTATCAGTGCTGCTGGAACGGGGATGCCGTCCGCAAGTTGCCGCCCGGCCACTGATAATCGAGTTCAATCTGCGCAATCCGTTCCTGTTTGCCAGCATGAATTCGATGAAGCCCACCTTCGGCGACAAATCTGCCGAGGCCCAGAAGCGATTCTACGCCGATCCGGAATTTCGCCGCATGTTCGGCGCTGAGCTCGAACGGCGCGCCGTACTGCGCGATATCTGGGACCGCGCCAAGATAAAGGAAGTCGCAAACCCGGCGCTGAAGTCGACCGAATGGAAGACGGTTCGCGAAGTCGCAGTCGAACGGTCCACGGATCCGCTCGAAGTATTCTTCGATCTCGCGATCGAGGATGATTTGAACCTCACCTACATGATGCCGCTGCTCGACATCAACGAGGAGCGGGTCGCGCGGAAGTTCAGTGACCCGCGCACGATGATCGGTATTTCGGACGGCGGGGCGCACGTCGACATGCTATGCAACGCCGGCTATCCGACGTATCTCATCGGCAATTTCGTGCGGAGCAAACAAGCCCTAACGCTCGAACACGCGGTGAAGCGCATTACGTCGGAGCCCGCGCGTTTCTTCGGCATCACGGGTCGGGGCGAGCTGGCTCCGGGCGCAGCCGCGGATATCGTGATTTTCGACTTCAACCGGATCGGTTCGCCGGAGCGTCCGGAAATCAGGCATGATTTCCCCGGTGGCGGACGGCGCCTGGTGACGCGCTCCGAGGGTATCGAGTACACCATTGTGAACGGAACAGTCCTCTACCATGCCGGAGCCCATTCCGGTGAGTTGCCGGGGCGAGTCCTGCGTTCGGGACAACCCATGGCGTAGTGGCAAGGAGATAACATCATGGCAGATGCGCAAGTAATTTCGGCGGATTCGCACATGACGGAGCCAGGCGACCTCTGGGTCGAACGGCTGGACCGCAAATATCGCGACAACGCTCCGCGTGTGATCAAGAGTGAAAAGCCTTCGGGCGCACCCTACGTCTTTGTCGGCCCAGGAATTCATCCGCTGACCGTGGCGGGCGTGTTCGCCGCAGGACGCAGTGGTGAGGCGTTACGCGAGCACATGAAGCACGGCTACGAGGCAGCGCGCCCGAGCGGTTGGGATCCCATAGAGCGGCTGAAGGACCAGGACCTCGATGGAGTTCTCGCTGAGGTACTCTACTCGAGCCTCGGCATCGTGCTCTTCGCGATGAAGGACGTCGAACTGCAGCAAGCCTGCCTGCGCGTCTACAACGACTGGCTTGCCGAGTTTTGCTCGCATGCGCCAAACCGTCTGGTCGGGATTGGACTGTATTCCCTCGGGTCGCTCCCGGATGTCTCGGAAATCGAGCGTTGCGCGAAAAAGGGCCTAAAGGGCATCCTGGTTCTAGCCACTGATAGCACCGACTCACCTTACAGCGATGAAAAGTTCGACCCGCTCTGGCGGGCAGCTAGCGAAACCGGGATGCCGATCTCACTGCACAAGCCCCTGGTCTCGGGCATGCCGCTGACGCCCGCGATGCCCACCGCCGCCGACTTGCAGATCCACGTAATCCACGTGGTCGAGCAATGCATCACGCGATTAGTCTATGGCGGCGTCTTCGAGCGCTTCCCCCAACTCAAGATCGTTTCCGCCGAGAACGACGTCGGCTGGTTTCCCAACTGGGTTCATCGGCTCGACCACGTACATTCCAAGATCGCGAACCCGCGTCCGCGCTTGCCGCTCCAGCCCAGCGAATACGTCCGCCGCAACGTCTGGGCGACGTTTCAGGATGATCCACTGGGCCCCGCGACCTGGAAGTTCTTCGGCGAAGACAACTACATGTGGGCGTCCGACTTCCCGCATGCCGATTCAACATTTCCCAACTCCCTTAAGACCATCGGTGAGAATTTTGCGGGTGTCCCGTCGGACGTCAGGGAGAAAATCGTCTTCGGCAATGCCAGGAAGTTGTACAACCTCGACATCAATTGATCGCGTTGCCCGAGGGCTAACGCTTTGGCTGCAAGACGAATCTGATTCGACTGAAAAATGCGCGCCCGTCCAAAAGGATTGTGCAATGTTTATAATGCGATTCACTGAACGTCCTTACGTCGCATACACCGAAGAGGAGGTGCGAAATAGTTTTCGCAGTTCGGTTCGTCTGACCTTCTCAAATAGCCATTTCAATCCCGAGTTGGGCGCGGACCTATACAATGAGTATTTGGACGAATACGAGTTTTCGGAAGAAGTAGGATTTGACGGCTTGATGCTCAACGAGCATCACAATACGCCCACCTGCATGGGTGCGGCGATGAATCTCGAAGCCGCGATCCTGGCGCGAATCACCAAAAAAGCCAAAATTGTCCTGCTCGGTAATCCGCTGCCGATCTTCGAAAATCCTTTGCGCCTCGCCGAAGAGCTGGCCGAGATCGACATGATCTCGCGCGGCCGCCTGGTCTCAGGATTCGTACGCGGCACTGGTATCGAAAGCTGGGCGACCAACACCAACCCGGTGCATAACCGGGAGCGTTTCGAGGAAGCGCACGACCTGGTAATCAAAACCTGGACCACGCCCGGCCCCTTCCGATGGGAGGGTAAGCACTACCATTTTCGCGTAGTAAATCCATTCGAGCGCCCCCTGCAAAAACCTCATCCGCCAATATGGATTCCCGGCGTGGGCAGTCCCGAGACGCTCGAATGGTCGGCACGCCATCACTACCCCTACATCTACCTCGAAACCGATCCTCAGGTGACGGTGCAGATGACCGAGTTGTACGGCAAGGCGGCAGCTGAAACCGGCTACGAACCGGGTCCTCAGAATTTCGGCTACCTATGGCGCATCCACGTGCAGGACACCGACGAAAAGGCCTCCGAGGCCGGCAAAGGATTTCTAATCGGCAACGCCGGGGTCGGCCGGGTGCCGATGCCGGGCGATTTCATGGCGCCCGCCGGATATAACTCGCGGGAAGGCTCCAAGCGCATCCTCGAGCAATACAAGCATTCGCTTCGCCCGGATGCGCTCTACGGCGGCGTCGATTCAGCGGGATGGGACGCGGTGGTGCAGAGCAACCGGGTGGTAGTCGGCAGCCCCAAGACCGTCGTCAAGAAACTTCGCGAGGGTCTCGAAGTCCTGCGCCCGGGCATTCTCGGAGTCTGGACCAACGACGGGACGATCACGCACAA
>DATEGX010000255.1:0-4088 GCA_035279875.1 Binataceae bacterium (SeqCode)
CTCCGGCCCGCCGGGTCCTCCGCTCAGCAGCGGTAGAACCAGCAATCCTCGTTCATTCTTCATCCCGGATCCATGCGGCGCGGCCCTCGTGCGCCGATCCTGGCAGACGGGAATCTGAGCTGGGGCCCGCCCCGATCCGCAGCGCTTCTGGATCCTCCTGCCCGCAAGGCCAGCCTGGGGAGGAGACGGCAATCCGGACCAGCGTCAAGCCTGGATTCCCCGGCCAGGACCTTGGTACGATGGTTCGGGTGAAAGGGGCAGAGCCCCCAATTTCAAATTTCAGATAACCACTTCCTAACGCTCGAAGTGAGGTCGGTATGACAAAGATCATTGATAAACGCATGGCGGCCGCCATGCAAGGGGAGTTCGTGGTCTTTCTCATCGGTATGCGAGTGAACAAGCCGTGGAAGGTGCACAAGTGGCTTCCCGTCTTCCTCGCCATGCCGAAGATGTTGAAGGAACTCGAATCTAATCCCGATTCCGGATTCCTGGGACACAGCGGGTTGGGCCGCGTCATTGTGCAGTACTGGCGCTCCTTCGAGCACTTGGAGGCTTACGCCCGTGCCAAGGACAAAAAGCACTGGCCGGCCTGGGTTGATTTCAACCGCCGCGTTGGAGGCAGCCGGAGCGATGTCGGCATCTGGCATGAGACTTATCTGATCAAGCCCGGAAACTACGAAGCCATATACAGCGGGATGCCGCCCTATGGGCTCGGTAAAGTCGGCACGCTTGTTCCCGCAACCGGCAATCGCGAAGCTGCTCGCGCTCGCATGGGTTCTGCGGTTCCCCTGCCATAGTCGTCGCATCAGATACTGCACCGGGCCCAAGCGGGATCCCCACGACATGAAAACGACTGATCTGAAAACCTTACTAGCGCTCTGGGTGTTAGTGGCAATCCGCTCATTCGCTCAAGACCTCCACTTCGAAAGCGCCGCCGTGCTTCCCCTGGCTGAGCCCCTTCAGAATGCCTTCCGATTAACCATCGGGGACGTCAATCGCGACGGAAGCCCGGATGTCGTGGCCGGGAGTGCCGCGGGCGTGGTCCTGCTACTGGCGCAAAACCCCGGCCAGTTCGCGCCCGGACGGGTGATTCCGGTCCCCGTCGCCTGCCCGGTCCCCGATCTCGTCCTGGGGGACTTCGATCGCGATGGACTCCCCGATCTCGCCGTCTACTGCCCGCTGGCCGGCAAACTATTCACCTACCGCGGCGCCGGCGACGGAACCTTCTCCGCACCCTCCCGCTTCGACGCGCCGATCGCCAACGCAGCCCGGGGCCTGGCGGTCGCCGACCTCGACCAGGACGGCGTCCCGGACCTTGTTCTGGGCCAGGACGGAAAGGTGGCGGTCCTGATCGGCAATGGCGACGGAAACTTTCATGCGGGAGCGGAACTCAACATCGCCAGTTTGTCCCCTTCGTTCGCGCGCCCGGTTGCGCTGACAATAGCCGATTTCAATGGTGACGGCATTCCCGACATCGCCACCGCCAACCTTGTGGACAACGACGACGTCTCCATTTTCCTCGGCTTGGGCGGTGGGTCTTTCGCCCCGGAGGTCAAGCTCCTGACCCACGACCGCCCGCACGATATCGTGGCCGTGGACTTCGATGGGGATGGCAACATGGACCTCGCTGTCCCATGCGACTCCGGTCTGCTGCTGTTCTCGGGCGATGGCCACGGAGCATTCCGGCCCGGCCCGCAGTTTCGCTCGGACTCCCGGCCCCTCTCGGTCGCCGTTGCCGACCTGAATGGCGACGGGCTTCCCGACTTCGCGGTTGGCAACTATTACGGGGGTTCCATCTCCGTCGTCCTCAACAGTCCCGACGGCACTCTCCGCCAGGTCAACACCATTCCCTCCATTGGGGATGCATATTCCGTCGCTCTCGCGGATTTGAACGGCGACTCGCTGCCGGACGTCGTAGCTTCCAGCTACTCCGGAAGTTCAGCCCTGTTTGCTGCAGGCCGCGGAGCCGGAAACTTCGATCAGCCGGTCTATTTTGGAGCCTATCCGGCCAATTCGTTCCTGACGCGGAAGGCCGAAGGGGGCGGCGGAGACAAATTTGCGGTGGTCCTTCAAGGACGGCGCCTCATCCACGTCGTCGATCGCAACTCCGCTACAGTCAACACAATCTTTCGTGACGACTATCCGCTCGAAGCCATTTTCGCGGACTTGAACGGCGACGGAATTGAGGACCTTGCCCTCATCACCGTCCCCGCCTGGCGCGGCGAGGACGTAGATTTCCATGCGAGTATTCGTGTGCTTCCCGGTCTTGGCGACGGCAGGTTTGACGGCGAGATCGTCACTCCGATAGACTCTCCCGCCCAGCAGGGCTTTGCCTCGCTGAGTTCCCGCTTTCTCCTCATGACTGCGGGCGACTTCGACGGCGATGGCGTCCAGGACCTCGCGATCGTCAATCAGCCTCTCCAGGAACTCCAGATCTATCGCGGCAACGGCGATGGGACCTTCGCCCTCACCCAGCGCTTCCCCGCGATATCCGGTCATGCCCTGGCCGCGGCCGATTTCAACGGAGACGGCGTGCAGGATCTGGCGACGCTGGAAGATCGAGTCAACGTTTACCTGGGGAATCGCGCCGGTGACATGATCAAAGCGGGCTCCGTCGAGGGTTGCCAGTTTGGCAGCGGCGGTCTCGGCAAGGGCGACTTCAACGGTGATGGCGCGCCGGACCTTCTCCTCAATTGCGAATCCGAGACCACGATTCTTCTTAACGTCGGCGGGGGCAGCTTTCAGGCGGGCCCCAAGCTGACTCGCGGCGCCCCGCCAACTCCGTTTGGTGCAGTTTTCGCGACCGGGGACTTCGATGGCGATGGCAAGGACGACATCGCCGTTCTCGACTACGGCAGGAATTCCACGGGGCCGATCGCAGTGATGCTCAGCGACGGCACGGGATCGTTTCGCGCGCCGTTCCCGATACCGGTGAGGAGTAACCCGATCGCTATGGCCGCGCTGGACTTCGATGGGGACGGAGCTCTCGACCTGCTGGCCATCGACGCATCCGATGGTTCTCTCCGCATATTGCGCAACCAGCCACCCGGCCCCGCCGCTGCGGGGAAGTGAATCTTCTACAGGAGGCAGGGGTGCAGCCCATCGAACCCGCGATGGCGCCGGGCGGTTGGTGATTACAATTCCGATGGGACCGTCGCTAACGACGCGCCCGGCTATGTGTGCTCCGCAATAAAGGCTTTATGGCGCGCCCGGAGTGATTCGAACACCCGACCTTCTGGTTCGTAGCCAGTGGCTGACGGGGAATCTGCCAGTTGGTTGCATATAGGTCTTGTTGGGGTCTTGGTTATCCCACGCACGCTTGATGAAGTCGCGAGGATCGGGGAGGTTTTTGTCGATCGTGGTCTGCCGAGAGATTCGGGTTGTATTCGAAAACGCGCATCATCTTGTCGATGTGAGAGAGTGGTCCGGAAAGTGGCCTCGGTTGTCAAGACCACTTTTCGCTCGCAATAAGTTATGAGTCGGCGGCGATCACACCAGTGGCAGCACGAAAGTCGATGGACGGCTCGCAGCGTCGCAGTCCTCTTCCGATCGCCGGATTTAAGTCGGCGTCCGCCTGAAACCGGAGATTCAAGACCGCCCGACCGAGATGTCGCGCTTGGCGCGCTCGACGCGCTTGATCATCTCAGGTGTAAGCGGATTGCTGGCTTTGAACGCTTCCCACTTCTCGTCCTGCATCTTCAGATACGAGTCGATCTCGTCGGAGTGCTCTAGCAGCCCGTGTCAGAACCCCGTTTTCGGCAAGAAATGAGCGTTGACGAATGGGGCCACGAATTCGTAACGTTGCGAAGGTTTCGTCGCAAATTGGTCGGCGGTTGACCCAACGGGCCGAGTAGCGAGCCCTGGAATGCCACCAGAAGGCGCCAGAGCAGGCAAAATAATAAACGGTTCCGGTCCGCCAAGCCTCTGGGCGTCCCAGCCTTGGTGAAGGATCGAAGAATCAGCGCGAGATTGAACGCGGCGGCCTGCACCAGCACTCGTTTGGCGACGTTGCAACGGCCTCGCACATGCACTCTTCGCAAGCCGCCGGTCTCATATTGATGCGCGAACGGCCGCTCCAGAAATTCGCC
>DATEGX010000256.1:0-4090 GCA_035279875.1 Binataceae bacterium (SeqCode)
GCTCTTCTTCGGTCAGCGGCAAGGTCTCCAACACTGCCAGAAGGTTCTGCTCGACCGTCAGCTTGCGGAAGACCGAGGGTTCCTGCGGCAGGTAGCTGATCCCGCGGCGCGCCCGCTGGTAAAGCGGCAGCATCGTGATGTCTTCACCGCCAAGCTCGATCCGCCCCGCATCCGGCCGCAGCAAACCGACCAGCATGTAAAACGTGGTGGTCTTGCCCGCCCCGTTGGGTCCGAGCATGCCGACCACTTCGCCGTTGCCGATCCGCACCTCGACATTGTCGACCACCGCCCGCCCGCCGTAGCGTTTGGTCAAGCCGAAGCCCTGGAGCGACGCGTTTTTGCGCCCCGAATCTGCGTCCTCGCGAGGACCCTCGTGTTTTGCCTCTAGCATGCTGGCCATTTTGCGGCGCGGAGAACGACCGGGTCGGCGCGTTCCCGCTCAAATCCTTTTATCGGCTTTAGGCCCCGAGGGGAACGGGGGCCGGCGTCGAATCCCTCACGTCCGGGAAATACGCTGATGGCGACGAATCGTTGCGCTGCTCCCAGCCGCCCCCGGAGGGAAAAGGAGGGTTTTGAGACGGTATTGGTGGGATTCCTAAAGGCCGGCGAATCTGATTGACTGGAAAGGGGTCGAAGGAGCCGTGTGATGTAGTATTGTGTTGCGCTTGGCCCTTTCGCATTTGGCGAGACGGAACGCGGAGGATGGGGATGAAGGAGCGCGAAAAGCCAGCCACGGATTCATTGGTTACCCGGCGCGGACTGCTCCGCAGTGGTGCGATCGTCGCGGTGGCGATGGTAGTGCCGGGTTTCGCAAGGGCTGGTGAATGGATTCGGTTGCCGGCTGAATCTGAAAGCAGCGGCCCGATGCGAGCCGGTTTTCTGCTGAGGCCGCGTGCTCAATCGATGCGACCGCGTGCGCTGTCCGTTTATAACATCCATACCGGCGAAAATCTCAAAACAGTCTACTTCGAAAATGGCGCGTACGTGCCGGAAGCACTGCGCGAGGTGAACTACTTCTTCCGCGATTTTCGCGCCAACGAGGTCAAGCCCATCGATCCGCACCTGCTTGACCTGCTCCACCAGATCCATGCCGCGCTGGATACCGGTGAGCCATTCACGTTGATCTCCGGCTATCGTTCTGCCGCCACGAACGCGATGCTGGCCAGCCATAGCGAGGGGGTTGCCCGACACAGCATGCATATCGAAGGGCGTGCCTCGGACATCAACGTACCTGGGCGCCAATTGTCGCTGGTGCAGCGCGCTGCGCTGATGCTGCGTGGCGGCGGCGTTGGCTACTATCCCCGTTCCGACTTCGTTCACGTCGATACTGGCCGCGTCCGCCGCTGGTAGGACACCAGGGGCGCGCCGGGATGCGCGCTTTTGCTCACGACAGCTTTCGTGCGATTCTGACCGGGTGCACGGGAGGTGCCTTGTCATGGCCGGACCGCTGGACGGCATTCGCATAGTCGACCTCACTCAGATGATATCGGGTCCTATGGCGACCATGATCCTGGCTGACCAGGGCGCCGAGGTAATCAAGGTCGAGCCGCCGGGCAGCGGCGATCTGACTCGCGCGCTTGGCGGCCGCCGCCATGGGATGTCGCCGACCTTCGCCGTCGCAAACCGCAACAAGCGCTCCGTGGTGATCGATCTCAAGCAGCCGAACGGCGTCGAACTACTGAAGCGTTTGGTGGCGCGAGCCGATCTGATGGTGCAAAACTTTCGACCCGGCACAGTCGAGCGGATGGGAATCGGCGAGTCGGCAATGCGCGCGGTCAAGCCCGACCTGATTTACGTTTCGATCAGCGGCTTCGGGGACCACGGTCCCTACGTACACAAGCGCACCTATGATCCCGTAATCCAAGCCCTATCCGGACTCGCGTCGATCCAGGGCGATCCGGGCGGCCGGCCGCGGATGATTCGCGTGATCGTGCCCGATAAGGTGACCGCGCTGACCGCTGCGCAGGCGATGACAGCGGCTTTGCTTGCGCGCGAGCGTACCGGAGTCGGCCAGCACGTTCGGCTCGCAATGCTGGACGCGGTAATTTCATTTATCTGGCCTGAATCGATGGCCGGCCATACGTTCGTCGGCCCCGAAAAGGCTATTACTCGGCCACCGAATACGCGCGATTTGGTCTTCCAGACGGCTGACGGCTATATCACCTGCGGCGCGATTTCAGATTCGGAATGGGAAGGACTGTGCGGTGCGCTCGAGCGTCCGGAATGGATGCTGGACGAACGCTTCAAGACGCCAGCCGGCCGCGTCCGTTACGCCGACGCGCGGCTCGATCTTGCCGCCGACGTGCTCAAGACGCGCACCTCCGCCGAATGGCTTGAGCGCCTCGACCTTCAGCAGGTACCCTGCGCGCCGATCCAGACCCGCGAGGAGTTGCTGAACGACCCTCAGGTTGCCGCTAACGGCATGATTATCGAGACGACTCATCCAACTGCGGGTCTAATGCGGCAGCCGCGACCCGCGGCGCGTTTTGACCAGACTCCGGCAGAGTTGCGAAGCTTCGCGCCGATCCTCGGAGAGCACACCGAATCCGTACTGCGCGAGAGCGGCCTGGACTCCGCCGAAATCGCTTCATTACGGGCGGCAGGCGTGGTGGGTTGAATCCAACCGCGAACTGTCGGCAGGGCATGCGTCCGCAGGAAACCTCCCCGGAGCACGGCGCTATGGCGTCCCTTTTAGAAGGCGCCTGATCGGGTCGAAGCTGATCATCGCCAGCATCGAGTGACCCGCGTGCCCACCGGTGTCGTGGGCTGGCGGTGTATTCGCCAAAAGCGCGGCCAATCCCAAAACGGCAAATAGCAGAATGACTGATTCCACGCCTATATTGCGCACTAAAGTCTCGCGCTTTGCCGGGTCGGCGACCGCGGGCACCAGCCAATAGCGGTTATAAGCGCCGATCGCCAGAACGACGAGGAAGACCGCCACCTTTACCATGAGAGTGCGGCCGTAGTTCGAGAACAACAGCTGGTGCAGGTTGAGTCCGAGTCCATTGTAAGCGATGTAAGTCCCGCTAATGACGAGAGCGACCACCGCCCAGAAAGCTATTTCGGAAACGCGCTGTGCAGCGTGTTCGGTCTTTATTTTTGGAGCGTCACCACGCCGGGCGATTATCCAAAGTACCATCAACGACCCCAGCCACAGGGCGACGGCAACCTCGTGAACAAAATAGAAGGCGATTGCGAGGGCTCCCTTGTCGACCGCATGGCTCAGCAGTGAGTGTAAAAAAAGCAGGAGTCCCGTCAAAACGAAGAGCATGATGGCCCGCAGGGATTGACCTAGCGGAACGCATGCGCTGACAAGAAGCAAAAGCGCCACCGTTAGGAACCAATCCCACACGCGTCCGGCGTGCGTGTCAGCCAAAACCTCGGGCACGAGTGGCAACGCGCTCTTCCACGAAACGCCGGCCATATCGCCCGTCATGTCAAGCAATACAAACGGAGAAACCAGGCAGGCCAGGATGGCAAGGATGCGCCAGAGCGGAAGCAGCGAAGCCGTCGCCGCTCGCAGGTCGTAGATTGCATCGGCTGCGAGGAGCACGAAGCCCGAGCTTCCAAAGACTACGATTAGAGATAGCAGAAGGGGCCATACCAGTAAGGCCCGGCCCACATCGGTACTCACGAGTTCCCCGCTACCGTGAACGAATACGACCCTTCGGTATGGTGCGTGTCGACACATACAACGCGCCATTTGACCGTGTATTCGCCCGAATCGAGTTTGTTGACCGGGATCGACAGGGTGAGCCCGTCAGAGCTTAACTGCGGCTGACCCGCGACCTCGCTATGGCCGGCGGCGTTGAGGACCTCGATCGAAGCGAATAGCTTTTCGATTGGTGCGTCGTACTTGATCGTGACCCGGTTCGGTGGCGCGTGAACCGTCGATCCGGCGGACGGAATCTCCTCTTCGGGGAAGGAGTGCGCCGAAGTCGAAGAGCTAAAGCCAACGATTAGAGTGAGAACACAGCTGGCCACCAAAGCTTTCGCTCGCAGGTTCATTCGCCGAATCCTTTGTTGATGGTCCAGTTCCCCAAGCGAGGAAATATTGAATCGTAAAAAATATCGAGAAGACCAAGTACTG
>DATEGX010000257.1:0-9301 GCA_035279875.1 Binataceae bacterium (SeqCode)
TTATCACTCCCGGCGACTGCAAGATCGGGATTATGCCGGGCTATATCCATAAACCAGGCGATATCGGCGTCGTTTCGCGCTCGGGCACGCTGACCTACGAGGCGGTTTACCAATTGACCCTGCTCGGTATCGGACAGTCGAGCTGCGTCGGAATCGGCGGCGACCCGATCATCGGCACCGGCCATATCGACGTGCTCGACATGTTCAATCGAGATCCAGGCACCAGGGCGGTGATTATGATCGGGGAAATCGGCGGGAGCGCCGAGGAAGAGGCCACCCAGTTCGTCAAGCAGAACATGAAGAAGCCGGTGGTTGCCTTTATCGCCGGGCAGACCGCGCCGAAGGGGCGGAGAATGGGCCATGCCGGGGCAATTATCTCGGGCGGGCGGGGCACTGCGGCGGACAAAATTGCGGCGCTCAAGGCGGCCGGGATCGCGGTAGCGATGAGTCCGGCGGAATTGGGCTCGACGATGAAGCGCGTGCTGGACGGGGCCGGCGCTTGACCGCGCGCAAATCTCAACTGACACTTTAGATTTTTATTCGGAAATGATGGAACGTACCCTCGCGATTGTTAAACCCGACGCGGTCGGCCGCAATCTGGCCGGCGAAATCCTCAAGCGAATCGAGGCGTCGGGATTACGTATCTGCGCGCTCAAATCGATGCATCTGACGCGCACCCAGGCCGAGCGCTTCTACGAAGTGCATAAGGAGCGGCCATTCTACGGCTCGCTCTGCGACTACATGTCGTCGGGTCCGGTGGTGGTGGCAGTGCTCGGCGGTGAGCAGGCGATTGCCCGCTGGCGCGATTTGATGGGCGCGACCGATCCCCTCAAAGCTGCGCCAGGCACGATTCGCAAGGACCTCGGGGTCGACGTCGAAAAGAATGCCACCCACGGTTCGGATGCGGCCGAAACCGCCGCTCGCGAAATCGCATTTTTCTTCAGCGGACTGGAAATCGCCGCCTAGCCTGAACCGGCGCCCGTTACGCCGCGGCTGAATCCCTCCTGAGAGTAATCGCACCGACTATGGCCATCGGAAGCATAGCCGCCGGCGAGGCCGAAGGAATCGAGCGCTGGATAAACGTCAAGGCAATTCAGATCCTGACCCATCACGCCAGCGGCGTGGTCGTTGCCGTTGTGCTGTTTTGGATGGTCGGATGGCTGTTGCGGCGGTTGCTGCATGAGGGTGTCATCAAGCGGATAGTGCTGTTGCTCGACGAACTCGTTCTGCTTCTAATCTTTCTGTTCTTCGCTTATGAACTGCTGATATTCCTGTTCATCCGGGTGTTTCGCGGCGACCGGGCGCCCCTGGGTTGACGACCGCGGCGAACTCGCCTGCTAGAATCAGGGCCGTGGCCGACCTCGCCGAAATTCAATCCGTTGCGTCGCTCGGGTCGCATCTCCGCGATATCCATGAACTGACGCTGGCTGAATTGGAGCAGGCGGTAATCCTCGCCGGCGAGCGCCCTTACCGGGCGCGCCAGGTGATGCACCGGTTGTGGTCCGCTGACCCCGCGAGCTTCAATGAAATGCGCGAGGTGCCGGCCGGACTTCGCGAATATTTAAACCAACACTTTAGAATTAGCCAGCTGATGCCGTCGCATGTTGCGCTCAGCTCCGACGGGACGCGCAAATTGCTCTTGCGGCTCGGCGACGGGGCCGAAATCGAGAGCGTGATTATTCCAATGGACGGGCGCATCACGCTGTGCCTTTCGAGCCAGGCGGGCTGCGCGATGGCGTGCGAATTCTGCGCGACGGCGCGGATGGGGCTCCGGCGCAATCTGGCCGCCGGCGAGATCATTGGCCAGATCTCCGCGGCGCGTCGGCTGCTCGGCCCGGATGAACGGCTGACCAACTATGTATTCATGGGGATGGGCGAACCGTTGGCGAACTATCCCAGCCTCAAAGCCGCGCTGACCGCGATGACCGCGGAATGGGGGCTCCAGATCTCGCCGCGGCGGATAACTGTCTCGACCGTCGGGCTGGTGCCGGTGATGGAGCGTTTGCTGAGCGATTTCCAGGTCAACCTGGCGGTTTCGCTGCATGCCGCGAGCGATGCGCTGCGCGACCGGTTGGCTCCGATCAATCGGCGCTACCCGCTTTCCCGGCTGCTGGAAGCGTGTCGCTCGCTGCCGATCAGCCGCCGCAGCCGAATCACCTTCGAATATGTGATGCTCGACGGTGTCAACGATTCGAGCGACGATGCCCGCCGCCTGCTAAAGCTGCTCGCGCCGCTCAAGTCCAAGGTGAACCTGATCTTCTTCAATCCGTTTCCGGGCGTTCCCTTCCAATCCAGCCCGCGGTCGCGGGTCGAGGCCTTTCAAGCGATTTTGCATCGCGGTAACTTGACCGCGACGATTCGCGAAAGCCGCGGCCAGGATATCGCGGCGGCCTGTGGACAGCTTTACGCGGAACAGGGCGGCCAATCCGCCGTGTCGGCCTGATTTGGCGGCAGCCGGGCGCAAGGACAACAAAGAATATGGCGAGGGCGGTACTCGGAGTTATCGGCGGCAGCGGTTTCTACCAGATGGACGGCCTCGAGGCGGTCGAGCGCGTGGAAATCAGCACGCCCTTTGGCCCGCCCTCCGACGCCTTTTATCGCGGCCGCATCGGCGAGACCCAGGTGATCTTCCTGTCGCGCCATGGCCGCGGCCATCGGCTTTTGCCGAGCGAACTCAACTATCGCGCCAACCTCTACGGAATGAAGCAGCTCGGCGCCGAGCTGTTGGTTTCGGTAAGCACCGCCGGCAGTATGAAGGAGCAGATCGCTCCTGGCGACCTCGCGGTGGTAAGCCAGTTCGTCGATCGCACCTACGCGCGCAAACCGACGTTCTTTGGCGATGGCATCGTCGCCCACGTCTCGCTGGCCGACCCGGTCTGCGCCGACCTCAGCCGCGACCTGACTCGCGCGGCCGCTGCGGCGGGCGGCAAGGTCCACGAAAACGCGACCTACCTGTGCATGGAGGGCCCGCAATTCTCGACCCGCGCCGAATCCAACCTGTTCCGGAGTTGGGGAGTCGACGTCATCAGCATGACCGCGATGCAGGAGGCGCGGCTCGCGCGCGAGGCCGAGCTTTGCTACGCGGTGCTGACGCTGGTGACCGACTACGATTGCTGGCATGAAAGCGTCAGCGCGGTCGATATTGGCGAGATCCTGCGGGTGATGCGGCTCAACGTGGCGCGCGCGCAGAAAGCGATTTTCAATCTCGCGCCGCTGCTTGCGGCACGGGCGCGAAGCTGCGCCTGCGGCCGCGCGTTGGAGGGAGCGATTATCACCGACCGCGCGGTTATTCCGCCCGAGACGCTGGCCCGCCTGCGGCCGATTGTTGGCAAGTATCTTGCCTGAGGATGCCGCGGCCGATAACGTGCGAGCCCAAACCAGCCGAAGGATATTCCATTCGAAATGAGCATTGTCGCCGTCGGGGCCGTCGCCTACGACACCATTGAGACTCAGCACGGGACCGTCACCGGCGCGCTCGGCGGTTCGCTGAGCTACTTCGCGCTTGGCGCGCGGTTCTTCGGCCCGGTGAGTATCGTTGCCGCGGTGGGCGAGGATTTCCGCGAGCAGGACCAGCAGATGTTCGATGAGCGCGGTATCGATACCCGTGCCCTCGTGCGGCGGCCGGGCAAGACTTTCTTCTGGCACGGGCGCTACCACGAGGACATGAATATTCGCGACTCGCTGGTCACCGAGTTGGGCGTATTCGGCGACTTCATGCCCGATTTGCTGCCCGACCAGCGCCGCACCGACTACGTTTTCCTGGCTAATATCTCGCCGCAACTGCAGGAGCACGTGCTCTCGCAGGTGATGAGCCCGAAGATCGTTGCGGCCGACACTATCCGCTTCTGGATCGAGAACGACCGCGCCGGCTTTATCCGGTTGATGCCGCGGATTCATATCCTGACCGTCAATGATGAAGAGGCGCGGCTGCTGACCGGCGAGCATAACCTGGTGCGGGCGGGCCGCGCGATTCTGAAGATGGGCGCGCGAATCGCCCTGATCAAGCGCGGCGAATACGGCGTGCTCCAATTCAGTCCCGATTCGATGTTTGCGGTACCGGCCTGGCCGCTCGAAGAGGTGGTCGATCCGACCGGTGCAGGTGACGCCTTTGGCGCCGGCGTGATGGGCTGGCTCGCGCGCAACGGCCGTATGACCGAATCGATCCTGCGCACCGCGGTGATCTATGGCAGTGTGCTGGGCTCGTTCGTGGTCGAGAAATTCTCGATCGAGCGGCTGCTGTCGCTGACCTGGGAAGATATCGAACGGCGCTACAGGGCGTTTATCGAGCTCACCGATTCGCATCATTCGCGATGGATGTCTCAGTAGTTATTCCGCTCTTCAACGAGCGGGATAACCTGGCGCCGCTCCACGGCGAACTCGCCGGCGTGATGGGCGGGCTCGGGCGTTCCTACGAGTTGATTTTCGTCGACGACGGCAGCACCGACGGCGGGCTCGAGGTACTCCGCCGGATCAAGACCGGCGACCCGCGCGTGCACGTCATCAGGCTTGCGCGCAACTCCGGTCAGACCGCGGCGCTGGCGTGTGGATTGCATCATACGTCGGGTGAGGTCGTGATCGCGCTCGACGGCGACGGCGAGAATGACCCGGCGGACATTCCGAAGCTGATCGGGAAACTGGAAGAGGGTTACGACCTGGCCAGCGGCTGGCGTACCCAGCGCTGGCAGAACGCGGCGTTGACCCGCCGCTTGCCCTCTGTGGTGGCCAACGCGCTGATCTCCTGGATGACCGGGATCGAGTTGCACGATTACGGCTGCACGCTCAAAGCCTATCGTGGCGATCTGGCACGGCGCTTGATGCTCTATGGCGAGATGCATCGGTTCGTTCCGGCGATCGCGGCAGAGCAGGGCGCGCGAATTGCGGAGGTCGAGGTGAATTTCCGGCCGCGCCGGGCCGGGGCGTCAAAATATGGGCCGGGGCGGATTATTCGGACCGTGCTCGACCTGATGACCGTCAAATTTTTGTCGGGCTATTCCACCCGGCCGATCCAGGTGTTCGGCCTGATCGGCATTTTACTGGGGGGGATTGGCACCGTCTGGACCGCTATACTGGTCTTCGAGAAGGTGGTGCTCGGCGCTTCGCTCGGCCGGCGGCCGGCGCTGTTGCTGGCGATTCTGCTGGTCGTCGTTGGGGTGCAGTTAGTGAGTATCGGGCTGATTGGCGAGATGCTCGCACGCACCTATCACGAATCGCAGGGCAAGCCGATCTACGTGATCAAGGAAGAATTCTGAGGACTCCATGAATATCGCGGTGGTGGGCACGGGCTACGTTGGATTGGTGAGCGGCACCTGCCTGGCCGAAACCGGCAACGAGGTGGTCTGCGTCGATATCGATCGCCGGCGTATCGAGCAGCTCAACTCCGGCACAGTGCCGATCTACGAGCCTGGGCTCGAAGAGCTGGTACGGCGCAATGTCAAGGAGCGGCGGCTGAGTTTCACTACCGACCTGGCCGCGGCCGTGAAGCAATCGATGGTTTCGTTCGTCGCCGTCGGAACCCCGATGAGCGCCAGCGGGGCGGCGGATCTGAGCGGCGTGCTCAAGGCGGCCGAGAGTATTGCGCAGGTCACGGTCGGCTACCACATCATTGCGATCAAGAGCACCGTGCCGGTCGGTACAAACGACCGGGTGCGCGAACTGGTTGGGAAAATCGCCAACTCGCGGATCGAAGTCTGCTCGGTGCCGGAATTTCTCAAGGAAGGTTCGGCGGTCGAAGACTTCATGCGCCCCGACCGCGTGGTGATTGGCAGCACCAGCGAGCAGGCCACCGCGATCCTGCGCGAGATCCATGCGCCGCTGGTGCGCACCGACAATCCGATCCTGATCATGGATCCGCGCTCGGCCGAACTTACCAAATACGCGTCGAACGCGATGCTCGCGCTGAGGATTTCATTCATCAACCAGATGGCCAACCTGTGCGAGGCGGTGGGCGCGGAGATAAACGACGTCCGGCGCGGGATGGGCACGGATCGGCGGATCGGCTCGCAGTTCCTGTTCCCCGGAGTTGGCTATGGCGGTTCCTGCTTTCCCAAGGACGTGCAGGCGCTGGTGCATAGCGCGGCGGCTCATCAGCTCGATTTTTCGATTCTGACCGCTACCGACCAGGTCAACAATCAGCAAAAGCGGATTGTCGCCGAGCGCATCAAGCAGCATTTCGGGCAGGATTTGACCGGACGGACCTTCGCCATCTGGGGCCTGGCGTTCAAGCCGCGGACCGACGACATGCGCGAAGCACCCTCGGTGGTGGTGATCGATGAACTGCTCAAAAGCGGTGCACGGGTTCAAGTTCACGATCCCGAGGCGCTCGAAAGCGCGCGCGGCATTTTTGGCGATCGCGTCAGCTACCATCGCACGAACTACGAAGCGCTGGCCGGCGCCGATGCGCTGGTTATCCTTACCGAGTGGAACGAATTCCGCCATCCGAATTTTCAGCGGATCAAGGCGGAATTGAAGCAGCCGGTGATCTTCGACGGCCGCAACCTGTATGACCCGGCCCTGATGAAAGCGCTGGAGTTTCGCTATTACTCGATTGGCCGCCGCCCCGTCTGACACAGGATCGCCGCGCGCGACCGTTGTGGAAGACGAGTGGCCAATGGGGCGGCCAATAATTTTTGCGAATACTGAGGTAGCCGGACGATGCGAATTCTGGTGAGTGGCGGGGCGGGCTTTATCGGTTCCCATACGGTCGACCTGCTGACTGCGGCAAAAAAGCACGAAATTGCCGTGGTTGACGATCTTTCGACGGGTAAGCGCGCGCAACTCGACCCGGCGGCGCGCTTTTATCACGCCGATATTCGCAACGCCGGAGAAGTTCGCATGATTATCGACCGTGAGCGGCCTGAATTGCTGATCCATCTGGCGGCGCAGATGGATGTGCGCAAATCGGTGGCGGAACCGACCTTCGACGCCGAGGTTAATATCAGCGGCTTCCTCAACCTGATGGAATCGGCGCGCGAGAAAGGGCTGCGACGTGTCGTGTTCGCCTCCAGCGGCGGAGTGATCTATGGCGAACAGGAGCAATTTCCCTGTGGCGAGGAGCATCCGCTGCGGCCAATCAGCCCTTACGGCGTAGCCAAGCTTGCGACCGAGTCTTACCTGTTCTTTTACAAGGTTCAGTACGGTATCGACTATGTCGCGCTGCGCTACGGCAACGTCTACGGGCCGCGGCAGGATCCGCATGGCGAGGCAGGCGTAGTCGCGATTTTCTGCGGTCGCATTCTGGAGGGCAAAGCCTGCACGATTTATGGCGACGGCGAGCAGACTCGCGACTACGTTTACGTCGGCGACGTTGCGCGCGCGAATCTCGCGGCCGTCGATTCGGCCGCCTCCGGTCCGTTCAACATCGGGATGGGAGTCGAAACCAGCGTGAATCGGCTGTACGGCTCACTCGCTGCCATCGCCGGAACCCGGTTCGAACCGGTGTATGCGCCGGGACGGGCGGGCGAGCAGCGTCGCTCGGTGGTCTCGCCCGAGCGGGCCGTGCGCGACTTAGGCTGGAAGGCGGAGACCAAACTCGAAGATGGCCTGAAGCGCACGCTCGAGTTCTTCAAGGGCAAGGCCTGACAGGCCGGTCGCTTGGTTCCTGACGCCGGCCATGTGAACAAGCATTGAGCCGCTGTGTCGCGCGTCAGGGCGCCGCGGATGCTATGATGTGTGCAACCGGAACCACGCTGCTCCGGCCTGCGCCGCAGAGTTGGGCTTTAGCGAGGGCGGCGGTCGGGATGCGTACGAGTTAATGACCTCACCGGAACTGATTCGCAATTTTTCAATCATCGCGCATATCGATCACGGCAAGTCGACCCTCGCCGACCGCCTGCTCGAGCGTACCGGTGCGCTCAGCAAGCGGGAACTCAAGGAGCAATTCCTCGATTCGATGGAACTGGAGCGCGAGCGCGGCATAACGATCAAGGCCCGCTCGGTGCGGCTGAATTACGTCGCCCGCGACGGCAAAACCTACATACTGAACCTTATCGACACGCCCGGACATGTGGATTTCGCCTACGAGGTCTCGCGCAGCCTGGCTGCTTGTGAAGGAGCGCTGCTGGTGGTCGACGCGAGCCAGGGTGTCGAGGCGCAAACCCTCGCCAACGTTTACATGGCGCTGGATCATGGGCTCGAGATCGTGCCGGTTATCAACAAGATCGACCTGCCGGGTGCCGACGTCGAACGCACTCGCAACGAGATCGAGCAGGTGGTCGGTCTCGACGCGACGGACGCTATCCTGACCAGCGCAAAGGAAGGCATCGGGATCGACGAGGTATTGGAAGCAGTAGTGACGCGGATTGGGCCTCCGCCAGCCAACGCAGGTAAACCCACGCGTGCGCTTATTTTCGATAGCTGGTACGACGCCTACGAGGGCGTGATCGGTTTGGTGCGGGTTTTTGACGGCGAATTGCGTCGTGGCGTGAAAATTCGTCTGATGGGAACCGACAAGCCCGGCGAGTTGATGCGGCTGGGATATTTTACGCCGCACGAGGAGGCCACCGAGTCGCTCGGTGCCGGCGAAGTCGGATTTATCGTCGCGGGGATCAAGACGGTTGCCGAAATGCGGGTTGGCGACACGGTCACCGACGCGGAGCATCCAGCGGCCGAACCATTGGGCGGCTTCAAGGAGTTGAAGCCGATGGTTTTCGCGGGTTTGTACCCGACCGAAGCAAATCAATACGGCGCTCTTAGAGATGCTATAGATAAACTTAGACTCAACGACGCCAGCCTGGTCTGCGAGCCCGAAACCTCGCAGGCCCTGGGCTTCGGTTTTCGCGCCGGATTTCTTGGCCTGCTGCATATGGAAATTGCACAGGAACGGCTGGAGCGTGAGTTCGGCCTCAATCTGGTCGTGACCGCGCCGACGGTCGCCTATCAGGTCCGAACCACTTCCGGCGAAACCCTGATGATCGACAATCCGACCCATCTGCCGCCGGACAATGCCGTCGAGGCGATCGAAGAACCCTTCATTCTGGCGTCGATCCATGTACCCGAAGAATATCTCGGCGCCGTCATGCGGCTATGCGAGGAACGTCGCGGAGTGCAGCGCGATCTGCGCTATGCCGGGCATCAGAGGGTCATTTTGCATTACGAGATGCCGCTGGCCGAAATCGTGTTTGATTTCTACGATCGCCTGAAATCGGTGTCGCGCGGTTACGCTTCACTCGATTATGACTTTCTGGACTTCCGCGCTGAGCATCTGGTTAAATTGGACATTCGCATCAACGGCGAAGTTGTCGATGCGCTCTCGATGATTGTCCATCGCGACAAGGCCTATGAGCGCGGGCGGGCGTTGTGCGAA
>DATEGX010000258.1:0-10719 GCA_035279875.1 Binataceae bacterium (SeqCode)
CGCTGCGCGAATCGGCATATAGCTCGACTTCAACCGCCTCTGGATCGAGCGTGCCGAGGCTAACCTGCAAGTGAAATTGGTGCTGGCCGAGGCTAGTTTCGACTCGGAAATCGCCAAAATCGATTGCGGTCCAAGACCGCCGGAGTTGCTCGTGCCATTCCAGCAATTCCGCGCCGATCGCACCGTGATTTTTGGCACGTTTACGATAAGTCTGTGCAGCGGGAAGGTAATATTTCTCGCTATATTCCCGCACGGCTCGATTCGCGGAAAATTGCGGAGTCAGCCGCGCCATGCTCTCCCGAATCTTCGCTACCCAGCGCACCGGAATACCGGCTTCGTTTCGATCATAGAAGCTCGGAATCACCTTCTGTTCGAGCAGTGAATAAAGTTCTTCGGCTTCGACGGCATCCCGGTCAGGATCGTGCTCGTGATACTCGCCGTCGCCAAGCGACCATCCGACATCGGGCGAGTACGCTTCCGCCCACCATCCATCCAGTTCTGAGATGTTGAGCCCGCCGTTTACCAGCACCTTCATTCCGCTGGTGCCGCAGGCCTCCCAAGGTCTGCGCGGGGTGTTGATCCACAGATCGGCTCCGCGCACCAGGTACTCTGCAAGCAGCAAGTCGTAATCGCTCAGGAAGGCCGCGTGGTTGCGCACATCCGGCCGTCGGACGAAACGCGCCCAGGCCTTGATTATCGCCTTGCCGTCCTCGTCCTGGGGATGGGCTTTGCCGGCCACCACAAGCTGCACGGGATAACGCGGATTGGTAAGGATACGGGCCAGTCGCTCGGGATCATGCAAAAGCAGATTCGGCCGCTTGTACGCGGCAAAGCGGCGCGCAAAGACCAGGGTCAGGGCGTTGGGATCAAAAATCTCCCCGGCGTCTGAATGTTCGCGATTGGCAATTGTAAGCTCGGGCGCCAGGCGATTGTGCACGTAGGCGACCAGGTCCTTTCGGTTGTTCGTCCGCATCTGCCAAAGATCGGTATCCGGGACTAGACGGACCTGTTCGCTCACCGCTTCCATCGAACCCCGCCATCGTTCGATGCCGCAGGCCTGGGTCCACAATTTGTCGGCGTGAGCGGAGTCCCAGGTCGGCGTGTGGACGCCATTCGTTACATGTCCGATCGGAACCTCATTTTGTGGCCATCGAGGAAACAAGGGCTGAAAGACTTCGCGACTCACATCCCCATGCAAGCGGCTGACGCCATTAACGGCACCGCTCCCACGAACTGCCAGGTAGGCCATGTTGAATGGTTCGTCGTGATCGTCGCCGTTGAGCCGCCCGAGCGCCATCAGATCATTCATGCTGATGTGCAAGCGGTCTTCGGCATAATGCTTCAGGTACCGCTCGATCAGCCAGGGCGGGAAACGATCAAATCCTGCCGGCACCGGTGTATGGGTCGTGAACAGGTTACCGGCGCGGGCAACCGCCAGCGCAACTTCGAACGGCTGACCGGATTCATCCATGAAGCTGCGGGCCCGCTCGAGCACCGCAAAGGCGGCGTGGCCTTCATTCAGGTGGCAGACGTCGGGTTTGATTCCCAAGCCATTCAAGAGTTGCCAGCCGCCGATTCCCAGAACCAGCTCCTGCTGTAGCCGCAATTCCGGCCCGCCGCCGTAGAGTTCACTGGTAACGCTGCGGTAGTCCGGAGGGTTCGCCGGGTCATTGGTGTCGAGAAGATACAAGGTCGCGCGCCCGACCCGAGCTTGCCAGGCTCGCACCCGGAGCTTCTCGCGGGGCAGGGTGATCGCCAGGCGAAACCACTCCCCTTCCTCGTTGCGCACCGGCGAGATGGGTAGCTGACTGGGGTCGTTATGCGGATATAGTGCGTTCTGGTTACCCTCGGCGTCGATCACCTGGCGGAAATAGCCTTGCTGATAGAGCAGCCCGATTCCCACTACCGGCACGCCGAGATCGTTCGCCGCCTTGAGCTGGTCGCCGGCCACGTTGCCGAGTCCGCCCGAGTAAATTGGCAACGCCTCGCAAAGACCAAATTCCATGCTGAAATATGCAACACAGGTGAGTTCGGCGGCACTATGAGTTCGATCGAACCATGCGGGCTGACTCTCACGCGCCGCGCGATCCTCGGCCAATTCCCGGACTTCCTTACGGAAGCTCGAGTCCGCAGTCAGCTTCTTCAGCTTCGTGCGAGAGACGGTTTGCAGTACCACCCAGGGATTGTGGGTCAACGCCCACAATTCGGGTTCGAGTTCGCTCCACAGTTTGTCGGTGCGATGGTCCCAGGAATTCCGCAGATCGAGGGCCAGTTCGACCAGCTCCTCGATCCCCTCGAAGTCTTGCGACAACAAGCCGTAGTCGGCGCGCAGCATCGCCCCCTCAGTCGCTCTTTGATCCTTTTGCCAAGAGTGGCTGGCCGGCGCGCCCGCTCAGTATGGCCATTTCCAGTTGCTCGCCTCCGGCCTGTCAACGCCGTGCTCGTAAGCATATTCAAGATGCCGGTGAATCTCGTCCTTCAGCCACTCTCTTACGCGCCCGCCAATCGCCTGAAGCTTGGGCACACGATCGATTGCGTCAATAGCCAGATTGAAACGGTCGGTCTGATTGTTAATAGACAATTGCAAATGAGTATTGATGCTGCCCATTTCCTTGTAGCCGCGCACATGCAGGTTGGCATGATTAGCACGACGATAAGCCAGCTTATGGATCAGCCATGGATAGCCATGAAAATTGAATATGACCGGTTTATCCTTGGTGAACAGGCTATCGAACTCAGGGTCGGAGAGTCCGTGCGGATGCTCGGTTTGTGGCTCCAGCTTGAACAGGTCAACAACGTTGACGAAACGGACCTTCAACGCCGGAAACTTTTCACGGAGGATTGAGGTCGCCGCCAAAGCCTCGACCGTGGCTACGTCTCCGGCACTGGCGATTACCAGGTCCGGCTCGCCGACCTGGTCGGTCGATGCCCATCCCCAGATACCCAGTCCCTTCGCGCAATGTTCCGCCGCGGTCTCCATGTTGAGAAACTGGAGATGCGGCTGCTTGTCGGCGACGATCACATTGACGTAGTCGGTACTGCGCAGGCAGTGATCCGCAACACTGAGCAGGCAGTTGGCGTCCGGAGGCAGGTAGATGCGGGTCACGATTGCCTTTTTGTTGGTAATCACATCGATGAACCCGGGATCCTGATGAGTGAAACCGTTGTGATGCTGCCGCCAGACGGTCGAGCTTATGAGTATGTTCAGCGACGAAACCGATGCCCTCCACGCAACTTCGGTCTTGCATTTTTCCAGCCATTTGGCGTGCTGGTTGACCATCGAATCGATCACGTGGGCGAACGCTTCGTAGGTATTAAGAAGGGCGTGGCGGCCGGTCAGGAGATAGCCTTCCATCCAGCCCTCGAGATTATGTTCGCTGAGCATCTCCATGACCCGGCCGTCTACCGAAAGTTCGCCGCCGTCCTTGTCCTCGGGCTTCGTCTCGGCCAGCCAGGTTTTTTTCGTCGTCTGATAGATCGCCTGGAGCCGGTTGGAGGCGGTCTCGTCGGGACCAAACACGCGGAAGTTGGCCATGTTCTCGGACATCACGTCGCGTAGAAACTCGCCCAGGATGAACGTGTTCTGATCTTCCGACTGCGCGGGTCTGGGGACTTGAACCGCGTACTTGCGGAAATCGGGCATCCGCAGCGGCTTACGCAGCAGGCCGCCGTTGGCATGGAGATTGGCGCTAATACGGCGCGTTCCGGCCGGCGGGAGTTCTCTCAGCTCCGGAATCAAGCGGCCCTTTTTGTCGAATAGCTCTTCGGGCCGATAGCTCCGCATCCAGCTTTCGAGCAATCGAAGCTCAGCCGGATTGGCAATGACGTCGGGGATCGGAATCTGATGAGCGCGCCACGAACTCTCCAGGCGGTGACCGTTCAGCTCCGGCGGGCAGGTCCATCCCTTGGGGGTTCGCAGGATAATCATGGGCCATCGCGGACGACGTGTGATTCCGCTTCGTCGAACATCCTCCTGTACCAGGCGAATTTGGTTGAGACAGTGCTCGAGCGTTGCGGCCATCCGTTGATGCATCAGCGCCGGATCGTCACCCTCGACCACGTAGGGAACGTAGCCATAGCCAACGAAAAGGCTTTCGAGTTCCTCGTCCGTTATGCGCGCCAGAATCGTCGGGTTCGCGATCTTGTAGCCGTTGAGATGCAAGATCGGCAGCACGGCACCGTCGCGGATCGGATTCAGAAATTTATTGGAATGCCACGCGGTGGCCAGTGGCCCGGTCTCGGCCTCGCCATCGCCAACCACCGGAACCACGACCAAATCGGGATTGTCGAACGCTGCACCAAACGCGTGTGATACGCTATAGCCCAGTTCGCCGCCTTCGTGGATCGACCCCGGCGTTTCCGGCGTACAGTGCGATCCGATGCCACCAGGGAACGAAAAAAGCTTGAAAAACTTGCGCAAGCCTTCTTCGTCCTCGGTTCGGTCGGGGTAGATTTCCGAGTAGGTGCCCTCGAGGTAGGAATTGGCGAGAACGGCCGGGGCGCCATGACCGGGCCCCGATATGTAAAGCACGTTCAGATCGTTTTTCTTGATTAGCCGGTTCAAGTGCACCAGAACGAAGCTCTGGCCCGGATCCGAACCCCAATGGCCGAGAAGGCGTCTTTTGATGTGCGCGGGCTCCAGCGGCACTCTTAGCAACGGGTTGTCCTGGAGGTAGAGCATCCCGACGGATAGGTAGTTGCAGGCGCGCCAATAGGCGTCGATTTTGCGCAACTCATCGCCGCTCAAAGGCGCGCTGGAAACGACTCGATTTTTTTGAGTTAGAGACACTGAGCTTTCTCCTGGATTTCGCGTTCAGCGAGGCGTGATGAATCCAGTATCTCTCTCCCCCGTCCACTACGCATCATCGGGCGTGCGCTCTTGCCGCCGCGCCAATACTAGAATGCTCCCGCGGTGGGGCTTTGGTCGCCATGCGGTGTGTTGGCGCGAAGACACGCGCATGAACGCCTTGCGAATTTAATCTGATCGTCGGGCGGTTCGTGTAATTGTCTCTGCTGTTATGACTCAGGTTTTATCGCGGTCCGCGCGCTTAAAGAGTCTTTTGAAACTCCTGGTTAAGTTCACCCGGCTCTCACGAGACTTGGCCGAGGTCGTTCGGACCAAAATTCATGCCGACCGGATGCCGCGAAGTTGCACGCTTAAGAGATCGATTTGACGCTCTCTTAACATACGGGCGGCATTCGACTGGCTAGTCCTGCCATAAATTTGCCGCATAACCGGCTCGGACTTCATCCGATGTGGACCGGCACATCGCGAGTGGCCTCATAATTCATATCCAGCCTCGCCGAGCTTTCGCCGGTTCGATTCACACTTCTTGCGATCCGGCACTTCGCTTTCATCAATGCGTCGCGCATTCGGCGTGCTTGATAGTCGAACTCGCGTCATGCGATGGTCGGTGCAATCGTCCTCGAAAAGAAATTCGCGGAAAGGTGGCGCCGAAAATGGCCGAAGAACTCAAGGTAGAACGCAGTCAGAACTACGTCACGCTGACGTTGAACCGTCCCGAAAAACGCAACGCGATCAATCGCGCCGTGATGGAAGCGATGGACGGCGCGCTCGCGTCGGTAGAAAACGACAAAGAGGTGCGCGCCGTGATTTTGCGGGGCGAAGGGCGCGGCTTTTGCTCCGGACTTGACCTGCGCGATATCGAGCAGATGGGCAGCGGCGGGATCACCTTCGACAAGATCATAACGCGGCTGCAGAAACTGCCTATCCCGACCATCGCGGCGGTTCACGGCGAAGCGCTGACCGGCGGGCTGGTGCTCGCCCTGACTTGCGACCTGCGAATCGCAGGCGCGGGCGCTCGCCTGGGAATGACGCCGGCGCGAATCGGTTATCTGCCGACCTACTGGATCTTCCGCAAATTCGTCGAGACCGTCGGTCCAGCGGCCACCGCCGAGATCATGTACCTTGCCGATCCGGTCGATTCGGCGCGTGCGCGCGAAATGGGGCTGGTGCATAAGGTCGTGCCCGACGACACCCTCGCCATTACGGCCGCCGCCTGGGCCGCAAAAATCGCCGGCAACGCACCGCTCTCGGTGCGTGCGATGAAGCAAATGATTTCACGTGTTATCAGCCACGCGTTCGAGGTCGAGCACAAGGATCTCGACGAACTCGGCAATCGGGTGCGCGGCAGCCTCGACGCCAAGGAAGGGGTGCGCGCCTTCCTCGAAAAGCGCAAGCCGGTCTGGCGCGGGGAGTGAGCGCGCGCGTCGCTGTCACGCCTTGATGGCACCGGCGTTGGCGTGCGATGTTTCCCGTCAATTGAACTTCGACTACTGCCAAGGAGCATTGCGATGGCCGAACAAGTGCTCAAGATCGAACGCCGGGGCAACCTTGTAACCTTCACGATGAATCGCCCCGAGAAGCGCAACGCGCTCAACGAGGCGATGATGAAGGCGCTCGACGACGCGATAAGCTCGGTCGAGGAGGACAAGGAAATCCGCGCGGTTATCGTGCGCGGCGCGGGTGGCAGCTTTTGCTCAGGCCTCGATCTGGCTGAGGCCGACCGGCTCGAAGGCGCGCATAGTCCGGTTAATATCGAACGTATATTCCATCGGCTCGCGCACATTCCGGTCCCGACCATCGCGGCCGTTCAGGGTGCGGCGCTGGCAGGCGGATGCGAATTGGCGCTGCATTGCGACCTGCGAATTGGCGCCGAAGACATGCGGATGGGCATGACCGTAGCGCGTGTCGGGCTGGTGGTGCCGTACGATTTTATCCGCAAGCTGATCGAAATCATCGGCGTCGCCAATACGGCGCAAATCCTTTACACCGCCGAACCGGTTAACGCCGAGCGCGCCTTCCACATGGGAATGGTCCACGAATTGGTGCCCAACGCCAAGCTCGACGAGAGCGCCAACGCGTGGGCCGAAAAAGTATCGTCGAATGCACCGCTTAGCCTTCGGACCATGAAAAAGAGCATGCGCCGCGCGCTCAGCAATTCGAACGACGCCTGGCACGACGATCTGTCCGAGATGGCGCGCGGAGTTCGCGCAAGCAAAGATGCCAAGGAAGGAATCCGCGCCTTCCTTGAGAAGCGCAAACCGAATTGGAAAGCTGAATAAGAGGAATTGCGCGACAATAGAGGACGAATTTGAGCGGCGAGCACCGCTACCATACGAAGGGAATCATCCGATAACGAGTCTTTTCGGTATAGGCTTCGTAGCCGCTCAGTTCACCTCTCAGGAACCGCTCTTCGATTAAAACCCGAACCGCCAAGACGACGATCGGAACGAGCGCAAATACCGCCGCGGCATAGGACTCCAGCCACAGCGCCTGCCCGATAACGATAAGTACGGCGCCGCCGTACATCGGATGCCGCACAAACCGGTACACGCCGCTGTCAATTACCTTCTGATGCCGTTCGGACTGATACTTCACTACCGGGGCGGCAAAAGTGTTCTCCTTGAATGCCAGCGTTATCACCGTCCATCCGGCGACGAAGAGCGCGAGCCCAAGTGACGAGACGAACAAACCCGGCCGCCCGAACAACTCAAAGCGAAACACGTCGAGCGGAATAAATACGACATCGCCGGCAAACGAAACGAGGAGCGCCAATAACACGATCCTGTCGCTTAAGGGTTGACCGCGTTGCACCGGGGATTTGTAGCGCTCGTTCAGAAGCTCAGGGTTGAGTCGAATAACGCCAAACATGGTGGCGAGGCTGGCTACCAGGACGGTCGCGAGGAAAACCCAGGCGCGCCACCAATGAAGCGTGCCAGCCGGCAAAAACAGCATCGCACCGAAGAGAACCGGCTGCACAACGGCGCTGACCAGGGATTTCCAAAATGGCACTGTAGGCCGCGCACCTGAGGCCCGCCGGACTTGGTCGGATGACTCCAAGTCACATCCCTAGTTGCGCACCAGGGCTTTGCGCAGCGCCGCGACATTTTGCACAAGCTGGCTCGGCAGATTAAGGGTCCCGGCAACGTTCGAGTACGGATATAGCCGTCCGTTGATATGGGCGTGCAGCGGCAGTCCCGCGCCCTGGTGAATCTCGTAGTCGAGCGGCAGGGGGCCCAGGATTCTCACCAGACGAAAGATCGCCCGCGAGAACGCCCGTAAATCGCTGGGCTGCAAATCGGTCAGCATCCCGCGGAACTCCGGCATTATAACGTCGTAGCTGCGTGGGAAGGCGCCGATCGGGCTCGCATAACTGACCACGCCGTCGTGGCGCTCGATAATGAGGCCGACCTCTTCGACGATCTCGATCAACTCGTGCCACAGCCGCGGATTTTCAGCCTGTGCGCGCGCTTCAGCTTCGATCGCAGGCAGCGGCTGCGGCGAACCGATGACTTGCTGATGCGGATGGGGCTGCGAGGCACCCGACTCGCGCCCCTGGTTTTTGCGGATTACCACTGAATGCACCGCCGGGTTATCGAACACGTGACGCATCAAGCGGACGTCGAGCAAAATGAGTTGAAGGAAGTGTTCCTCACCAAGCACTCCCGTGCACATCAGGTCGTTAATCGAACGAGGATGGTCGGCAAAATGGCGCGGGTCCTCGACCACGATGTAGGACTCATTACGCCCCGCAGTCAGACTCTCCGGAATTCGCGGAAACAGATTATTGAAGACACGCACCACCCAGCTCGCCCCTTCGAGCACATGGCGTCCGTGCCATTGCGGAAATTCGGCCGGAGTGAGCCGCATCATTTCGGGCGGCGCCAGGTTTTCGTTGCCCGGGCAGAACGGACAGGCGTCGATCGCCTTACTTAGCGCCTTGGGCTCGGGTGCCGGCGCATCGGGATCGAGTTCCCCACGCCCACCGAGCGTGAACGCGAAACTCTTGCCGCGCACATCGACCACGTACGAAATCACGCCGGTGACCGGGTTTTTGATCCATACCAGCGCGCCGTCGCGCATCTCGTATTCTATAGGCATAGCGGTAGACGAAATTAAGCACGGCCGTGGTTGGGTTTTCAACGTGGAATCTTGCCGCCGCCTGACATTGCTGGCCAAATCGGTGCGGGGTTCAGCGAACACTGCCTTGACTCAGGCCGAAGCGTTCGTTACTCAATAAAGAGGGTACGCGGCCCTTGGGCCATTAACGTAGCATTGGGGTCTGGCGCCACGCGAATGCGGGCACCAGGCTTTTTTTTGGCTACGCTTCCCGGCGAATCGGACCGGGTCCAGACCGGCCCATGGCCACGCAGACCCGAAAAACGTGTCAGTACTCAAGCAATATCTGTTCACTCCAGGCCCCGCGCCGGTTCCGCCCGAGGTCCTGCTCGAGATGGCGCGCCCCGTCATCCATCACCGGACGCCGGAATTCAGCGCGATTCTGGATTCGGCCCGCGAGCGCTTGAAACCGCTGTTCGGCACCGAACGCGAGGTGATCCTGCTCGCGGCGAGTGGCACCGGAGCAATGGAGGCTGCGGTCACCAATTTACTCGACCCCGGCGAGCATGCGGTTTTTGTAAACGGTGGCAAATTCGGCGAGCGATGGGGGAAGTTGATCGGCGCGCATGGTGCTCTCGCGCATGAAGTAAAGGTCGAATGGGGCCGCAGTGTGCACCCAGAGCAGGTCGAAGATGCCCTTAAGGCGAATCCTGCCGCGCGAGCGGTGTTCGTTCAGGCCAGCGAGACATCGACCTGCGCTGTTCATCCGATTGGCGAAATCGGCGAGGTGACGAGGCGGCGGGGCGTGATGCTGGTGGTTGACGGAATCACCTCGGTGGGCGTGTTCGAGCAAAAGATGGACGAATGGGGCATCGACGCCCTCGTGACTGGCAGTCAAAAGGCGTTGATGCTGCCGCCTGGCCTGGCAATGATCGCGTTGTCAGAGCGCGCCCTGGAACGCGCGCGAAGCGGTCGCTCGCCGCGTTACTATTTCGATCTGAGGCGCGAGCTTAAGGCTCAGTGCGACGAGCATACCACCGCATATACGCCCGCGGTGGGGCTGGTGTTCGGTCTCAACAAGGCGCTCGAAATCATCCATGCCGAAACTTTGCCGAAGGTTTTCGCTCGTCATGGTTTGATGGCTGAGGCGACCCGCGCGGGTGCGGCAGCCTTGGGACTTAAGCTGCTGGCAGCCGGTAATCCGGCCCCCGGCGTCACCGGGATACTGCTACCCGAGACCATCGACAGCGGTAAGCTGGTCCGCTATATGCGCGACCAACTTGGCGTATCCGTACAAGGTGGACAGGATCAAATGAAAGGCAGGCTGGTCCGCATCGGCCATATGGGTTATCTGGCCCCTTTCGATATGCTGGCCGCGGTCAGCGCGTTCGAGATGGCGCTCGCCCACTTCGGTCACCGTTTCGCATCGGGCGCCGGCGTGGCAGCCGTTCAAACAACCATCGCCCAGGGAAGCTGACCAGTATGGCGGAAAAGTTCCGCGTCCTCCTGAGCGATTCACTGTCACCCCAGGGAATCGAGGTTCTCAAGCAAGACGCCCGCGTCAGCGTCGATGTCCGTCCCGGTTTGAGCCCGGCGGAACTGGCCCAGGCGATCGCGCCATACGACGCGTTGGTGATTCGCAGTTCGACGCGGGTCACGAGTGAAGTAATCGACCACGCCAACTCGCTCAAGGTAATCGGACGTGCCGGAGTCGGAGTGGATAACGTCGACCTTGAAGCCGCCACCCGCCGCGGGATCGTCGTGATGAACAGCCCGCTGGGCAACAGTGTCACCACCGCGGAGCATACGATTTCGATGATGATGGCGATGGCTCGTCATATTCCTGCGGCCAACGC
>DATEGX010000259.1:0-2587 GCA_035279875.1 Binataceae bacterium (SeqCode)
CGTAAATGGCCGACGAAAAGAACGAAGATAGACCCGCGCGACCGGGCGCCGCTGAAAATCCGCCGGCGCCATCGGCCGGAGGAGGCGCGCCTGCGACGGGTGCTACGGCCCCGGCGGCAGGTGCCGCTGCTGGAGCCGCCGCGGCACCAGCTCCGCGGCGCAGACGAACCCGGCGCAGCGTGCCGGAGGGCGTTGCGCATATCCACGCTACCTTCAACAACACGATCGTGGCGATAACCGATCCCCAGGGCGCGGTGGTGGCATGGTCGAGCGCCGGCTCCGTTGGCTTCAAGGGCTCGCGCAAGGGCACCCCATTTGCGGCGCAGATGGCCGCGGAAGCCGCCGCGCGCAAGGTCTCCGACTTCGGCATGCGTGCGGTGATCGTTTATGTCAAGGGACCGGGCGGAGGACGCGAATCGGCGGTGCGCGCGCTGCAGGCGACGGGGCTCAGTGTCTCGTCGATTCGCGACGTCACCCCGATCCCACATAACGGATGCCGTCCGCCCAAGCGGCGCCGGGTCTGATTCGATGAGAGGGCACTGACAGGTGGCAAGGAATCTTGGTCCGGTATGCCGGCTGTGCCGGCGCGAGGGATTGAAGCTCTTTTTGAAGGGCGAGCGCTGCTACACCGATAAATGCGCCATCGAGCGGCGCAACTATCCGCCCGGCGCGCACGGCCAGGCACGCACGCGCTTTTCGGAATTCTCAATCCGTTTGCGCGAGAAACAGAAGGTCAAGCGGATTTACGGATTGCTCGAAAAACAGTTCGCGCATTATTTCGAGTTGGCCGAGCGCATGGCGGGAATTACCGGCGAGAATCTGCTGGTGCTGCTGGAACGACGGCTGGACACGGTGGTATTGCGCCTCGGATTTGCCAGTTCGCCGTCGCAGTCGCGCCAGCTCGTGCGTCACGGGCATATTCAAGTCGACGGCAAGACGGTGACTATCCCGTCCTACCTTCTGGAGGTCAACCAGGTAGTCAGTATCGGCGAGAAGAGCCGCCAGAAGAAGGTCGTGGTCGACGCGATCGAGCTCGCGCAACGCCGCGGGGTTGCGTCGTGGATCTCGCTCGAACGCGAGCAGTTCAGGGGAACGCTCAAGGCGTTGCCGGCGCGCGCCGACTTGACCATGCCGATCAGCGAGAAGCTGATCGTCGAGCATTATTCGCGCTAAAGGCGGGCGGGCACAGGTTGCCCCCCGACTAATCTCTATTCGGTGCAATAAAAACAACTATGCAGAATGATTGGCGTGACCTGATCAAACCCAAGGGGGTCGAGTTCGAAGAAAAGGAGCTCACCCCGACTTACGGGCGGTTTTTCGCCGAGCCGCTGGAACGCGGTTATGGGATCACGATCGGCAACGCCCTGCGCCGGGTGCTGCTCTCCTCGCTGCCCGGCTACGCGATAACCGCGGTGCGGATGAAGGGCGTGCTGCACGAGTTTTCGACGCTTCCCGGGGTCAAGGAAGACGTTACCGATATCGTGCTGAACCTCAAGGAGGTGCGTCTGCGGCTGCACGAAGGCGAGCAGATTACCGCGACGCTCCATGCCAAGGGCGAGGCGGTGGTCACCGCGCGCGATATTACGGGCGGGCCGAGCCTGGAAGTGTTAACGCCCGATCGCCACATTGCGACGCTCGACAAGAGTGCCGAACTCGAAATGGAACTGGTGATCAAGCGCGGCCGCGGCTATGTGCCGGGCGAGCGCACCGACGAGGACGAGCCGATCGGCACGATCCGGCTGGACGCAGTGTTCGCGCCGGTGCGCAAGGTGAATTTCGTCGTGACCAACGCTCGCGTCGGGCAGCGCACCGACTACGATCGGCTGGCGCTGGAAATCTGGACCGATGGGTCGATCTCGCCGCGCGACGCGCTGACCTACGCGGCGCGGGTGATGCGCGACCAGATGTCGATCTTCGCCGGGGTCGAGGAAGAGGCTGAAGCCCCGGCGCTGGGCGAGCGGGCGGAAATCCGGCCGGCGTTCAACGAGTACTTGTACCGCCCGGTCGAGGGGCTGCCGATCTCGGTGCGCGCCTTCAACGGGCTCCAGAATGCCGATATCAAGTATATCGGCGAGCTGGTCCAGCGGACCGAACAGGACATGCTCAAGATAAAGAACTTCGGCCGCAAGTCGCTCAACGAGATAAAGGAAGTCCTCACTGATATGGGATTGTCGCTCGGGATGCGGCTGGAAAACCTGCCGTCGCGGAGCGAGCTTGACCGGATGTGGGAGGAGCAGGAGCGGCGCGAATCGGCCTGAGCCGATAGCGCGCGAGTCAACCGATGCGTCATCTGAATCAAGGCCGCAAACTTAACCGCACGTCGGCCCATCGCAAAGCGCTGTTTCGCAACCTGGTGCTGGCGCTGGTCAAGCATGAACGGATCAAGACGACCGACGCCAAGGCCAAGGAGCTGAGGCGCTACGCCGACCGCATGGTCACGTTGGGTAAACGCGGCGATCTGGCCGCGCGTCGCCTGGCGTTCGCCTTCATGCAGTCGCGCGACGCCGTCAAACGCCTGTTTGACGAGATTGCGCCGCGCTTCAAAGAGCGGCAGGGCGGTTATACGCGGGTGGTGAAATTCGGCTTC
>DATEGX010000260.1:0-2611 GCA_035279875.1 Binataceae bacterium (SeqCode)
GTTGCAGACGAGCTTGGTGCTTGCCACCTCGCGGCCGGTCAATTCGAGCGCGTTAATGCGGCCCGCGGCCGCGATGATGGCGGTACCATGCTGATCGTCGTGAAAGACCGGGATATCCAACAGTTCGCGCAGCTTTTGCTCGATGATGAAGCATTCCGGCGCCTTGATGTCCTCCAGATTGATGCCGCCCCAGCTCTTACCCAGCACTTTTACGCAATTGATGAACTCGTCCGGGTCTTCGGTGGAGACTTCGAGGTCGATGGAGTCGACATCGGCGAAGCGCTTGAACAACACCGATTTGCCTTCCATCACCGGCTTGGCCGCCAGCGCCCCGCGATTGCCGAGGCCGAGTATCGCGGTACCGTTGGTGATGACCGCGACGAAATTGCCCTTGGTTGTATAGTCGTAGGCGCGCGCCTCATCCTCGGCGATCGCCAGCACCGGGACGGCGACACCGGGCGAATAGGCGAGCGATAGGTCGCGCTGCGTCGCCATCGGTTTGGTCGCCACAACCTCCAGCTTTCCCGGCCGTCCTTGGCTGTGAAACAGCAGCGCTTCCTGATCGGTGAATGTCGGGCGGTTCGCGTGGCTGCCGTCTTTGGAGGTCATTTTTTGTGTTCCTTATTGCGTCCGGTGCGTCGCCGCCGAAAGCGGAGACCTTAGCGAAACCGGCGGCCGATACTCAAGCGATTTGGAGCTGCATCGAGTTTTGCCTCGGGCGGCGCAGCAATGCCGCACGCGCCAAAAATGCCATGCATTGAACTAAAGTGCGCGGCAGAGTATGGCGTGCAGCCGTCTCGCCAACCCGCAAACCCGCCGGCCCCTCATGTTCCGCTTCCTGCTCCGTTTCCTTGGCCTGCTCCTGCTGGCGGCGGCTTTCATATTCCTCGTCTATGATGGGACCAAGTCGATCGCCAACCACCAGTTCGTTTACGTGCGTGTGAGCGAATTGTGGGCTGATATCGACCAGCACAGCCTCAATGCGGTGCAGGATTGGATCAAAGGCAAGGCGCTCTGGGCATGGGAGCCATACGGACAATGGGCCTTCGCCCTCCCCACCTGGGCCGTGCTTGCCATACTATCCGCAATCCTGATCATGCTTGGGCGCAAGAAAAAGAAACTGATCGGCTACGCGCGGGACTGAGCGAACAATAAATCGCGCGACATCCGTATGAGGGAGTGAAATGGCGGGCAACGGATACGATTACATCATTGTCGGCGCCGGCTCGGCCGGCTGCGTGCTGGCGAACCGGCTGTCCGAGGACGGCGCCGCGAGCGTGCTTCTGCTCGAAGCCGGAGGTCGCGATTGGCACCCCTACATTCACATTCCTCTCGGCATGGGCCGCATGCACGAATACGGCATGTTCGACTGGGGCTATGAGACCGACCCCGAGCCGAATCTCAATGGGCGGCACATCGAAGCGATGCGCGGCAAGGTGCTGGGCGGGTCGTCCTCGATCAACGTCATGGCTTACACGCGCGGCAACGCGGGCGACTACGACCGTTGGGGGCAGAAGGGTGCGCGCGGCTGGTCCTATGCGGACGTGCTGCCCTATTTCCGCCGCTGCGAAACCTGGGAGAACGGCACCGACGCCTATCGCGGCGGCGAGGGGTCTCTCGGCACCGAATTCGCCAAGACCCAGGACCCGCTTTATGAGGCGTGGCTCGAAGCCGCCAAGGCCTGCGGCTATCCGATCACCCCCGATTACAATGGCAAGCAGCAGGTCGGCTTCGGCCGCGGCCAGTACACGATCCGCGACGGCCGGCGATCCTCAACCGCCAATGCGTTTCTCAAGCCGGCGCGCGGCCGCGCCAATCTAACGGTTGCGACCGACGCGCACATGACGCGAGTACTGCTCGAAGGTACTCGCGCGAAGGGCGTTGAGTTTGTCCAAAATGGCTCGACGCAGCGCGCCACTGCGGCGCGCGAAGTGATCCTTGCGGCCGGCACCTTCAACACCCCGCAGCTTCTGATGCTGTCGGGCATCGGTCCGGCCGGACATTTGCGCGGGCTTGGCATCAATGTCGTGGTCGATCTGCCGGTCGGGAAAAATCTGCAGGATCATCTCGGCGCCTACATGACCTACACGCGGCCGCGGCCCGGCACGTTTCACAGCGAGATGCGCTTTGATCGCATGGCGATGAGCATGGTGCGCGCGTATCTGTTCGGCACTGGACCCGGAACGGTGGTGCCGGGCGGGCTGCATGCCTTCGTCAAGACGCGGCCGGAGCTTTCGGTACCGGATATCGAATTCATGTTCCGGGGCACGTCGCATAATCCCCATCTGTGGTTTCCGCTGCTGCGTCCAGCCTATCTGGACGGTTACGGCATCCGTCCGACGCTGCTGCATCCCGACAGCCGCGGCGAAGTTCTTTTGGCGAGCAGCGATCCGATGAAACAACCGCGGATCGTCTACAAATTTTTCACCGCGCCCAACGATCTACCCACGCTCCGCGAGGGCTTTAAGCGCGCGCGGGAACTCGCCTTCCATAAAGCGCTCGATCCGTTCCGCGGGCAGGAAATCGGCCCGGGACCGCAAGTCAAATCCGATGTCGATATCGACGCCTGGCTGAAAAAGGTCGTGATCACCGCGCACCATCCGGCCGGTAC
>DATEGX010000261.1:0-13027 GCA_035279875.1 Binataceae bacterium (SeqCode)
TTTCGCCGGGCTCCCACGATAACGATTTCCTCAGGTAACGGTCTGAAAAAACGATGCCCAGGAGTTTTATTATGGATACTCTGAACCTCGATTGGCCGATGGGCGATTCGAGCATTGGGGTAGTCACCCTGAATCGCCCGGACGCACTTAACGCGATGAATACTCTGATGATCCGGGAACTCCTCGATCTCTTTCGCGAGCAAGCTTACAACGATTCGCTCCGTTGCATGGTGATTACGGGCGCTGGAACTCGCGCCTTTTCGACTGGCGGCGATCTCAAGGAACGCAATGGAATGGGCAACGAGCAGTGGCGCTACCAGCATCATTTGATCGAAGATGCCTTCAAGGCGCTCTGGGAATTCCCGGTCCCGATACTCGCGGCGGTGGAAGGGTTTGCGTACGCGGGCGGATGCGAACTCGCGCTGGGCGCTGATTTTATCGTGGCCTCGGCCTCCGCTCAATTCGCTCTCAAAGAGGTCACTCGCGGAATTTTGCCGGGCGGCGGCGGGTTACAAAATCTCGCGCGGAGTATCGGTATCCGGAGGGCCCGGGAAATGATCTACACGGGACGCGTTATCGACGCCGAGACGGCCTGTAGCTGGGGACTTGTGAATCGCGTCGTTCCCGCCGGCGAGGCGCGGGAAAGCGCGCTTGAGATCGCCCAGCAGATTGCGGAAGCGCCCCGATGGCGGTCAGGATGGCCAAAATCTCAACTAGGCACGACCAGGATTGCGATTCCGCGACCGCCTATGCCCTGGACATCGCTGCTTACAATGTCCTTATCGGAAGCGAGGACAGGCTTGAAGGAATCGCTGCCTTCAACGAGAAACGCAAGCCCCAATGGAAGAACCGCTAAGCTGCCGAGTGCTGACCGGCAGGCTTCCGAGTTCGCTGGAGCCAAAAAACAATGAATTTCGGGCTATCGGAAACCCAAATCGAGATCCGCGACGCAGTGGCAACCCTGTGTGCGCGCTTCGGTAACGAATATTGGCGTGCCTGCGATGAGAAAAACGCCTACCCGGAGGATTTCGTCAAGGCCTTGAGCGAAGCCGGATGGCTCGCCGCCTTGATTCCCCAGGAATACGGCGGCGCCGGTCTCGGGATGCTGGAAGCGTCGCTAGTCCTCGAGGAGATCAACCGCAGCGGCGGCAATGCCGTCGCCTGCCACGCCCAGATGTACACGATGGCGTCGATACTGAAGCACGGTTCCGCCGAGCAGAAGCGCCGATACCTGCCGGCGATCGCATCGGGGGAAATGCGGCTGCAATCGTTTGGGATTACCGAACCGGACGCCGGCTCGGAAACTCCGCGTATCAAGACTTTCGCCCGCCGCGAAGGTGACCACTACGTCATCAATGGGCAGAAAATTTTCACCTCACGCTATCAACATTCGGACATGCTCTTGCTGCTGACTCGCACTACGCCGTTCGATCAGGTCAAGAAAAAAACCGACGGAATCAGCCTTTTTCTCGTTAATCTGAAGGAGGTCGGAGAGGCAATAAAGGCAGTTCCCATCGCGACAATGGTAAACCACGGGACCAATCAGCTCTTCATCGATAACCTGGTCATACCTCACGATGCACTGATCGGTGAAGAAGGAAAGGGCTTTTCGTATGTATTAAGCTCCCTGAACGCGGAGCGCATTCTGGTTGGCAGCGAATCAATCGGTGACGGCCGATGGTTCGTCGAATACGCAGTGAAGTATGCAAATCAGCGGCGCGTATTCGACCGGCCGATCGGCATGAATCAAGGAGTACAGTTTCCAATTGCCAAGGCACACGTTGCAGTCGAGGCGGCGAGCTTGATGAGATTCAAGGCAGCGGCGCTGTTCGATGCCGGCGCGCCCTGCGGCGCCGAGGCTAACATGACCAAGTACCTCGCGTCCGAAGCGGCATGGGAGGGGGGCGAAGCCGCGATGAACGCGTTAGGCGGATACGGTTTCGCGAAGGAATACCACGTCGAACGGAAATGGCGCGAGGCCCGCCTTTATCGGACCGCTCCGATTTCCAACAATTTGATTCTGAGCTATGTGGGCGAGCATCTGCTCGGATTGCCTCGATCTTACTAAAAGCGGCCACATGGGCCCCGACTGCAGGACCAGGGCAGAAGATTGCTCGTGCTAGCTAACGGCGGCCGGTAGAATCCGAAGCTCCGTTCTCGTGCGCGATCTCGGCCTGGCGTAGTTCCGCTTCGGGACGGGTCGTCGCAATCGTCTCGATGATCTGCTCGTGAAGCCTGCCGTTGCTGGCGATGATCTGTCCGCCAGCACTATCCAGCAGCGAACCGTCCATATTACTGACGTGACCGCCGGCTTCTTCAACCATCAAAGAGCCGGCTGCAACGTCCCACGGCTTCAGGCCGAACTCCCAAAACCCATCGACCCGCCCGCATGCAACCCAAGCGAGGTCGAGCGCCGCCGAACCGGTCCGGCGCACGCCGTGCGTACGCATCATGAAGGCTTCCCAGAAAGTCAGATAAAAGCGTCGTCGCTCACGCCGGTCATAAGGGAATCCGGTCGCGAGCAATGACATATCCAGCGTGCGTACGTGAGTCACCCTGATCGGCTTGCCGTTGAGCAAGGCGCCCTTGCCGCGGCGCGCCACGAACAATTCCTTCCTGCCGGGGTCGAAAATCACCCCGGTATGAACCCTGCCCCGGCGCTCATATGCGATCGAAACACAGAACTGCGGGAAGTGATGGGCGAAGTTGGTCGTGCCGTCGAGCGGGTCGATTATCCACCGATGCTCGGTCGTTCCATTCGTGCTGCCACCGCTCTCTTCCGCCAGTATCGTATGACTCGGGAAGGCGCGCTGTAAGATCTCGATAACCGCTGCTTCGGCTTCGCGATCAGCTTCGGTTACGAGGTCGATCGCGTTGGTCTTGCGCGTAATGCTTGTGCGCGGGAGACGCTTCAGATGAATGCGACCGGCTGTGCGCGCCGCACGGATCGCAACGCGCTCAATCTCATCGAAAACTTCCACGGCAAAAGCAAGCTATTCGAGCCCGCCGCGCCATTCCAGCGCGATCGTTCAGGATATGCACAATCGAACGGATCGTCCGCGAAAAATCAGGTCTGGGCGCGCCGCGCCGGCCATTCCGCGTTGGGTGCGGTGAAATTCCGCGCGATCCGCTCGACCATTCGCGCAGGCTCTTCTTCGACCAGGATATTCCCGCGATGCTCCGCCTTGATGAATCCCTGGTCCACCGCGTAGTCGAGAAACCGCAGGAGACCGTTGTAGTACCCACCGATATTCAGCAGGCCGCAGGGTTTCTGATGGATGCCGAGATATCTCCAGCTCATTACTTCCGTGAATTCCTCGAGCGTGCCGAATCCGCCGGGCAAGGTCACGAACCCATCCGACAGGTCGGCCATCATCGCCTTGCGCTCATGCATCGAATCAACCTGATGCAGCGCGCTGAGTCCGCGATGCGCGAGCTCGCGGTCAACCAATCGGCGTGGAATGACGCCAACAACCTCGCCTCCGCATCTCAGCGCGGTGTTCGCGATCACGCCCATCAGTCCAACTGACGCGCCGCCGTACACCAGCCCGATCCGGTTGGCGGCAAGCGCCTCAGCCAGCTTGATTGCGGCCTCGCGATATTCGCCACGCGCTCCATGATTTGAACCGCAAAAGACACAGATTCGCCTCATGAATCCAGTATACACCGCTATGCGCCGCTTCGGGACTGATGAAAGTTGACGGCACCCGCGTAGCGCCATAGCCGGATAAGTGCGCTTTACGAAAGCAAATAATCGTCGGCTTCGTAGGCCGTGCGCGGACTGGATTGGAGCCGGTTGCGAAATGCCAGAGCTACGGCGAAGGGCTCGCGCCCGGCGTCGCAGCCGCCGAGGCAGCGGCGTGGCCTGGCGAAGCCGCGGGCGCACTGGTGGTGTCAGAATGCAGTCTCGTCGCGGTATTTTCCAGGTCGGTCATCATTTGCGGCTGAATTTCGTAGACCGCCTTGTCGGTGCTGCTGGTGGCATAGGCGAAGTTGCGGGTCGTTGGTTTGTTCTGCGCGCCTTCCGCTCCAGGCTTCGGTTTGTAGGTCGCCTGAAGCATCGAAAGGCGCAACGTGCCGATCTCCTTGCCGTCCTTCCCCGTCACAGCGATCGTCAGGGTCGGATTGACCATTCCGTAACGCTGCGGATCGGTCATCGGGTCCTGCAGGATACTGCTCGCCTTCAAATCGTGCAGTTGATCGAGCAGGCTGTCCGTCACCAAGCCTTCCGCCGGGGCCGACTTGCCGTTGCTGCTCACGGTCCATTTGGTGCCTGGCCCGCGCTCGACGGTTTCCTCGAAACTCCCGGAGGTAATAGCGATACGGGCAACCTTGTCACGCTCGAGCGCGAGCACGGTCTTGTCGCGCAAATCGTCGAAACTCTTGTCGAGTGCCTTGAAGACGTAGTTGTCGAGCGTAATCACCGGCTCGTCGTTGCCGTTGCCGAGGCGCGCATAAAGAGCGTCCTTGTCTGAGGCGGGTTGCTTAAAGCCGAATAGCAGCGACTCCTCGGCGTTGCTCTTGCCCCCGTAGAGCACGATCTTAAGCGATGGATTCGCCAAACCGTACTTCGACAGGTCCTCTGGATTGTCGTCGATGAAGTCGGCGACCCGGGCGTTGGTAATCGAGTCGAGCAGGCTTTGCACGGAACTGCTGTCCGCCGGGTAAGGCCGGGGCTCGACGATATTCCATTTGCCGCCCTTGTTGTCGAGTTCCAGCGGGGTGCCGTTGTTCGAATCCAGCACGACCTTGTGAATTTCGTCGGGGGTGAAGCCAATCAGGACGCGCGAACGGAGGTCGTCGGTGGATTTTTCGACCTCGCTGGGAAAGCTATTCGCCACCAGCAGGATTCCCGGTTTCTGCGCGCTCTTGATATAGGCCGAATTGCCCACCGGAGTGTCTTTGCCGACCATGATCGACGGCAGGGTATGGCCGTCTTTGGTCGTGACGATAACCTCGACTGCGGGATTCTTGAGGCCGAAGGGCGCCAGGTCGGCGGTATCTTCTACAGTGCTGGTGATTTCCAGATTCGCGATCGCGTCGGCGATGCCGTCGACCGTCGTGCGATCAGCGTCGGCCTGGACCGGCTTTACAAGCTGCCAGCCACCCTTGCTGCGTTCGGCCACGATGTCGTGATCGGGCGAACGCAACTCGATTCGCTTGATATCAGCGGCCTTGAGCGCAAAAAGCTTCGGGGTCTGACTGGGCGCTGGCTCGCGCGAGAGGTAGTACGCGTAGCCACCGACGATTACCAGGAGAATGATAACGACGATCGTCTTCCAGGTCTGCATGTCCCGGGATTAGTTCCGCCGCTCCCACCACACCGCGATGCCGATGATCAGGAGCAGCTCTGGAACCAGCAGCACCGACAGAACAAAGACCACGTCGAACTCGCCGATCGTCAGGCTGAAGCGCGACGCGCGCAGTTCACGCGGCCGGATCGAGATCGAGTTGGCCTGGCCGGCGAGCCAATCGACGCTATTCATGATGAAGTCGTGATTGAAGAAATTCTCCAGATACTGGTTGCTGGCAAAATCGGTGTCACCAAAAATCACCAGCCGCGCCGTTCCCTTGCCGCGCTTAAGCTGATCCAGATTGGCTTCGACCGCAGTCGCGACCGTCACCGGCCCTTTCGTATCGCCTCCGCCGAAACGCGCGCTCTGCTTCTCGAACAGTTGCGTCAGGTCGGTCTCCGCCCACGAAGTGTCAGAGGTCTTGGCCAATGGAGTCACGGTCAGGCCGGGCTTGGGCGGCGCGACCGGATCGAGCGAACGCGTCATCGGGAACACGGTCTGCTTGTCGAACCCGGCGGTAATCGGGTGCGGCACGTAAGCAGTCACAAGCGGATTCAGCCCAAGTGCCGGACCGGCGAACAGGCGCACTTCCTGGTCAACCACCACGTCGTTGTTGGCCTTCACGCCCCAGTCGGCGACCAGCGTCTCGAGCGCCGTCTCGGTGATTGACTTGTCAGGGCGCAGTGGCTGGAACATCACCAGCGTGCGTCCGCCTTGGCCGAGATAGCCATTGATTGCGTCAATAGCGTGCGGCACCAGCGGGCGTGTCGGACCCGCGACCACCAGCACGGTGCAGTCCGACGGCACCTCGACCTCGGTCACCAGGTTGATCTTTTTGACCTCGTAATTTTCGCCCTCGAGCGCTTTTTTGAGCTCACCGAAACCGTTGGGGTTTTCGGCGTCGTCGGGATCCGCTTCGCCTTCGCCGCTGGTGAAGCAGACCTGCTTGGTCGCCGTGCTGATCAGTTTGATAATCCCGTTGGTGAGCGCCGCTTCGGTCATGTCCGTGACGTTGTCACCGCTGCCCTTGTCGCCGCCATATTGCAGATGGGTGGTATTCATGGTCGCCACCTTGAAGCGGTCCGCGAGTTCCGGATGGCGATTGGGGTCGACCAGCTCATAGCTTATCCGCGGCGAAGCGTAGGCGTATTCCTGGTAGAGCGACTCGGCCGTCGTACTGCGGCCTTCCTGCACGAAACCATAGAGCTTGAGCCGCTTGGTCAGCTTCTTGACCACGCTCAGCGATTGCGGCGAGAGGCTGAAGGCCTTTTCTGAAGTGGTGTCGAATTTGTACGGATGGCGAGCGGCCAGGTAGTTGATCGCGATCAGCAAGCCGACGAAGGCGATCGAGTAGATCGCCGCATTGGCGCCATAGCGGGTGCTGCGGCTGCCGGCCATTTGGCCGATCGAGCCCCAACTCGACATCAACCAACCGATGATCGCGAACAAACCACCGACCAGGTTGATAAAGATGAACATCCGCGCGAACCCGCCGTTGGTCAGCGCGTAGCCCAGGATACCGAACGCGAGCAGGACAATTCCCAGCAGCCCGGTCAATGCCGAAGTCCGTCTCATCGCCGCACCGCCCCTCTAGCGCCAGCGCGCCGATTCCACCGAGCGCTGCGTCAGGAACAACGCCAGCAGGATCACGCTCAGGAAGAAGACGACATCGCTGCTGTCAATCACCCCGCGCACCATGGTCGAGAAATGGTCGGGGAGCGACAGATACTTGAGCAGCGCCCAAATTACGCCGCCCCCGGCTTCCGCCGGCCACGAAATCACATACAGCAGAATCAGCAAGCCGAACGAGCTGATCGCGGCGATTATCTGATTTTGCGTGAGTGAGCTGGTGAACAACCCGACCGCGACGAAGGTGATCGCCAGCAGCGCCAGCGCCACGTAGCCGGCAAACATCACCCCGACCTCGGGATCCCCGAACACCATCAGGATCAGTGGGAAGATCCACGCCAGCGCAATCATGATCAGCGTGAAGCAGGCGGCGGCGATAAACTTGCCGGCAACGATCTCGCCGGTGCGGACCGGCGCGGTCAGCAGCAGTTCGTAAGTGCCGGTGCGTTTTTCCTCGGCGAAGATTCGCATAGTCAACGCGGGCATGACGATTACCAGCACGATCGAAAGGTCGTGCAGCAGCGGATCGATCACGCGGGTGTTGAGGTTCATCATTCCGAGTTGCTGGCGCTGGCCCATCATCTGAACCAGCTGCACCATTTCGTCGAACTGGCGCAGCAATGCGAAAAAGAACCATCCCGCGAGCAGCAGGAATACCGTCAGCACCACATAAGCGACCGGCTGTACGAAGTATCCCTGCAATTCCTTGCCGGCGATAACGAGGGCGTTTCTCATCGGATATTTTGGTTAATTGGAATGGCCCGCGCCGATTTCCTCGAGCGTCTCCTCGGCTGTCGCGCCGGGCTCGTGCCCTTCCCGGGCGATCGCGTGCAGGAAAACGTCTTCGAGCGAAGTCCCGGCGGGCAGCTCAGAAAGCTGTTCTTCCAGCACTACGCGACCGTCGTTGATAATCACCACGCGGTCGCAGATCTGCGAGACCTCGGGCAGAATATGAGTCGAAAGCACGATCGTGCGCTTGCCGGCGAGACCACGGATCAACTCGCGGATTTCATGGATCTGCCGCGGGTCAAGCCCAATGGTTGGTTCGTCCAGCACCAGCACCGGCGGATCGTGGATCAGCGCCTGCGCCAGCCCCACGCGCTGGCGATAACCCTTCGAGAGTTGCCCGCAGATCCGCCCGGCCATCTCGGTTAGCCCGCAGGTCTCGACCACGTGCTCGACCGCACCGTCCACCGCCGCGCGCCTGACGTTGCGCAACTTGGCGACGAAACGCAGGTACGCTTCAACCCGCATGTCGGAATAGAGCGGCGGGCTCTCCGGCAGGTAGCCGATCCGCTTTCGCGCTTCGAGCGAGTTACTGAAGATGTCCAAGCCGTCGATCTCGACCGTGCCCGAGGTGGCCGGCATGTAGCCGGTGATGATGCGCATCGTGGTGGTCTTGCCGGCGCCGTTGGGGCCCAGAAAGCCGAGAATCTGGCCGCCTTCAGCCTTGAACGAGATGCCTTTGACCGCGACGAAACTGCCGTAACTCTTGGAGAGATTCTTGACCTCTATCATCCGTGGCGCAGGGCTCCGACGCTTGAGCGTCGCGCGAGCCCGCCTTCCAGACCATCCGGTATGTCTGACGACCCGGTGTCCCGCTTAATTCATTGACGGAGTCAACCGCATAGTAAAGCGGCGCATGGGAACCATGTCAATATAGCGTTTTCCGCGCAGGAACGAGGTGACGCGCAGCAGGTGCGGCTTTCGCCTGCCCACCGCATTGGCTAGTGTGATCTGGCCAGCCATGGCCGAGGAACGCCGCACTCTCTATCTCATCGACGGCTCGGGTTATATCTTCCGGGCCTTTTTCGCATTGCCGCGCCTGAACAATTCACACGGACTGCCGACCAACGCGACTTACGGCTTCATCCGGATGCTGCTGAAGCTGCTCAAGGAAGCCCGTCCAACCCATATCGCGGTGGTCTTCGATTCGCCCCGCAAGACCTTCCGCGACGACCTGTTTGAATCCTACAAGGCCAATCGGGTCGAAACCCCGAGCGATCTCTCGCAGCAGATCCCCTACATCTATCGCGCGGTCGACGCTTTTCGAATTCCGCGCCTGGTGATCGAAGGTTATGAAGCCGACGACGTTATCGGCACTCTCGCGGTGCGTGGCGCCCGCAGCGGCTTCAACACCGTAATCGTCACCGGCGACAAGGATTTCATGCAGCTCGTATCGCCCAATATCACGCTGTGGGACACGATGTTCGGCAAGCGTACAGGGCTTCGCGAAGTGCGCGAACGCTTCGGCGTCGAGCCCCGTGCATTGGTCGAAGTGATGGCGTTGATGGGCGATCAGATCGACAACGTCAAAGGCATTCCGGGAGTCGGCGAAAAGACCGCCAGCGCGTTGATTCAAAATTTTGGCACGCTCGAGGGGCTGTTCGCCGGCTTGGACCGGCTCGAGCAAACCAAAATCCGCGGCGCCAAAAAGCTTGCTACGGTTATTGCCGAGCATCGCGGCGACGCGGAACTCGCGCGCAAACTGGTGCGAATCGAGACCGCGGTGCCGCTCGACCCGACGCCGGAGGCCCTCGGATGGCCGGGTATCGACGAAGCAACGGTGGCAGAACTGATGCGCGAGCTTGAATTCGGCTCGCTGCTGACGGAACTGACTCCGGCGGCCAAGGAATTGCCGCAGGCTGCGGTAAGCGAAGAGGTCCGCGTCGATGGCAAGGCCTTGTCCACCACGATTGCCGCACTGCAACGGTCGCCGCGCCTCGCGATCCACCTTGGCGGCGACGATGCGGGTGCCGTCGCACTGAAGCTCAAGGCGCCCGGCGAGTCGCGCGTTTACGTTCTCGGCCGCGAGTCGATTCCGGCCACGGCCGCATTGATGGGTGCGGCCACCCCGATGAAGGCCTGCCATGACCTCAAGCGGCATATTGGCCTGCTGCGGACTCACAAGGTTGATCTGGAAGGTGTCGATTTTGACACGATGCTGGCCGGTTTCCTGGTAAATCCAGGCAAAGCTGAGCCATCGATAGCCGACCTTTACCACGATCATCTGGCGCCGCTCGGCGGTAATACCCCGGCCGGCTCCGAGCCTGCCGTGGTCGAGGCATTGCGGGAAACCCTGGCGCGCAAGCTCGCTGACGACGAACTGGAGTCGCTGTTCATCGGCATCGAGCTACCGGTAGCGCGCGTGCTTGCCGACATGGAAGCGGCCGGAATCGGGGTCGACGCTGACGCTTTAAAGACAATTTCTGCTGTATTTGGCGAACAATTAAGCCGATTAGAGCGCGAATGCTATGAATTGGCCGGCCGCGAGTTCAACCTCAACTCGCCGATCCAGTTGCGCGAGGTACTGTTCACCGACTTGAAGCTCCCCGTGAAGGGCCTGAAGAAAACCAAGAGCGGCTACTCCACCGATGCGGACAGCCTCGAAAAGCTCGCCGCGGCCCATGCAATGCCGCGCAAATTGCTCGAATATCGGGCCATCTCGAAGCTCAAATCGACCTACAGCGACGCATTGCCCGAATTGATCGACCCTACCACCGGCAGAATTCATACATCCTTCCACCAGGCATTGACGTCGACTGGCCGGGTGAGTTCGACCGAGCCGAATCTGCAAAATATCCCGACTCGCACCGAGGAAGGCCGCCGGATTCGCCGGGCCTTCGTGCCGGCCCCCGGATTCGTCTTGCTTTCAGCGGATTATTCACAAATCGAGTTGCGGGTATTGGCCCATTTATCGGGCGATTCGACCCTGGTCGACGCATTCGCCCGCGACGAGGATATCCATGCTCGAACCGCCCGCGAAGTGCTGGGCGGCGACCATAAGCTCGACGCGGAAGCCCGGCGGCTCGCCAAGGTAATCAATTTCGGCATCATCTATGGTATGGGGCCGCAACGCCTCGCGGGCGAGCTGGGTATTCCGCTGGCCGAGGCCTCTTCATATATAAAACGCTATTTCGAACGGCTTCCTGGGGTGCGGACTTACCTCGACGAGACCCTTAAGAGCGCCCGCGAGCGGGGTTACGTCACGACCATGTACGGACGGCGGCGCTATTTGCCCGAGTTGAACGGCCCGGACGGCGGGGCGCGCGCCCAGGCCGAGCGGATCGCCACAAATACACCCCTCCAGGGCAGTGCCGCCGACCTGATCAAGGTTGCGATGGTGCGGCTACATGCGACTTTGGCGGAACGTCGGTTGGACGCCAGAATTGTACTGCAGGTTCATGATGAATTGCTTTTAGAAGTGCAAAAGGACACTTTGAAAGCAGTTTCGGAGGCCGTACGCCGGGAGATGGAAGGGGTTGCCGAGCTGCGAGTACCGCTCCGAGTCGAGCTCAAGGCAGGGCCGAATTGGGCAGAGCTTCAGCAACTTAAATGAATCTTACCCTACGGACGTGAATTTCTTCGCCCTCTTTCCGTCTAACCCTTTTGAGTAAAGACCTGCGCCCAGAGCCCGATGAAACCGAGCTGATTCGAAGGGCAGCCAGAGGGGACCAGGAGGCCTTCGGTGCTTTGGTCGAGCGGTACCAACGCCGTGTGATGGGGGTGGCGTTGGCGGTAGTTCACAACCAGGAAGATGCTTTGGAGCTAGCCCAGGAAACCTTCGTAAGAGCCTATGAAAACCTTGGCAAATTCGAATCCCGCTCCAGCTTCTCGACCTGGCTCTACCGAATCGCCGCAAACCTCGCGATCGACTTCCGTCGGCGCGAAGGCCGCCATTCGATGGTCCGAGGAGAGGAGGCGGAGAGCGAGATCGACCGCCTACCGAGCGAATCAGGAGATTCTTTCGCTGAATTTTCGCGTAATGAGTTGAGCCGTCGGCTTCATGATGCGCTAGAGGAGTTGACGCCGGAGCATCGTGCAGTGATACTGCTACGTGAAGTAGAGGGGCTCTCGTACGACGAAATCAGCGATGTTTTGCAATGCCCGAGGGGCACGGTGATGAGCCGACTGCATTATGCGCGCAATCGGCTCAGGGGGATTCTCAAAGACGTTGATGAGGGCTGATTCGATGTCTGTATGTGACGGGATAAGACTCCTGCTGGGTCCGTTTGACGATGGCGAGTTGGAGCCTCACGAGATGGAGGACGTTGCCCTCCACGTCGTGAGTTGCGCCGAATGCAAATCTGAGCTCGACAGCTACCGCGGACTCGGCGTGGCGCTTCGGGATGTCGTAGTGGCACCGCCGATGATGGGCTTCACCCGGGCCGTGATGGCTCGTGTCGAACAGGTTCCGCTTCCTCTCCGGGTACGCGTACTTCGTTACTTCGACTCGCTCACCGAACGCTTCGGCGCCGGATTCACGATCGGTGCGGCCGGAGCCTTGGCTGCGGTGCTCACGCTGCTAGTGATGACGCCGTATGCTCACCAATTCATGAATAAAGGAACGACGCCGGATGTTCAGGTCGCTTCCCTGCAGGGCAACGGCTCTTCGGTAATCCCCGACGATATTGCTCCGGCGATGGCGCGGCCTATCTCCGACAACGACGCCGACATCAACAGCCGCGACATTTTCGGCCATCCGGAACAGAACGCTCCTGAAGTGCAGACGGTCGCGTCGGCGAGCGACGTTGCGCCGAACACGGGTATCGGCTCCTCGACCTTCGCCGTGTCGGACGATCCCAAAACCGCGACTACGGTCATCTGGGTGCCGGATCAGCAATAAGTGATGTTCAGCCGGAGTCGCATTGCGCTTTTACTTGGGCTCTTGGCGTTCTGTGTAGCCGGTATCCCGGCACAGGCCGTCGCGCAATGCGATCATTCTTCGATTAGTGTCCACGTCGATTCGGTGGTCGCGGGCGATACCCGGGCATGGGTGGATCCGCGGCTGGGGCCGGCGATTCTTGGCCGTTTGACTCCTCTCTTCGACTACCGCTCGTATCAACTGGTCAGGACCGATATAGCAGATACGCCATGCGGCCAGGCGGTGGCGTTCAATCTCCCCAGTGGACGCATCCTCCATGTCGTACCGATCGCGATCCGCGGCGATACCATCGCGCTTGACCTGGCGCTGTTCGCGGGAACCGGCACCGTCATGCGGACCGAACTCAAGCTCGTGAAGAGCGGGATGCTGGTGCTGGTGGGACCGCAGGATCAGCAAGGCGCGGACATCACCACTATCGCAATTGAAGTCCGCAACCCGG
>DATEGX010000262.1:0-7553 GCA_035279875.1 Binataceae bacterium (SeqCode)
GAGGTTTGGCACCTCGATGTCGGCTCGTCACATCCTGGGGGTGGAGTAGCTCCCAAGGGTTCGGCTGTTCGCCGATTAAAGTGGCACGCGAGCTGGGTTCAGAACGTCGTGAGACAGTTCGGTCCCTATCCGCCGTGGGCGAAGGATACTTGAGGGGTGCTGACCTTAGTACGAGAGGACCGGGTCGGACGCACCTCTGGTGTACCGGTTGTGGCGCCAGCCGCATCGCCGGGTAGCCATGTGCGGACGGGATAACCGCTGAAAGCATATAAGCGGGAAGCCCACCCCAAGATTAGGTATCCCGGGCGTAAGCCCCTAAAGGCCCCTTCTAGACAAGGAGGTTGATAGGTCGGAGGTGGAAGCGCTGTAAGGCGTGGAGCTGACCGATACTAATCGGCCGTGCGGCTTGACCACTAGGTATTCAACTGGCTAGCTGATCAGTTGGATACTTTGCCAGCTGCGCATCCGCTGCGACTGTCGCGAGATAGTCACGCTACGGCGGCTGTGTCGGCATAGACCCGATCGCAGGCAAGGATTCTGACGTCCTGCTTGAAGAACCCTCATTCAGTTGTCAGGAAATTATCCCGCCGCTAACTGCGGTGGGAAACAGGTTTCCGGTCGTCATAGCGGAGGTGTAACACCCGTTCCCATCCCGAACACGGCAGTTAAGCCCTCCAGCGCCGATGGTACTGTGACCGAAGGCGTCACGGGAGAGTAGGACGCGGCCGGGGAATCTCAAAGGGGCGTTGCCATAACGGCAGCGCCCCTTTCGCTTTTTTGGAGCGTCGACGGAGTTGCGGGCGTTGGAAAAAAAGTTCGGGGCTTCCCCCTTTGCATCGCGGCCTTCAGGAATTAGTCTCGTAAGCGGGAAGGATGTGCCCGTGAATATCGACGTGGTCAGGGATCGGCTCGCCCGGCTTTCGGATCTGGGATCGGAGCTGATCCAGACGCGCTATAAGTCCGACTTGTCGCATCAGGAGTTCGTCGACGCGAGCGCGTTTCGCGAATGGCGCGTCGGCTGCGTGGCTTTTCTGCGCGAAGCGCTGGGCGGCGATAGCCCCTATACCAAGGAATTCGAGTTCAACTGTGACAGCCACTACCTCTCTTCGGTCGCGCGCGGCCAGGCGGTGCTGCGAGCAGCCCGCGAGTATATCGATTTCGGTCCGGTTGCGCGGGTCGAGGAGCTGGTGGCGGCCGAGATCTTCACCGATTTGCTTGGAATGGCCGAGCGGCTGATACGCCAGCGGCATCTCGGTTCCGCAATCGCGGTCGCCTGCGCGGTGCTCGAGGACGTAATGCGGCGCAGCGCGCGCCATCGCAAAATTGCGATTCGCGAGAATGTCGACGAACTAACGGAACTCAATGCGAAAATGGCCGCCGCGGGCGTCTATGGTGAAGCCCTGCGCAAGCGTATCGATGAATGGGCCGAAATTCGCACGCGAGCGGAATCCAGTGAGCCGGCGGCCGAGGCGCGCGTCGAGGTAGAGCGGCTGCTCAAAGGCGTGCGCGACTTCGTCAACGATCATTTGTTCTAAAACGGCGATCGTGGCCGGTCGATCTGTACCTGTGAACAGTCCCGGCCGCAGCCTCTAGCGCGGGTAACGCGCCAACAATGGAACTATCGCGTCCTGGGCGGGGGCGGCGCTGACCTCGGCACGGCCGTTTTCGATCGTCATGTCCAGTTCGCTGCGCATCCCGAAGCGACCGGGCAGGTAAATTCCCGGCTCGACCGAGAAGCAAGTGCGCTCGATTAGCGGGCGGTGGTCGCGGGTTTCGAGCGAGTCGAGGTTGGCGCCGGTGCCATGCACCTCGCGGCCGATAGAATGGCCGGTGCGATGGACGAATTGCTCGCCGTAGCCAGCCTGTTCGATTATCTGCCGCGCGGCCTGGTCGGCTTCTTCGCCGGAAATTGGCAGGGCCTCGGCGACCCGCCCCTGCACCAGCTCGACCGCGGCGTCACGTGCTCGGGCGACGATCCGGAAAACCTCGGCATGATCGTCAGGCACCCGCTCTCCGACGTAGCCCATCCAGGTCAGATCACCGTAGATCGCGTCGGGCGCTGATTCCTTGGCGAACAAATCGATCAGGACCAAGTCGCCAGGGCGAATCGGCGTGTCATGGTCCATCGAAGGGCCAAAATGCGGATTAGCGGCATTCGCGTTGACCGCGACGATCGGCGCTTCGTCCGTGCGCATGCCATGAGCCGCGATTCGCTCGAGCACGAAGCGCTGAATCTGGTATTCGCTGCAGGTCAGATCGCGATGGGTGCGGCGCGCGATTTCGGCAAAAGCTTCGTCGACTACCTCGCGCAGCGCCGCGGCGGCCCGGCGATGGCCCGCGAGTTGATCGCCGGTCAGGGTCGCTTCGAAGTTCTGGATCAGATCGGCGGCGGTGACGATCTCAACGCCGAGTGCGCGCACCAATTCGATCGTGCCGGCATCGACTCGCGCCACATACGGAATTGCGCAGTGCGGCGAGTAATTCATCGCGATACGGCCTCGACCCTTGAGGATTTGCGCCAGGCCGGCGAGCATTTCGCGCTCCGACCGATAAACGATTCGCGGCGAAGCTGGAAGCAGGTCGAGCCGATGGGCTTCGACCGCCGAAACCAATGCCTGAGGCGGGCCGTCGGCGGCGATAAAATAAAACCATCGCCGGCTCGTTATGCCTTTATCCGACAGGCCCAGAATCCGATAGGCGAGCGGATCGCTGAGGCGGAAATCATAGAGCAGCCAGCCGTCGAGGCCCGCGTCCTTGAGCGCGACGGTAATCTCCTCGATGCGTGTCATCGCTTATGCGGAAGGGGCGGGCTTGAAGCGCTCGCCCCAGGTATGGACCCGGATCGCATCGATGCGGACCATCGGATTGCGCTCGACGCTCAGCATCATCACGCGATACTGAGGATATTTGTCGCGAAGGCTGCGCAGCGCGAGCATGTATTCGGACGAATCGTCCACGATATGCGCTTCGCCATGAATCAGCACGTAGGCGAGGCAGGCCCAGTCCTCCTCGTAATGGTCGATGACCAGGGCGACGCGCCGATTCTCGGCGATGTTGCGCATCCGCTTGAGGCCGGTACCGGTCAGCCGCTTGGGCTTCTCGTCGATAACGAAGTAAATGTGCGCCGCGTCGTCGAACCAGAAGCAGATAGGAATATTGTGTGGCACGCCGTCCTGGCTCGAGGTCGCCAAATGACCGAGCCGCGCGAGCCGCAGGAACTCGCGGACTCGGGCATCGCTGATGTCGCCGAGGCTTCGGCCTTCTATCGCCATAGGTTAGGTAGCCTCCGACTATCTCGACAATCTCGGGTGCCTTTATGGCGACGCTCGGGAAGTTGGTCTACCTGCCAGTTATTGGACGCTCGGGTTCCTGCACGCATAGCGCGCACCCGCAAATCGAGCGAAGTTGTGCGGCCGTGTAGAGGGTTTCGTGCCCGTCAATCCATGCCAAATAGACCGCACTATTGCCCAAGCGCGATAATTGCAGCAGACGCTGGCGTTCGCTCGCAACTTCACCTTCGACCGCTCCGCCGCAAGCGTTGCATGGGCAATGACGTCGAAGACCTTCGAGCGGAAAGATGCTGTCGTGCCCGTCGGTCCATTGCACGCCGACCGCGTAGCGCCCGACCTCGTTAAGACTGCGAATTATCGGGGGCGTCTTTGACTTGCCGAGCGTCATTGTTGCACTCTGAACGTTGAATTATAGCACGGCCCTGGCGATTGCGGTGAAGCCTCGCTGATCCGGCTGGCTCTAAACTTTTACGCCGAAGCTTCGCCGCAAATCGCGGGATCGGCATACTGTCTGGTCGGCGGCACGTGGACTGCCGCCAATTCTCAACCTGCGAAACGGAGGCTCGAAAAATGGACGAAAATGCAAAGAAAAAAGGCCTGCGGATGATCCCGTACGGACTTCAGGTACTTGGTGCACGTAATGGCGACAAGCAGACCGTCGCGACCATCAACTGGACCACGCAGGCGAGTTTTCAGCCACCCCTGGTGGTTGTCGGTATCAAGACCGACTCGACCGCGCATGAACTCGTGAAACAATCGAAGAAATTCACGCTTTCGATGCTGGGCGCCGGGCAGAAGGATCTGGCGTTGGCGTTTTTTAAGCACGTAGACCCTAAAGACGGCAAGTTCGGCAATTACGCCTACGAGAGCGGCAAGAACGGCGCGCCGATCGTCAGTGACGCGGCGGCCGCCGTGGAATGCGACGTGGTGCATTTCTATGAGCATGGCGACCACAGCATCGCGGTCGGCGTGGTGACTGAGGCCTATCTCAAAAAGGATGTCGATCCGCTGACCCTCAAGGAATGCGGCTTCAATTACGGCGGCTGAGCAGCTCAAAGCCGCAGGGATATGATGTTTTGCGGGTCGCGTGAGCAGTTCTGCTTTCGCGTCCCGCAATTTTTTGGTGACTCCATGCGATGAGTCACCGAACCATCGCCCGAAGCGTATTGAGCATCTACTCGTAGCTAGTTGAAGCCGGGTGCCAGCCTGGTTCGCCGCGTCGGGTTTTGCGGGAGGAATGCACGTGCCGAGGAAGAAAGTTGTGGTCCTGCCGGGCGACGATACCGCGCCAGATACGGTCAACGGCGCGATGGAGGTGATGCGCGCGCTGAAGCTGGATATCGAGTTCGTCGAATTTCCCCCGGGCGAGCAGTGGATACGCGGCGAAACTGACAAGGCGGCCCGCGCGGCGATTGACAGTTCCGACTCGACGTTATTCGGTTCGACTTCAGGCAAGACCACATCGATCGGTTACCTGCGATGGGGTAAGCGCACTTACGCCAACGTACGTCCCTGCCGCTACATGAAAGGATTCCGAAGTCCGCTGGCCCACCCAGACGGTATCGATTTCGTGATTGTGCGGGAAAATCTCGAAGACCTGTATCTCGGCCTCGAAGGTCCGCTGCAGGCGCTCGCGCCGCTCCATCTGAGCAGTCGAATCCTGCGCGGGGAGCTGAACACGTCGGAGCGGGGAATTTTCGCGATCAAAGTCATTACCGAGCGCAATACCCGGCAGGTTGCGCACTTCGCCTGCAAGCTCGCGCAGCGGAGAAAATCGGAAGGACATCCGGGCAAGCTGACCTGCACTTCGAAGTACAACATGCTGCGCGAGAGTGACGGGTTTTTTCGCCAGATCGTGGCCGAGGTGGCCGCCGGCTACCCGGAGATCAAGTACGAGGAATTCATCGTTGACGATTTCGCGCGGCGGTTGGTGCAAAGCTCGCACGAGCTGGACGTGGTTGTGATGCCGAACCTGTATGGCGACATCCTCTCGGACGCCGCCGCCGGGACTATAGGCGGGCTTGGACTCGCGCCCTCGGGATGCTACGGCGACGACTATGCCTACTTCGAATCGGTGCACGGCACGGCGCCCGATATCAAGGGGATGGGCATCATAAATCCGACCGCCACGATGCTTTCGGCGGCGATGATGCTCGACTATCTCGGGATGCGCGACGAATCGAGGCGCTTCGAGAAGGCGATCAGCAAGGTCTACGCAGAAGGCAAAGTCCTGACCCCCGACCAGGGCGGCAACGGCAAGACCGTAGAACTGACCCGCGCAGTGATCGCGAATCTGTAAGGGGTGGGCGTGCGGTCAGCGGTTCAAATCACCCGAATTCAACGAATACCTCGCCGTCGACAACCTTGACCGGGTAAGTCTTGACCGGCCGGTTAGCCGGCAGCGAGAGCACGTTGCCGGTGCGGATGTCGAACAGCGAAGCATGGTAAGGACATTCAACCGTGCATTCCTCGAGGTCGACGTCGCCCGCTGCCAGCGAAGCCTGCGCGTGGCTGCAGGTGTCTTCGGTGGCATAAAAGCCGTCTTTCAGGTGGTAAACCGCGACCGGTGGGCTGAGATTCAGCCGAAGCGCCTCGCCGGGTTTGAGCTCGTCAGTTTTGCATGCTTTGACCAGCGCCATAACTCTCGAATCTGCTCCAATCTTCGACTATCCCGGCGCGCTTAGCAGGTCGCGCCAGCGGCGGTAGAAGCCGCGTGCGGCTCCCTCCGCGTACACATTGTTGGTCAGGCCCGGAAAACGGGGATCGTCAGTGCGCTCGTGGCCCAGGCCCATCTGTAGGTTGAGCGTGGTGCGGCCGGCAACGTGACCGCGCATTACCTTCTGGATTTCCAGCCAGTTCTCGCCGTCGTCCTGTTCGAATATGCCGCCGACGCTGAAGGTGAGCATCACCGACTTGCGAATCGCACGCTTCTGCTCGGCGGTCATCGCTTTGTCGACCAAAGCCCACGCCCACACTTCGATCTCGCCCGGCCCGCGCGGATGCCACACGCGCATCGTGAAAGTCCCGGGCAAGTAGGAGAAGGTCGGGAACACCGTCATATGGCCGCCGAAGACGCCTTTGCCGCGGGTCTCGCCGAGCCGGCTGACCGCCTGCCGCCGCTCCTCGCTGCGCAGGTAATCGACCGCTGGCCCGAGCGTGGCTCGCAACGCGCCTTTTTCCGGCTGGGTGAAGAAGCCGGTGCCGTGTCCTCCGGATGAGGAGAATTGCCGCCCCTCGCGGCTGAAGCCGACGTCCGCGAGATTGCCGCCCTCCGGCATCAGCGCAAGTATCGCGGACGAATGGCTTACCTCGGCATGATACATGTCCGAAGCGAACTGCTCGGCGGCGAATTTCCAATTACACTTGAGCACCCACTTATGCAGTCCGCCGATAACCTCGGTGCCTTGCTCGGTGCGGTCGAAGTAGCCTTCCATGTACCACTTCATATCGCCCAGGTAGTCCTCGAACGAGGGCGCCGCGTTGTCCCAATTACCAAAGATCAGGCCCTTGAAATTGTCGAGCCGCGGGATCTTGATCGGCCCCCACTGGCTCTTGTCGAGCGCGGTATGGAAGCCGTCCTCCTCGTGCGGTACTGAAATCAGGTTGCCCGCAATGTCATAGGTCCAGCCGTGGTATGAACACATAAAGACCTTGGCATTGCCGAGGTCGGCGCGGCAGAAGCGCATGCCGCGATGGCGGCATTGGTTGAGAAACGCGGCAATCGAGCCATCGCGCTGGCGGACAACCAGCACTGGATCTTCGGCCATGTAGGTCGCGAAAAAGTCCCCCGGCTTGGGAATCTGGCTCTCGTGGCACAGGAACAGCCATGAACGTGCGAAGATTCGTTCGAGCTCGAGCTGGTAGATCGCCGGATCGTGATAGATGCGGGCGTTGAGGGTGCCGTTTTCCACGTCGACGAGGCTCGCGATATCCATTGCGCGAGGGGCGGACGGTGCGCCGCTGCCCATCTCGTGGCCATTTTGCCGGGGTGCGGCCGCGTGCCCTTCAGCTCCGTTACTTTTCATGCCGCTGCTCCTGTCTCCTGAATCCGGCGCGCACTATTTTTGACGAGCCCACCAGAAGATATCGCAAAGCACGCCACACGAGGGAAGGTAGAGTGGACGATGCTCCGGCGGTCGCGGGCCTGGCTGCGATGCAGCGGTGGAATCTCCACTATCATCGTTGGAGGACTCGGGAACGGCCGGTCCTCGCGGATCATGCTCGGTTTGCATAATCAAATGATAGTCCAGTGCCGGGCAGCCT
>DATEGX010000263.1:0-8526 GCA_035279875.1 Binataceae bacterium (SeqCode)
TCGTTGGCAATGCCGGAAGCGCTTGCCAACGCATTCACCGCCGCCGTTAGCAAAACGCTCGTGGCGGAAGACGGATCGGCGGCGCCCAGGACCGCGCCTATTACTGCGATTCCCGCGGGCCGCGCGCTCTTCTCAAGGCGCGCGATTTCAGCACAGCGAACAGCATCGATTCCGCCCAACGCATAGAGCGGCATCGAGCCGGCGGCTCGCACTGCTTCGGCCAGCGCGCCGAGTCCCGCGGCGGGTCCGTAGGCGGGCTTTGAGAGCGGGTCGTAGATCGGCCCGAAGACCGCGAAATCAGCCTGCGCGGCCGCGGTGGCGCTGACTTCCTCGAAGCGATGGGTCGAAATGCCGATTAACCGCGAGCCCATCAGCGTGCGGGCGTCGGCGATCGCGAGCGAATCGGCCGGCAGATGGACGCCGTCGACGGCCGCGGCCAAGGCCACGTCGATGCGGTCGTTTACCAGCAACGGCGCGCCGAAGCGGGTGCATACTGGGCGGAGAGCAAGCGCCAGGTCGAATAGTTCGCGAGCGTTAAGGTCCTTCTCGCGCAATTGAACCGCAACGGCGCCAGGGGCCGCGACCCGGGCGGCGCCGGCGAGGGCGGCTTCAACCACCGCAACCAGCCCGCCCCGCCCGGCCGCGAGCTTACGATCGGTAATCAGATAGAGCCGGAAGAGGGCGCCGGCCCGGCTGGATGACATCCGCCGCGTTACCGGATCAGGCCGCCAAGCGGGCTCGAGGCGGTCGCGTAGAGTTTCATGTCGATACGGCCCGACAGATAGGCGAGCCGGCCGGCCTCGATCCCGAGCCTCATCGCGCGCGCCATCGCGACCGGATCCTTGGCGCTGGCGATCGCCGAATTTATGAGCAATCCGTCGCAACCGAGTTCCATCGCTTCGGCCGCATCGGAGGCGGTGCCGACGCCGGCGTCGACAATCACGGGGACCCGCGCCTGCTCGAGGATTATGCGGAGATTGTAGGGATTGCGAATGCCCATCCCGGAGCCAATCGGCGCGGCCAGCGGCATCACCGCGGCGCAGCCGATTTCGGCCAGCCGGAGGCACGCAACCGGGTCGTCCGTTATATACGGCAGCACCTTGAAGCCTTCCTTGACCAGGATCTTCGCGGCTTCGAGGGTGGCGGGGACGTCGGGAAAGAGCGTTGCCTGGTCGCCGATAACCTCGAGCTTCACCATGTCGCCGACCCCGGCCTCGCGCGCCAGACGGCAGGTGCGCACCGCCTCTTCGACGGTATAGCAGCCGGCGGTGTTGGGCAGAATCTGGTAGCGCTGGGGATCGATGAAATCGAGCAGATTTTCCTTGCCCGAGTCGGTGATATTCACCCGCCGCACGGCGACCGTGACGATCTCGGCGCCGCTGGCCTCAACGGCGGCGCGGGTTTCAGCGAAGTCGCGATACTTGCCGGTGCCGACGATCAGGCGCGAACTGAACTGCCGGCCGGCAAGCACGAAGGGTTGATCGGTAAGCATTTTGATCTCCAGGGCGAAAACGTTGCCACACCTAATCCGCTTATCCACCCCCGACGAAGTTGACGATCTCGAGCTGGTCGCCCGGCCGCAGTACGATCGCATCCCATTCGGCCTTGGGGACGACGGCGTGGTTGAGCTCGACGGCGATTCTGCCGCGGCGCAGTTTAAGCCTCTCGATCAGCGCGACCAGGTGCGGGTCGCCGCCGATTGGTCGAGTCTCTCCGTTCAGTTGAATCGAGAAGCTGAAATCGTCGGACATCTTTGGCGGCCACTTCCATAATGGGCCTGGGGAAGCGGCTTACGCCTCGGAGCAAGATGGGTCCCGAGCGGAAGGCCTTGGCTTCCCTACGCCGGTATTACCCGGATCAGGTTCGAGGGGTTCTCTTGCGAGTTCTCAGTGCTTCCGCACACCCCCAGCCGATATATTTTTATATCATCGCGGCCGGAACAGTGTCAAAAATGCGCGGTCGAGCCGCGACTGTGGCAAAATCAAGCGCTGGGGTGTCTGTTTTGCACAATTCCGGGGAGCGGGACCGGTTTTGTGGACAAAAATCGGGGCAACGGGTCTGGCGGGTTTGCGTGAGGCCATTCGCAATCGGATGATCAGAACGGTAGCGCCAAAATAAAATGGCCGCGGCAATGATTAGGGGGAATCAGCGTGACCGGGGTTGAGCTTGAGGATGGGTTCGGGCGGCCGACCGTGGCTGAAATCGATTTGCGTGCGTTACGTGCCAATTATCGCGCGCTAAGCGCCTACGCGAACGGCGCAAAGATCATGGCGGTGGTCAAGGCCGACGCCTACGGCCATGGCGCGGCGGAGGTTGCACGTTCGCTGCGCGACGAGGGCTGTCGCCATTTCGCGATCGCCACGGTCGAGGAGGCGGCCGGCCTGCGGGCCGCCGGAGTGGCCGAGCGAATCTACCTGCTCGGTGGTTTTTTTGCCGACCAGTCCGAGCGTATCGTCGAACTCGACGTCACCGCGCCCCTATTCGATCCGGCGGTAATCGACCCGCTCGATCGGGCAGCGGAACGGCTCGGCCGGCGCGACTTCCCGGTTCATCTGAAGCTCGATACGGGCGCGACCCGCCTGGGAATTCTGCCCGACGATCTCGACCAGGTCATCGACGCGCTGCGCCGCGCCCGCACGCTCAAACTCGAAGGTGCTTTCACGCTCCTGGCGACCGCGGCGGACCCGGCAAGCCTGGTGACCGATCGCCAATTGTCGGTCTTCAACCAGGCGATCGCGCGGCTGCGGTCGGCTGGCTTTGAATTGCCGCGAAACCATGTGGCGAATTCGGCAGCGATCGTCTTGCGGCCCGACTCCCATTTCGACCTGATGCGTCCGGGGCTCTCGCTGTACGGATTGCCGCCCGTCCATGCGATGCGCGAGAAAATCGAACTGCGCCCGGTAATGACCTTCAAGACCAGGCTGATGCAGGTGAAGCGCGTAGCAGCAGGATGCGGCGTCAGCTACGGCCATACCTACGTCACGCCGCGCGAAAGTTCGATCGGCGTGCTCGCGGTCGGCTACGCGGACGGCTATCGGCGCGGGTTGCAGTTCGGCGGCGAAGTGATGATTCGCGGACGGCGCGCGCCGGTGGTCGGCGCGGTCTGCATGGACCTTACGATGGTCGACGTGACTGACGTGCCCGAGGTGCGAATCGGCGACGAAGTGATTCTATGGGGCGGCGCGGGCGAGGCGATGATCAGTGTCAACGACGTCGCGCGCCTGGCACAGACTATTTCATACGAAATGCTCTGCACGGTCGGCCGGCGCGTGCCGCGGATTTATCGCAACGAATGAGCGGAGCCATGGCGACCGACCGGATCAGGATCGCGCGCGCATTGCTGGGGGTTTCCGACAAGCGCGGCTTGGCCGATTTGGCCCGCGCGTTGGCGCGCCACGGCGCCGAGCTAATCTCGACCGGCGGCACCAAGGCCGCGCTTGAAGCGGCGGGAGTGAAGGTCAAGGCGGTCGAAGACTTCACCGGGTTCCCGGAGATTCTCGACGGCCGGGTCAAGACCCTGCATCCCCGGATCCATGGCGGAATCCTCGCGCGCCGCGGCGATTTGTCGCATCGCCGGCAGATGGACGAACATCAACTCGAGCCGATCGATTTGGTGGTGGTGAATTTCTATCCGTTCGAGCGCACCGTTGCGGACGCGAACGTCACGCTCGAAGACGCAATCGAGAATATCGATATCGGCGGTCCCGCAATGGTGCGCGCGGCCGCCAAGAATTATGCCGGGGTCGCGGTGGTGGTGGACCCGTACGACTACGCCGCGATCATCCGCGAACTCGACGAAAATGGCGGCTCGCTAGGCGCGGCTACGCGATGGCGTTTGATGCGCAAGGCCTTCGCCCGCGTAACCGCCTACGATTCCGCGATCTCGAATTGGCTTGGTGCCGCGGGCGACGAGTCGGCGCCCTTGGGCGAAAGCTTCAGCCTCGCGCTGGGGCGCACCCAGATGCTGCGCTACGGCGAGAATCCTCATCAAAGCGGCGCGCTTTACGGCGATTTTTCGAAGATCGCGCAGCAACTGCATGGTCGCGAATTGTCGTTCAACAACGTCTTCGACATCAGCTCGGCCGTCGGCCTGATGCTCGATTTCGCGGACTATGGCGGCGAGGCGGTGGTCGCGATCCTGAAGCACAATACGCCGTGCGGGGTCGGCGTCGCGCCGACCCTGATCGAAGCCTGGCGCAAGGCCTTCGCGACCGATCCTGATTCGCCGTTTGGCGGAATCATCATCTCGAACCGCCCCTGGGACCTGGAGTTCGCGCGTGCGGTAGACGAGCTCTTCACTGAGGTGCTGATCGGCCCCGAGTTTCCACCCGCGGTGTTGGAATTCCTTCGCAAGAAGAAGAATCGGCGCGTGATGCGGTTTCATCCGGAGGCGGCGGATCGTGGTGAGCTGGACATAAAAAAGGTCGTAGGCGGATTGCTGGTCCAGACTCCCGACCTGAGCCTTGAAGACGCCCACCAGGCGCGCGTGGTCACACGGCGGCGGCCGGACGAGGCTGAATTGCGCGCGATGAACTTCGGCATCCGAGTGTGCAAGCACGTCAAGTCAAATGCGATCGTCTTCGTTGCTGAAGACCGCACTCTCGCGGTCGGCGGCGGCGCGACCTCGCGTATCGACCCGGTCTACGCCGCACGCGAGAAGGCCGCTCGGCTCGGGGTCCCTCTCAAGGGCTCGGTGCTGGTGTCGGAGGCCCTATTTCCGTTCCCCGATGGACCAACGCTCGCAGCGGAGGCGGGTGCGACCGCGATCGCCCAGCCCGGTGGCTCGACCCGCGATGCCGAGGTGATCGAAGCGGCCGACCGGCTCGGCCTCGCGATGGTTTTCACCGGCGTACGCCATTTCCGCCACTGATTTCTATCCGGGTTGAAAGCGAATCCCGGTCTTCCTTCCGAAGCTCCACGGGGAACGACCGGAATCGTCGTATCCCACCGCCACCGTAAAATTCCGTCTGGCGCCCGCGCCGTGGTATCGCTAGCTTGATTAGGCGCTGCAGCCTGCGCGCGCAAGGAGAAACGAATGGCGAGTCGCCTCGGTGGGCATGCGATCGTGATCGGCGGGAGTATCGGCGGACTGGTGACCGCGCGAGTGCTGTCGGACCATTTCGAACGCGTCACGATTCTCGAGCGCGACCATATCGAATCGCGCCCGCAGGTGCACAAGTCGACGCCGCAGGGAAATCATCTGCATACCGTGCTGCTGGGCGGCTTAAGGGTGCTGTCGCGGCTCTATCCCGGTTTCACGGACAGGCTGCACGCGATGGGCGCGGTGCCGGTCCGGATGAGCAAGGATTTCCCGGTTTACCGGCCCGATGGGGTCTCCTATTCGCTGACCGGAACGGTCAAGGAACCGCATGACCTGGGGCTGCAGCTCTATAGCCAAAGCCGCGGATTGCTCGAGCATTGCATCAGGCAATTCACGCTGGCCGTGCCCAATATCAGCGCGGAATGTGATGCACCGGTCGAAACGCTCATTTATCGCAACGGACGGGTCGAGGGCGTGCGCTACCGGCGCGCCGGTGAACCGCTGTCGCTTGCCGCGGACCTGGTGGTCGATTGCGGGGGGCGCGGATCGCATGCGCGCCGATGGCTGCCCGAGATGGGTTTCGAGGCGCCGCAGGAAACCGTCATCGGGGTTGATTTCGCCTATTCGAGCACCAAGTTTCGTATACCGAATTACCACGGCGAGGCGGGACTTTTTACGCTCTTCGGCGGGCCCCCGCCCAAATATACCAGCGGCGGGGCGCTCGTTCTGATCGAGGACGGGATATGGCAGCTCAGCCTGGCCGGACGGTTCGGCGAATACCCGCCTCAGGATGAAAGCGGCTTCATGGAATTCGTCAGGAACCTGCCTACGCCGCAACTCTACGAGATCGTCAAAGACGCGGAGCGAGTCGACGAAATTACTCACCACCGCTTCCCTACCAGCGTCTTGCGTCATTACGAACGGCTGGGAGCATTCCCCGAACGGTTCATCGTGCTGGGTGACGCGATCAGCAGCTTCAATCCGGTGTACGGCCAGGGAATGAGCTCGGCGTCGCTGCAAGCCGATGCGCTCGCACAAATCCTCGAACGGCGCGCCGCCGCGCCAAACGGGTTAGACGCGTTTGCCCCGGAGTTTTTTGCCAAGGCCGCCGAGGTGGTAAGCGCGCCGTGGAGTCTCGCCGCGAATTTCGATTTCTCCTATCCGCAGACCACCGGCGAACGTCCGCAGATGTCCGCGGAAGATTTGCGCTATTTCCTGATCCTGGACGCGCTCACCGCCGAAGATGTCGAGGTGCAGAAGACGCTGGTCGAAGTGTTCAGCCTGGCGCGACCGATGTCCACGCTGTGGGAAGAACCGCTGCGTAGCCGTGTTAACGAGCGTATGCATAAGCTCGATCAGGGCCAGTAACGGCGAGACCCGCGCCGGCCGCGAATTCGCGCCGATTCCGGTAAATGCTTTCGTCGGTCCTCGAATCCTGCTTTTCTGGATTTTGGAGCGAGGCGACGAATGTCCACGATCATCAGTGAAATCCGCGCACGCGAGATTATCGATTCGCGCGGCAACCCGACTGTCGAAGTTGACGTCCGCCTGAACCAGGGCGCTTTCGGAAGGGCGGCGGTCCCTTCGGGGGCGTCGACCGGGGTGCACGAAGCGCTGGAGTTGCGTGACGGCGACGCGAAGCGTTACGGCGGCAAAGGCGTGCTGAAAGCGGTCGGCAATGTCAACCAGATAATCGCGCCCAAATTTGCGCGCACCGATGCCGCCAGCCAGTCGGCGCTCGACGAGGCCCTGATCAAGCTCGACGGCACGCCCAACAAATCCTGCCTGGGGGCAAATGCGCTGTTGGGGGTCTCGCTCGCTGCCGCTCATGCGGTGGCGGCCTCGCGCGGCCTGCCGCTCTATCGCCATCTGAATCCCGACGCCCACGTGATGCCGGTCCCGATGATGAACGTTCTCAACGGCGGCAAGCATGCAGATTCGAGCGTCGACATGCAGGAATTCATGATCGTGCCGCTCGGCGCGGGCAACTTTGCCGAAGCGATCCGAATGGGTGCGGAGGTCTTTCACGCGCTGGCGGCCGTTCTGAAAAAGCATGGCCATTCGACCAACGTCGGCGACGAGGGCGGCTTCGCTCCCAATCTCCGCAGCAACCAGGAGCCGCTCGAGATGATCATGGAAGCAGTCGCCAAGGCCGGCTACCGGCCGGGTGAGCATATCGCGATCGCGCTCGACCCGGCTTCCAGTGAATTTTATCAGGACGGGGCCTACGTCTTCGCGCGATCCGGCGGGCAATCACGCAATTCCGAACAGATGGTGCGCTTTTACGCCGACCTCATCGATCGCTTTCCGATTGTGTCAATCGAGGACGGGCTCGCCGAGGACGACTGGGCAGGGTGGCAAATGCTGACGCGCGAGCTTGGCGGACGCACGCAGCTGGTGGGGGACGATCTCTTCGTCACCAATCCGGAGCGCCTGCGGCGTGGTATCGCGGAGAATGCCGCCAATTCGATCCTGATCAAGGTCAATCAGATCGGAACGCTCAGCGAGACCCTGGAAGCAATCGAGATTGCGCGCAAGGCCGGCTACACGGCGGTTATTTCGCATCGCTCAGGCGAGACCGAAGACACCACTATAGCCGACCTCGCGGTCGCCAGTGGCGCCGGTCAGATTAAGACCGGTTCGATGAGCCGTGGCGAGCGCACCGCCAAGTATAATCGCCTGCTGCGTATCGCCGAGGAACTCGGTGAGCGGGCGGTGTATCCGGGAGCGAGCGTCTTCAAACCTGGCGCGAGAGCCGCGCGATGAGCTCCCGGCCAGTCGCGGCGCTGATAATTTTCGACGGTTGGGGGCTGCGCCAGGCACGCGAAGCCAACGCGATCTTGGCCGCGCGCACGCCAACCATGGAACGGCTTTTCCAAACCCAGGCCCACACTGAAATCGACGCTTCGGGTGAAGCCGTGGGCTTGGCACCGGGAGTAATGGGCAATTCGGAGGTCGGCCATCTGACGATCGGCGCCGGCCGCGTCATCTACCAGGACGTGATGCGGATTAACAAGGCGAACGAGACCGGAGAGCTTTTCCGTAATCAGGTTCTGCTGCGCGCGATGCATACCGTGCGCGACGAGCGTCGCACCCTTCACCTATGGGGGCTGCTGTCCGACGGCAGTGTGCATAGCCATATCGACCACCTGCTCGCGCTGCTGAAGATGGCTGCCGGCGAAGGTGTCTCGCAGATTGCCGTGCATGCGGTGCTCGACGGCCGCGACAAACCGCCGCGGTCGGCCCTGCCTTTTATCGATCGCCTCGAAGCCGAACTGAAAGCGCTCGGCTGCGGCCGGATCGCCTCAGTCTCGGGACGCTACTACGCGATGGATCGCGATAAGCGCTGGGAGCGAACCGAACGGGCCTGGCGTGCAATTGTGCGCGGCGAGGGTAAGCCCGCCGGCGGTGCCCGTGCGGCTGTCGAAGCGGCGTACGCGGCCAACGTGAGCGACGAATTTGTCGAGCCTTGCGTGGTCGGGGAA
>DATEGX010000264.1:0-11008 GCA_035279875.1 Binataceae bacterium (SeqCode)
ACTGTCGTCCTTTCTCCGGGAAGCAGCGAGAAATAATTGTCCGAGTGGAAAACCGGCTGCAGCAGCGAAGTTGATCCAAACGGATAGACGCGAATCCGATTGAAGAAAGCTAACGTCTTGCCTGGATTCCGAGCGGTCAGCGTAACCTTGGCGAAACCTGTCGAGTTGCTCCTGCCCTTGGCTCTGCTGATGAGCTTGACGGGTGGCAAGTTGCGAAGGGGAGCATAAGGCTCACCCGTCGTCGCATTGGATATCCAATCGAGGTTGTTCGCGAGCACCTTGCCTGAGGCGTCGCTCAATTTGGTCCGTACGATCAGCAGCGGAGTCTTGGCGAGCTCCGTCGCCAGCGGCAGCATTCCGACGTTCAGGATGCCCGCGGCGTCGACCGGCGACGAGGTCGTGAAGCTCTTCGCAAGATCGGAGCGCGACTTGCCGGTCCCGTCACAGAATGTGACGTCGATCTGGAGACCCGCGGGTAACGATTCGGAAGTGTTGTTTACGACCACGACGTCATAGGTAAGGAGATTGATCTGCACGCTGATCGGCGCACACGAGATGCGCGCGCCGAAAAATCCGCCCGTCGCCTCGAGGTATGGATCAAAAAGAAAGCCCCTCATCCCCGGCCATCCGCATTGCGACCGCCATAGATTGCCTCCGCTATAGGTCGTCCACATGAAGGCATTCAGCCCCGCAAACAGCGCCTTATACTGCAGGTACTGCGCGGCCTGTGCCTGCTCGCAAAATGCCACGATGTCGGTTGGGCGACCGTAAAGCTGAAGCTGATCCGGAGTCGTATTCACACCGCTGAAGAATGGCTGAAAGTGATGCTGGAACCAGGAGTCATACAGCTCGTTGAAGGTATTCTGCGTGACGAGAATTTTGTTGAGATCCGAGAGATCGCTGTCGGGGATAAACCTGCGTAGTGATTCGATAACCGGGAATCCGACCGAACCGTACTCTGGATTGAAGGCGTTTGAATTTCCGTCGCTCGTATTAAAGAAGAGGCGAGGATCCTTGATATCGTACGGGCCGTCCGCCGGTCCGAATCCTGCCGAGAAATCCGTCGAATACGGCACGTAGTCGGTCTTCTTATCGTACTGGGCGATAAGTTTAATCAAGCCATTATTCAGAGAGCTGCGCGGCGGAGCCTCGTTGCCTCCCACCCACAAGGCGAGACTCGCGTGGTTGCGCAACATGATGATCGAGTCCTGGGCGCAGGAGAGGAACGGTTCGTCTCCGTCTGGATTGTCGAAATTTTTACAATCGGCGGTAACGGGAAACTCCTGCCACACGAGCAGTCCATACTTGTCACATGCGTCGTAGAATTCGGGCCGCTCGATATTGCCGCCGCCCCAGATCCGGATCAGGTTAAGATTTGCGAGCTGATGTAGGTGAACCTGGTCATCGTAGTTCTGTGCCGAATGCCGCAGCATCGCATCAACGAAGCACCAGTTGCCGCCGCGAATAAAGACCTTGCGGCGGTTGATCGTGAAAAGGCGGCCGCCGGTCACGGAATCTACGTCGCTGCTGATCTCGCGCACGCCGATGTTGCACTGATAGCTGTCTGAAACTGCGCCGTTCACCATCAGAGTGACAACCGCGGGATACAATGTCTGCGTCCCCTGGCCATTCGGCCACCACAAATCGGGATTGGGCAACCTCACAGTGATGGGCAGGCTCAGCGTGCTATTCGGATCGATCTGTGCCGTGACAGTTTTCGAAATGCCGGCGACGTCGAGCACGACCTGTACGCTGATGCCGGTCAATGAGGGATTGTTGATCTCAACATTGGCGCACACCTCGGCCGAGGCCGGCGGCTGGTCACCTGCGGCGGGCCAGGCGATCCTGGTTGTGATTTGCGGATCGGATGCGAACAAAACCGGGCCGGTGAACAGCAGCGCCACGTCATCCCAGATGCCGGCATTTCGGTCTCCGAGACTGAGCACGAAGTCCCATCCGCCGCTGAACTGCCCGGTAACGCTCTCACCCAGCATTTGATCGCCGCCCTGGCAGACAGAAGGCCAGCTTACAGCACCGGGGCCGTGGCCTGGGGGTGGATTCCCGGGATTGTTTGAGTCGGGGTTGCCAGCCGGCAGTGGCGGAGTAATCAGGACTGCGAGAACATTGGTCCCCTTCCGAACAAGGTCGGTGACATCGAAACTGAACCGCTGGAATTGACCGTCAACCATTGGCGCGACGACGCTGCCGTTGAGGAAAAGGGAGGCCTGGTAGTTGATCCCGCGAAACAGCAGGAAAATATGACCGTTCGGAAGTAGAGGCTGCGCCAACCTGAATTTGCGGAAGAACCAGTAGGTGTAGACTGACTCGTTGTGGTCCTGGCCAAGATCCGGAACGCTCGTGCGGTTGCTGCCGAAGTAGGGATTGGGCTCGCTTCCGTTGGCAACCAGCGAGGTTAGTACTGTTCCTGGAACGATTGCGGGCTGCGTATCGGCTACGAAAATGCCCGGCGCACTAAGTTCCGTGCCGTTGTCGCCGGATTGAAACTTCCGCATCAACCATCCGCCGTTTAGCGACTGAAGGAGTGAAGGCGAGACGGCGGCAGCGCGCGGGACAAACGACGAAACCAGGCCCGGCACACTGATAGCCATCCCTGCCGCGGCGCCGAGCGCAAGGAATTCGCGGCGCGAAATTCCGGCAACCGACTGCAATCGCCGAGTCATCACACCTCCGCCGTCAGTGAGGAACGGCTAAAGTAACCTGCGCATGCGCTCGTTTTCTACAGGTTGCGCGCTGTGCTCGTCAATAACGCTCGATTGCCGGTCGAAGCGTTCTGAAACATCGATTCGCTCACAAGACTGCAAAAACCTCCATTCAGCGGTTCGAATCCGCTCGCCGCCTCCACTTCCACCAAAATCCGTACAAAATCTTACCGAAAGCCTCGCAATCCCGGAGTTTTCGACTCCGTTTCACCTTTCATTCGCCGCCATTTCACACTTTCGTAACAATTTGGCGCTATTATCCGAGACGGTGAAGGATCAGATTCGAGAGTCTGGTCGCTAGAAGCAGATTTTGGCTGATTCAGCGAATACGATCGGCGAGCGGATCGGGGTGGTGGGGCAGGCGGCGCGCCGGCGGGTCTTTCGTATCCGCGGGCTCGGCGACCCGATCTTCTTCACGTTTACAGCAGTTTTAGCGGTCTTAATCCTCGCTCTTTTGGCCGGGATTACGCTGGAGCTGATCGCCAATTCGATGCCGTCAATTCGGCATTTTGGCCTCTCCTTCCTCGCCAGCAGCGACTGGGATCCAAGCAGCGACCAGTACGGCGCCTTGCCGTTCATTTATGGGACGATGGTTTCGTCAGGAATCGCGCTGATAATCGCGGTCCCTCTCAGCCTCGGCGTCGGATTGTGTCTGAGCGAAATGGCCCCAGTATGGCTTAGCCGGAAGCTCGGTTTTCTGGTCGAGCTTTTGGCCGCGATTCCGAGCGTAGTCTACGGTTTGTGGGCCATTTTCGTCCTCGGACCATGGCTGCGCGACTACGTTGAGCCCGCACTTGGCAATTACCTCGGATTCATTCCGCTTTTCAGCGGCCCGCGGGTTTCTGTCGGGATGCTTACGGCGGGGGTCGTGCTGGCAATTATGGTGCTCCCATATATCGCGTCGGTCTGCACCGATGTGTTCCGGGTTGTGCCACAAAGTCAGCGCGAGGCGGCCCTGGCCTTGGGTGCCACCAAGTGGGAGATGGTACGGATAGCGGTGCTGCCCTTCGGGACCTCGGGGATTATCGGCGCAATAATGCTCGGTCTGGGGCGCGCGCTCGGCGAGACGATCGCGGTCGCGATGGTTATCGGCAACCGTCCCGAAATCTCCGCTTCGCTCTTCGCGCCCTCGTCGACCCTCGCCAGCGTGATCGCTAACGAATTCGTCGAGGCGCTGACGGTACTCAACGTTTCGGCCTTGATGGAGCTCGGGCTGGTGCTGCTGGTGCTGGGTCTGGTGCTCAATGTTGTGGCGCGCGCGCTGGTGCTGGGCGCCGCCCAACGCCGCTTTCGCGGGGCCGTATGACAGCGGTCGCAGCTTTGGCCTCACGCCGACATTTCCTGCGCAAATTAAAGAGCAATTGCATGGTCGGGCTGACGGTACTGGCGACCGTCGTGGCCCTGGTGCCGCTGTTTTTGGTGCTCGCCTACCTGCTCAGCAAGGGTGCGTCGAGCGTCAATTGGGACTTCTTCATCAAGATGCCGGCGCCGGTCGGGCAGCCAGGCGGTGGTATGGCCAACGCCATTGCCGGGACCTTCGAATTGGTCGGCGTCGCGATACTGATGGGAGTGCCCACGGGTATCGGCGCCGGTATCTACCTGTCCGAAAACCCGGGCCGCAAGCTGGCGCAGGTCGTACGCTTCGCGGCCGACGTGATGATGGGAATCCCATCGATCGTAATTGGCATTTTCGTCTACGCGCTGGTGGTCCGACCGAGCGGTTCGTTCTCCACCCTCGCCGGTGCTATCGCGCTCGCGATCATTATGATTCCCCTGGTTACGCGCACTACCGAGGAGATGATCCTGCTCGTGCCGCACGAGTTGCGCGAAGCGGCACTGGCGCTGGGGGTCCCGCGCTGGCGAACCACCGTTTCGGTGGTGGCGCCGACGGCGGCCGGCGGAATTGCGACCGGGGTCATCCTGGCCATCGCCCGGGTGGCTGGGGAGACCGCGCCGCTGCTATTCACCGCTTTCGGCAATCGCTTCTGGTCGACTTCCCTCACTCAGCCAATCGCGTCTTTGACCGTGCAGGTCTACACTTATGCCATATCGCCGTTCGCCGATTGGCAGCGGCAGGCCTGGGCGGGCGCGCTGGTGCTGACCACAATCGTTCTCGCACTCGAGTTGGGCGTACGATGGGTGACCAGGGGCGCCGCCAGGGTTGCGAGATAGTACATGCCCGACAAAATGGTTACGCGCCATTTGAACGCTTACTTCGGCTCCAACCATGCCCTCCACGAGATCAGCATGGCGGTCAGCGCGAACCGGGTCACCGCGATCATCGGGCCTTCGGGATGCGGTAAATCGACGCTGGTGCGCTGCCTCAATCGGATGCATGAAGTTGTGCCCGGCGCCAGGGTTGCGGGCGAGGTGGCGCTTGATGGCGAGGACATTTACGCGCCAGGGGTTGATCCGGTCGACGTGCGCCGCCGGATCGGGATGGTTTTTCAGAAGCCGACGCCGTTTCCGACCATGTCGGTGGCAGACAACGTCGCGGCCGGGCTGAAACTCAACGGCGTTGCGGTGTCGCGCGCCGAGCGGAACCGGGTCGTCGAGATGAGCCTGCGCCAGGCGGCCCTGTGGGACGAGGTCAAGGACCGGCTGAATCGTCCCGGCACCAGTCTTTCGGGCGGCCAGCAACAACGGTTGTGCGTGGCGCGCGCGCTGGCGGTCAAACCCGAAGTGCTGCTGATGGACGAGCCGTGCTCGGCTCTGGATCCGATTTCGACCGCGCGCATCGAGGAGTTACTACTCGAACTCAAGGAGAATTACACCATAGTTATCGTAACGCATAATATGCAGCAGGCCGCCCGCTGCTCCGACTATACGGCTTTTTTGTATACCGGCGATTTGATCGAGTTCGGCGAAACCAGGCAGATTTTTACCAATCCGTCCCGCCGCGAGACCGAGGATTATATCACTGGCCGCTTCGGCTAATGCCGGGGAGATAGCAACTATGGATACTTCCCAGCCGCAACATACCAACCGTCAGTATGAGGAGGAATTGCGCGGCCTGCGAGCGGAGTTGCTCAAGATGGGTGGTTTGGTAGAGCGCCAGATTATCGACGCGGTCGAGTCGCTGGTCGAACGCGATACCCCCAAGGCCCGCCAGACGATCGCGCGCGACGCCGAAGTCAACCGCATGGATATCGAGAGCGACGAGCGTTCGATTCGGTTGCTGGCCCTTCACCAGCCCGCCGCCAGCGACCTGCGCTTCATCACCACCGGACTCAAGATCACCACCGACCTCGAACGGATCGGCGACAACGCGGTCAATATTTGCGAGCGGGTAATCGAACTGAACGAGCAGCCTCAAATAAAACCCTATATCGATATCCCCCGGATGGCGGCGATCGCCCAAACGATGGTCAAGGACAGCCTCGACGCCTTCGTGCGCGACGACACTGCGCTGGCCGAAGAAGTGATCGAACGCGACGATGAGGTCGACGCCCTCAACTACCAGATTTACCGGGAGCTGCTCAGCTATATGGCCGAGGATCCAGGCACGATTTCGCGCGCGACCCAGATACTGTTCGTCTCGAAATACCTCGAACGGATCGCCGACCATGCGACGAACATCGCGGAGATGGTGGTTTACATGGTGAAGGGAAGGACGATTCGCCACATGGACAAGAAGCAACGGCCATGAATACTGCAACCGAAGCGGCCCGCGAACGGCTGCGCCAGAAGGTTCTCGTGGTCGAAGACGAGAACGATATCCGCGAGCTTATCCGCTACAACCTGTCGCAAGAGGGCTTCGTAGTGGAGGAAGCGGCCGACGGGGCCGAGGCGCTCGATCGGATCGGGCGGCGCGTTCCCGATCTGGTCCTGCTCGATTTGATGCTGCCGCAGATGTCCGGCCTGGAGCTGTGCCGGCGGGTGCGCGCCAACCCCGAGACCGCGCGACTGCCGATTATCGTCGTTACCGCCAAGGGCGCGGAGGTCGACCGCGTCCTCGGCCTTGAGATGGGTGCCGACGACTACGTGGTCAAGCCCTTCAGCCCGCGGGAGGTGGTGGCACGGGTCAAGGCCTTGTTGCGCCGCGTAAGTGCCGTGAGCGACCATCTGGCGCCGGCGCTCTTCGAACGGGGCCGGCTCAAGATCGACTTTGGCACTTACGAGGTCTTCGTCGAGGGCGAGCGCCGCGAGTTGGCTCTCCGTGAATTCGAGTTGTTGCGATTTTTCGTCCAGCATCCGATGCGAGTCTACACGCGCGAGCAGTTGCTCGACCTGGTCTGGGGCCGCGATACTTTCGTCGAACCACGCACGATCGACGTGCATGTCCGGCGGCTGCGCCAGCAGATTGAACGTGATGACGCCCGCCCTGAACTGATCCTGACGGTGCGCAGCGTCGGCTATCGGTTCAACCCGGACGCGCTTGGATAGGCCTTTCAGCCTCCGGCTCGCCCTGGCGATCTTTCTGAGCCTGCTGCCGGCGGCGATCGTCCTCATAGTCTTGGCCGCTGGCGGTACGCTCGCGGCTTTCTGGGTGGCCCTGGCGATAGCTGCCGGGCTGCTCCTGGGTGGACTGACCGCGGCCCGAGCCTCGCGCACCTGGCAGGAACATAGCGAGCGCCTGGGGGTCCTGATCGACGCGCTCGAGCGCCGCGAACCGCCCCCGCACGTCGCGGCCGACCAGCATGATTCGATGAGCCGGGCCGAGCGCCGCCTGCTCGAAGTAGCCGACCGGGTTGCGCTCGAGGTCGACTCGCTCGACGAGCAGCGCGGCGAATTCGACGCGATTCTGCGCAGCATGAGCGAGGCCGTGGTGGTTACCGGCGCGCACGGCCAGATCGTGCTGCTCAACGGTGCCGCCCGTCGGCTGTTCGCGCTGCAACCGGAGGCCGCGTACAACGGGCGCCATTTTATCGAGTTGTGCCGCGATCCGCGCCTGCAGGAGTTCATCGCGCGGGCGACCTCGCCCGATCCCAAGGAAGTAATCACCGCCGAGGTGCCGATACAGAATCCGGCCCCGCGCTACCTCGAGGTCAGCGCCGCGCCGGTGCGTTTGGGCGGCGGTGCCGGGGCAGGACGGGTATTTGTCTTTCACGATATTACCCGGCTCAAGGCCTATGAAACGCTCCGTTCGGATTTCATCGCCAATCTGACCCACGAACTGCGCACGCCGCTGACCGCCCTCTGCGGTTATGCCGAAACACTGCGAAAGGGGGTCGACGACCCCGATACCCGCCAGCGCTTCCTCGGTATTATCGAACGTCAGTCGCGCAGGCTGGCGCGGCTGATCGACGATCTGATCTCACTTTCCGATCTTGAACGCGGACTTACGCCGCTCAAGTTCGAGCCGCTCGCCCCGGTGCGAATCCTCGAAGAGGCGGCGGAACTGATGCGCGATCAGGCTGCGCGCGCCGGGATCGAGCTCAGCCTGAAGCCCTCGGCGGAATTGCCCGAGGTCGAGATCGATCGCGACCGCATCCACCAGGTTATGCTCAACCTGCTCGACAATTCGCTGAAATATACGCCGCGCGGCGGAGTCGTAACGCTCGCGGCCCGTCCGGGCGTGAACGGCGCCAACGGCAATGAACGGCCGGGGCCGGTGGGAGTCGAGTTCGTAGTGGCGGATAGCGGCGAAGGAATCCCGGCGGCGGCGATATCGCGCCTGACCGAGCGATTTTATCGGGTCGATCGCGCGCGCTCTCGCGAGCTTGGCGGCACCGGCCTGGGGCTCGCGATAGTCAAGCATATCGTGCAGCTTCATCACGGTACGATGCGCATCGAGAGTCGCCTGCGCGAAGGCACTACGGTCACAGTATGGCTTCCTCTGGCTCAGCCCACCGCGTTGTAGAGCGGCACCATGGCCCGCGGCCATCTTGCGGACAGCCGCGCGATATGGAAAATGGTCTGATCTCTGCCGCGCGCCCTTAGCTCAGCGGATTAGAGCATCTGACTACGGATCAGAGGGTCGGGGGTTCAAGTCCCTCAGGGCGCGCCAAGAATCTCCTCAAAATCAATGGCTTACAACCGACTTGAGGGCTTTTGGTCTCTATACTCGGTGCTTTTTGCTCTACCCAATGTTTATACGGCGCGATCTCACCGGAGTCAGCTTGTAGCGCGCTCTGAAGTGCTCGTCGCCAGGCGAGCCGCACTTCAGTATTAACGGCTGATTAACTCTATGACGAGCTGTCGATAGAAATGAGCCCGGCCGCTGAGAAGCAATTCGCGGAGGCTTGGGAGCAGACATCCAAGCGTCCCAAGACGATCTATTGCTTTGGGCCGTTCGACTGACCTGCAGGGCGACTCAAGAACAGCGGGTAAAAAATAGTCCCCGTTGCGGACTGCCACTTCGAGCCAGGATGGCGTGGTTTGCTAGATTTAATCGGTGTTCTACAGTTGACGAACGCTCGCGACAGCCGCTTGAACGAGTCCGGCTGTGCCGATAACCGCCCGCCTGGCGGGAAAAGGCTGCGCCCCCTGGCTTCAGTTCGATAAGGCTTCAAGCCTCCTAACCGCCGCAGAATTGAGGCAACTCGGTGAGATGGCTGGTCTGGGGTTCCACCTCGATTCCGCCGGGGAAAAGGGTCTTGTCACATGGGAACCCGGGAGTTTGGGTACATTGTTGGGCGGTATAGACGCCGGTTACGCCCAAAGGATCGTTGAGCGAGATCTGATCCTGCGCCGGCACCACTATTTCAACAAAACCCTTGATAAAAGGTGGTAATCCCACTCCTGTCCCACCCAGCAGGCTGACGATGTCAGAGCAATCAACTTCGAGCGCCTGATCCGGTGTCAGTACAATATCCGTCCTGATACCGATAAACTGGTTGCATTCGGTCCCTCTGTTCGGATTCGGCGCGGTTTCGGAACAGGCCTCCGGCAGTGCTACTACTGCTTTCTTGCAGATCTTTACCAGGGTGTTGTGAAAATTGAGGATGTTTACCGCTGTAGCATAGTTGCCGGGCTTAACTGGTGGTTCATTAGGGAACGGAATAGGGGGCGTGGGAATCGCCGGCTGTTCCAAGCCGCACAGAAATTTGACCGCGTAAATCGCAGCAGGCTTCCGTGGAATCGGAAAAGGAACGGGGTTGATGGTTAGTTGGGCACAGACACCGCCCGGGGAGCAGCACAAAATCAAAAACGCGACTAGAAACACTATCCGTCGATTCATGACCTTCACCCCCCTGCAAAAGGCTTAAAGTTGTACCTCTACGCAACTCCTTCCAAAACGAGTTTATCCTGCCCAGATCACAGCAGATGTTCCCTTTTGAATCCCAACTCACACTTTCGCCATTTTCGAGCGATTTGCAAACGCAAAATGCAACGCCGCTTAGAGCCTAGCCCTTCCCTGGACGCAACGTCGGTCACAGAAGCTTTTCAAAGAGACCTTGAAGCGCCTTTTCGCATATCTACCAGCCTTAATTAACGTGAATGATCGTCATGCCGGCGTTGAAGAGGGCATTGGATAGGCGCACGATGCGGGTTCGAGGTGGATCTGCCAAGCAACGATTCGGCGCCAGGCATGTACACGACCCTTCTGCGCAACGTTTCTTCGACTGATGATGTCGACGCGTGTCCGGCGACGCGCTCATATTGCGCCAGGCGCGAGCTGTGTGTCCTCGGCGGTGCGATAGCTCAATGGTCGAGGACTTTTGAACCGGTAAGGCAATGAAGAAACAAGATGATAACGCGGCTCCAGTCAGCACCCGGATCGTTCCTCCTTTCACAGCAGAAACGGCGCTGGCGAAAGTAAAGGCCGCGGAGCGTGCCTGGAACAGCCGCGATCCCGAAATCGTCGCTAAGGCCTACTCCGAGGACTGCGAATGGCGCAATCGCATCGAGTTCTTCAAAGGCCGCGAAGCAATCAAGGCATTCCTCAAAAGGAAGTGGGAAAAAGAGCTGGATTACCGGTTGATGAAGGAACTCTGGTGTTTCACGAACAACCGGATATCGGTCCGCTTCGAATACGAATGGCACGATGCTGACGGTCAGTGGTTCCGCACTCATGGCAATGAGCATTGGGAGTTCGACGACGATGGGCTCATGCGGCATCGAGATATGAGCGCCAATGACTATCCGATCAAGGAAGCCGAACGCCGCTACCGCTGGTAGCCTCCGTCAACCTGGCTGAATCTCTCTCCGGACAACGCAAGGTGACCAATATGGGTTTTCACCCCGGCGAACTTGAAATTCAGGAACGAGCGGGTGTACGGGCGACTGCCGACGGAGTCGGTGAGGGTATCGGCGACTTCATCCCAGCGCGGCTCAAGGACTTCCTCTAGCTGCGGCGGTTTGTCGTGCTTGCTACCGTCGATTCGCATCACCGAGCCTGGGCA